>JANYFM010000315.1 GCA_025362655.1 Hyphomicrobiales bacterium | reverse complement strand
CGATCACCCCGGCGTTTTCGCCCGGGCCCTGAATGACCCAAGGCGCTTTCGTGGGAAGCTTGCGCAGATGCAGACGCGAGGATTTATAGGAGCAATGCTCGTTCCACATCGCCGAGAATATGCCAAGCTCCGTGAACGTCGGCGCGCGGCCGATGAGCTTGAGGATGCGCTGGTATTCGTCCGGCTTCAGGCCGTGTTCGGCGACCAGCGCCGGCGTGATCTCGGGTTCGTTGCGCAGCAAGGAAATCGGCCTCTCGTCTTGTTTGCCGGACGCTTGCACGCCGGCCCGCGCTTTAAAACGGCATGTCACGCGGCGCGTGAAATCAGCGCCAGACTCTCAAACATGCCGCGGCCGTCGATGCCCCCAACCATCGGATCGATAAGATTTTCCGGGTGCGGCATCAGGCCGAGAACATTGAGTTTTTCCGAATAGATTCCGGCAATGTCGCGGGCTGAGCCGTTGGGATTGGCGTCGCCGCCCACGCGGCCCTGCGCGTCGCAATAGCGAAAGGCCACGCGGCCTTCGCCTTCGAGCCGGGAGATTGTGGATTCATCCGCTGCGTAATTGCCCTCACCGTGCGCGATGCACACTTTGATGACCTGCCCTTCGGCGTAGCGCTTCGTGAAGACGGTGTCGTTGCGCCCGGTTTTGAGGTGCTGCATTTTGCAGATGAATTTCAGATCCTTGTTGCGCATCAGCACGCCTGGCAAAAGACCGCTCTCGCAAAGAATCTGAAACCCGTTGCAGATGCCCAGCACATATCCGCCGCGCCCGGCATGGGCGCGCACCGCGTCCATGATGTTGGCGCGGGCTGCTATGGCGCCGCAGCGCAAATAGTCGCCATAACTGAAGCCGCCCGGCACGATCACGAGGTCGGTTCCGGCGGGCAATTCATGATCCCCGTGCCATACAATTTTCGCCGGCTTGCCGGAGGCTTGCAACACAGCGCGCGCGGCATCGCGTTCGCGGTTAATGCCAGGAAAAAGGAGAACGGCGGCGTTCATGCGAATCTCAGACGATCTCAACCCGGTAATTCTCGACAACCATATTCGCCAGAAGCTTCTCGCAGGCGGCTTTCAGCGATGCCTCCGCGCGGACTTTGTCGCCGGCGGCAAGCTCGATGTCGAACACCTTGCCCTGCCGCACGCTCAAAACGCCCTCGACGCCGAGCGATTTCAACGCGCCCTCAATGGCTTTGCCCTGGGGATCGAGAATGCCATTTTTCAGTGTGACGGTGACGCGCGCTTTCATGGACCCATCTCAACCTGCGGGAAACGCCCGGAGGCGCGCCCGCATTCCGGATATCATTTCACCAGTTTTGGGCCGGTGCCGCGCGGCGGCTCGCCATCGTTCATGATGCCCAGCCGGCGCGCCACTTCCGTATAGGCCTCGACGAGGCCGCCCATGTCGCGGCGGAAACGGTCTTTGTCGAGCTTGTCGTTCGACTTGATGTCCCAGAGCCGGCACGAATCGGGGGAAATCTCGTCGGCGACGACGATGCGCATGAGATCGCCCTCCCAAAGCCGGCCGCATTCCATTTTGAAATCAACGAGCCGGATGCCGACACCGAGAAACAGCCCGGAGAGGAAGTCGTTGACGCGGATGGCCAGCGCCATGATGTCGTCAATCTCCTGCGGATTGGCCCATCCAAAAGCGGTGATGTGCTCCTCGGAGACCATGGGGTCATTGAGCCCGTCATTCTTGTAATAAAATTCGATGATCGAGCGGGGCAGCTGCGTGCCCTCCTCAATGCCGAGGCGCGTTGACAGGGAGCCTGCCGCCACATTGCGCACGACGACTTCGAGCGGAACGATCTCGACCTCGCGAATCAACTGCTCACGCATATTCAGCCGGCGGATGAAATGAGTGGGAACGCCGATGTCGTTGAGGTGCTGGAAGACGAATTCGGAAATGCGGTTGTTAAGCACGCCCTTGCCGTCGATCACCTCGTGCTTTTTGGCATTGAAGGCGGTCGCGTCGTCCTTGAAATGCTGAATCAGCGTGCCCGGTTCAGGCCCCTCATAAAGGACCTTGGCCTTGCCTTCGTAGATGCGACGGCGGCGGTTCATGGGGATCAACCGTGGCTTGAGAATATCCATAGGCGGTCCGAAGCTCCTGTTTGGGTCCCCGGCCACCCGGATTCAGGTGACGCGGAAGCCTGTGCGTGGCTACGGTGGGCGCTGCGCCCGCGGAAACCTTGGTTTCGGGGCAACGTCGCTGCATCAGCCTTAGCCGATCAAACCTTGGGGCACAATGTGACGCATGCGCCGCCCACAGAAACCAACCGGCGCCGCAATCGGGCCGATGCCGGCTAGGAAAGTCCGGCAGCGGCGATTATATGATGTCCCCGGCTTCCAGCGGGAAGCGGACTGCAATGAGGAGACGGCGGAATGAGCACTTTCGACAAGCGCGAGGACGGATTTGAGAAAAAGTTCGCGCATGACGAGGAACTTCGTTTCAAAGCCTCGGCGCGGCGGGACAAGCTGCTGGGCCTGTGGGCGGCTGAAAAACTCGGCAAATCGGGCGCGGATGCCGACGCTTACGCCAAAGCGGTCATCATCGCCGACTTGGAGGAGGCCGGAGACGAGGACGTTTTCCGCAAAATCCGCAAGGACTTCGACGCGGCGGGCGTCGTCCAGTCCGATCATCAGATCCGCCGCACCATGGACGAGCTGATGGCCACAGCCATCACGCAGATTCAGGCGGGGGCCTGAGCAACCCTTCATTAGGTTTCCCGTTCCAATCTGGCGGCATGAGCGGGCCATCAGCCGATTCGAACGCCAATCCCGCGGGCGGGGAGAGCACGCTTGCCTTTCCGCACGCAGCGCCGGACCTCGCCGCGGAAGCCTTGCGCTGGCTAAGCCATCTGGTCGCGGAGCGCCGGATGTCCCCCCACACGATCGAAGCTTATTCACGCGATCTCAGGCAATTCTTGGAATTTTTGCATGCGCGCAATGACGAAAAGCCGGATCTCGTGACTTTTTCCGCGTTGAGCCCTGCCGATATCCGCGCTTTTATGGCAAGACGGCGCGCTGAGGGCATTCAAAGCCGATCCCTGCTGCGGATGCTGGCGGGAGTTCGCTCCTTCGCCCGCCACCTTGAACGGACCGGGAAAGGCAAAGCCCCGGCGCTTTCCTCCGTGCGAACGCCGAAAATCGGCCGCACGCTGCCCAAACCGCTGGCCGCCTCCGCCGCCCGCAGTGTGACAAATGCCGAAAGCCGCGAAGGCGAAAGCCGTCCCGCTTGGGTGCTGGCCCGCGACGCGGCAGTATTTGGATTGCTCTATGGCGCGGGCCTGCGCATTTCCGAGGCGCTGGCGATTTCGCGGGGGGATGCGCCAATGGAAGGCCGCGACCAGGTGACCGTG
>JANYFM010000310.1 GCA_025362655.1 Hyphomicrobiales bacterium | reverse complement strand
CTCGACCACGAGACGGCCGCCCTTTTTGGCGATGTTCCATGTCATCGAGGGCGCCGACGCGCTGGCCGAGCGGAAGAAAACCGGCACCGAATGGCGAACCAGCAGGTTGACCGTGCCGGAGGCTTTGGCCGCCGCATCGGGCAGTTCGTCGGCGACGAGGCGATAGCTTTCCTCGCCGCGGATCGGCGCGCGGCTGGAGCGCACAACGCGGATGACATAATCGCCGCTGGGCTTCATCGTCACCATCGGCGGGCTCACCGCGACATCGGTGGTCTCCTCGTATTGATCCTGGCCGCCCTCCTGCGACCAGCGGAACACCCGCAATTGCGCCGCGACAGGCCTGTTGCCGTTGTTATGCAGAGTCACTGTCGTCGCCGCGGGCCCTTCGGCCGGCACATCGACGAGAATGGGTGAAATCTGCAGCGAGGCGGCGGACGCGCCGCCGGCGCCCGCCAGCGCCGTCATTCCCAACACAACCAGACCGAATTTACGCATGTTTCGCTCTCTCGTTTGCCCCGGCGCTCCCGCAGGGCGAAGCCCCAACCCAAAGTCTTGCGGAAGGCGGCTCCCCTTCCGCGCGCCGCCCAAAGCCCGGCCCCGGAACGGGGATACAGGGTGACGCAGGGGCATCTAGGCGTCCGCACGCTTAACAAGACCTTGCCGGCGCGCCCGGGCGGGGTTCACGGAGCGCGTGTTTTTGTTAATGGTTTACAGCGTGTTTTCGAAGGCGGTTAACCGCGTGTTAAACCCCGCGCGCTTGCCCGGCGCGGTCAAAAAGGGCAAGGGTTTTCCCCTGCGGCGCGTCGCGCCTCAACCGGCCGGCGGGGACTGAATATGAAAGCGGTCATACTCGCGGGCGGCATGGGGACAAGGATTTCCGAGGAATCCCATCTGCGCCCCAAACCCATGATCGAGATCGGCGGACGCCCGATCCTCTGGCACATCATGAAAATTTATGCGGCTCACGGCATCAGCGAATTCGTCGTCTGCCTCGGCTATCGCGGCTATATGATCAAGGAATATTTCGCCAATTATTTTCTGCACAATTCAGATGTGACCATCGACGCGCGCTCCAACGAAACCACCTTCCATGAGACCAGCGCCGAGCCGTGGCGCGTCACCCTCGTCGATACCGGCGAGCAAACCCTCACCGGCGGCAGGCTGAAGCGCGCCGCCCGCTATCTCGACCCCCGCGAGCCCTTCTGCTTCACCTACGGGGATGGCTTGGCCGATGTCGATATCAGCGCGCTCGCCGCTTTTCACCGCGCCCACGGCAAAATGGCGACGCTGACCGCCGTGGCGCCGCCGGGCCGTTACGGCGCCCTGTCGATGACCGGCGACCGCGTCGATCATTTCATCGAGAAACCGCCGGGCGACAAAGCGCTGATCAACGGCGGTTTCTTTGTGCTCAATCCCGCCGTGCTGGGCCGCATTGACGGCGACGCAACCCCCTGGGAGGCCGCGCCGCTGGAAAGCCTCGCGCGTGACGGCGAGCTGATGGCCTGGCGCCATTCGGGCTTTTGGCAGCCGATGGACACGTTGCGCGACAAGAACACTCTGGAGGCCCTGTGGGCGGGCGGCCGCGCGCCTTGGAAGGCCTGGTGAGCATGACCGCGCTCGTCGACCCCGCCTTCTGGAGCGGCAAGCGCGTGCTGCTGACCGGCCACACAGGCTTCAAAGGCGCGTGGTGCGCGCTGTGGCTGCATGAACTGGGCGCGGAAACCCACGGGCTGGCGCTGGCGCCCGAACCCGGCCCAAGCCTCTATGAAATCGCCTGCGTCAACGCTTTGGTCAAAAGCTCGATCGGCGACATCCGCGATCTCGAAACCGTCCGCCGGGCCGTTGCCGCCGCCAAACCGCAAATCGTGCTGCACATGGCGGCGCAGGCGCTGGTCCGGCGCTCCGTCGCCGCCCCGCTGGAAACCCTCGCCGCCAACATCATGGGCACGGCGCATGTGCTGGAGGCGCTTCGGCAAGCCCCCCATCTGGAGGCGGCGCTGATCGTCACCACCGACAAAGTCTATGAAAACGCCGGCGCCGGCCACGCCTTTTTGGAGTCGGACCCGCTCGGCGGCCATGATCCCTATTCCGCCTCCAAGGCCGCCGCTGAAATCGTCACAGCCTCCTATGCGCGCACCTATTTTGGGCCGGCCGGCATGCCCGTGGCCTGCGCCCGCGGCGGCAATGTCATCGGCGGCGGCGATTTTTCGCAAGACCGTATTGTGCCGGACATTTACCGCGCCATGCGCGCCCGCCAGCCCGTCGTGCTGCGCAATCCCCTCGCGACGCGGCCCTGGCAGCACGTGCTCGATTGCCTGAGCGGCTACCTCGCCTATGCCGAGGCGCTGGCCACCGGGCGCAATCCCCCCGCAGCCCTCAATTTCGGCCCGTCGGGCGGGAATGCCATGCCTGTCGAAGCGCTGGTCAAAGCCATGCAGAAGGCGCTCCACGCGCCGCCCGGCTGGCGCCTGGCGGAAGGACCGCAGCCGCGCGAGATGCAAGCCCTCGCGCTCGACAGCTCGCGCGCCCGCGCCTGCCTCGGCTTTCGCGACAAGCTGACCGGCGCCAAAGCCATTGCGGCGACGGCTGAATGGTATCTCGCCCACGCGCGGGGAGACGACATGCGCGCCTTCACATTGGCGTCGATTGCGGACTATATGCGCCCATGACCCTCGCATCCCGCCCGCCCGCCTGCCGTTTTTGCGGCGCGGGCCTCAAACATATATTCGCCGATCTCGGCCTGTCGCCGCTGGCCAACCGCAACCTGCTGCCGGATGGGATCGCGGGGGAGCGAAAATACCCGCTCATCGCCAGGGTTTGCGCGCAATGCCTGCTTGTGCAGGCCGACGATTCCGTGCCCCCGGACGCCATCTTCTCGGACTATGATTATTTCTCCTCCGCCTCCGCGGGCTGGGTCGCCCACGCGAAGGCTTACAGCGGGGCGATGATTGAGCGCTTTGGCCTCGGCCCGCAATCGCTTGTCGTTGAGATCGCCTCCAACGATGGATACCTGCTGCAACATTTCATCGCCGCGGGCATTCCCGCGCTGGGCGTCGAGCCCGCCGCCAATGTCGCCGCCGCGGCGCTCGCGGCGGGCGTGCCGACGGAAGTCGCGTTCTTCGGCGCGCAGACCGCCAAGCGTCTGACCGCGCGCGGCAAAAAGGCCGATCTCATCGCCGCCAACAATGTGCTGGCGCATGTGCCGGACACCCGCGATTTCACAATGGGCTTCGCCGGGCTGCTCGCGCCCCAGGGTGTCGCGACTTTTGAATTTCCGCACGTGATGAATCTGATCGGGCACACACAGTTCGACACCATTTATCATGAGCATTTTTTCTACCTGTCCCTTTTCAGCGTTGAAAAAATAATGGCGGCCGCCGGGCTTCGCGTATTTGACGCGGAGGAGCTGCCCACCCACGGCGGCTCGCTGCGGCTGTTTGTCTGTCACGCGGACGCGGCGCATCCGGAACTGCCCGGCGTTGCCGCGCTGCGCGCTCTGGAGCACGGGCGCAAGCTGGACGAAATCGCGGGCTACCAGGGCTTCAACGCGCAAATAGCGGCGGTGAAAGCCTCCTTTTTGGCTTTCGTGACGCAAGCCGCGAAAGACGGCAAAACCATAGCCGGCTATGGCGCCGCCGCCAAAGGCAGCACGTTCCTCAATTTCTGCGGCGTGGGCTTTCCCGCCATCCGGGAAATCTACGACCGCGCGCCCTCCAAACAGGGAAAGCTAACGCCCGGCACGCACATTCCCATCCTGAGCCCCGCGAAAATCGGCGGGCTAAAGCCCGATTATCTCGTTATTCTCCCGTGGAAT
>JANYFM010000283.1 GCA_025362655.1 Hyphomicrobiales bacterium | reverse complement strand
GTCCTTCGGCGAAATGCCCCACATGCTTATGACCATGAGATCGGCGTGATGGCCCGCGATCACCTCGTCGGAGATGGCAGGGGCCAATGCCTTGAAGATGCTATCAACGATGGTCATCGGATAGCACATCCATTGCCGCATGGCGGCCGGACGCACCGCGCTGACGATCGTGCCAGGGATCAGCTTGACGTTGAGCGACCGGAACGAGCCCTGATTGATCGGGTAATCGGTAGGAGACGTCAGGCATTTGTAGGCGACTTCGGCGCAGGCGTAGCCCGTGGTCTCGCCGGAATTGAAAAAGCCGCGCACCTGTTTGCTGACTTCGGTGAGATCGATCGTCGCCTCGTCGCCCTCGATGATGATGCGCACTTTGATCGGCACGCGGCGGCCGATATCGACGCCGTCATCGTCCATGAAGGCTTCGGCCTCGTAGGTTCCGTCGGGGATTTTGCGGGTCCGCTCGCGGGCGCGGGCCTCGGACTGGTCCATGATCGCGGCGATGGCGGCCAGCGTTTCGGCGCGTCCGTAGCGGTTCAGCAGCTCGATGTAACGGCGCTCTCCGGTTTTCACCGCGGTTACTTGAGCGCGCAGATCGCCCATGGCGCGCTCGGGAATGCGCACGTTCATGCGGATGATTTCGACGAGGTCCTCGTTCACAACGCCGGCGTTCTGGTAGCGCATGATGGGGATTTGTATCCCTTCGGAATAAATATCTGTGGTGACCCCGCCAATCGCGCCGCCGACATCCTGCCAATGCGCCATGCAGCAGGTGAAGCCCGCGAGGACGCCCTCGTGGAAGATTGGCATGGTGAAGGTGAAATGGTTGAGGTGGCTGCCCGTGAGATAAGCGTCATTTGTGACGTAGATGTCGCCGGGCTTCATATTATCAAAGCCGAAATGCTCGATTTTGCGTTTCACGGTCTGCGACATGCCGCGGATGAACATGGGCAGGCCGAGGCCGATGGAGACGGTGTCGCCGGCGGGCGTGAACAGGCCGACGGTGAAATCCAGCGCCTCGTAGATGATCATATTGTACGCGGTGCGCATGAGGTTGGTTTTCATTTCCTCGGTCACCGCGAGGACGCCGTTGCGGATGATCGCGGTGAGAACCGCGTCCGGCCCGGCCGGGGATTTGGGTTGCGCGCTCATCAGCGGTTCCTTCCGATTTCGATGACGAGATTGCCGAACGCGTCGACCTCAAGCCGGTCGCCGGGCAGCACGACAGTGGTGGAGGCGTGCTCTTCGACCAGCGCGGGCCCCTCGATGCGGTTGCCCGCGAGAAGGGCTGCCCGGGCGAACACCGGCGTGGACGCGGCGCCCCCGGTCTCCGTGAACCAGACCTGGCGGGGCGGAAGGCGGGCCGCTCCCGGGGGCTCGGCGCCGCCGGCGGCGATTTTCGCCAGCTCAGGCTTTTTCATCACTCCGGTGACGGTGGCGCGCAGGCTGACGATTTCGGACTGCTCCTTCGGGGCGCAGGTGCCGTAGCGCAGCAGATGCACATCATCGAAGCGCTGTTTGATGGCGCCGCGGTCCTGCGCCGCGAACAGCGCCTGGGAAAGCTCGATGGTGACGGAATGCTCCTGGCCGACGTAGCGCATGTCGGCAGCGAGGGCGATGGCGGTGTCGGCTGTGGCGACGCCGCTGCCCTCCAGCGCTTTCATCCCTTCGGCGATCATGCCCGCATAGAGGGCCTCAATGTCCGCGAAAGAGGCTTCGGCAAGGCGCATCGGCGCGGTGCGCACATAATCGTAGCGCAGGTCCGAGAACAGCATCCCGAAGGCGCAGAAATGGCCGGGCGAGCGGGGCACAATGACGCGCGGCGTGCCGATTTCGCGCGCCACGGCGCTGGCGTGCAGCGGCCCGGCGCCGCCATAGGCGATCAGCGGAAAAGCGGCCGCGTCCAGCCCGCGCTCTGTGGAAACCCCCTTGACCGCCCACGACATGGAGGTCGCGGCAATGCGAAGGATTCCTTCGGCGGCGGCGATCGCGGAAATTCCGAGCGGCTCCGCGACGCGCGTCAAAATGGCGCGCTCGGCGGCGGCCGCGTCGAGCGCCATCTCGCCGCCGAGGAAACGCTTGGGATCGAGGCGCCCCAGCAGCAGATTGGCGTCCGTCACGGTGGGTTCGAGCCCGCCAAGACCATAGCAGGCGGGGCCGGGCGAGGCGCCGGCGCTCTGCGGGCCGACCGTGAGCGCGCCGCCGGCATCCACCCTGGCAATGCTGCCGCCGCCGGTGCCGACCTCAAAAATGTCGATCATGGAAATCTGCACGGGCAGCGCTTCGTTGTAGCCGCCGACCAGCGCCGCGCCGGTCGTCAGCGCGTCGCCTTTGTAGATTACGCCGGCTTTCGCGGTGGTGCCGCCCATGTCGAAGCCGATGGCATCCTCCAGTCCGACAGCGCGGCACAGCGCGCGCGCGCCGATGACGCCGGCGGCGGGGCCTGATTCAAGCATTCGGATGCATTGGGTCTTTGCCTGCGCGGATTCGTAGAGGCCGCCGGAGGATTGCACGAGCAGAAAGGATCCTTTGAAGCCGCCTTTGGCCAGATGAGCGTCGATTCCGCCGACATAATCGCGCACGCGGGGACCCACATAAGCGTTGGCGGCGACAGTCGAGCAGCGTTCAAACTCTCGGTATTCCTGGCTCAGCTCGTGGGAGCAGGAGACGAAGGCGCCGGGCAGGCGGCTCAGAACGATGGCTTTCACGCGCTCCTCGTGCGCGTTGTTGCGATAGGAGTGCAGCATGAGGATGGCGACGGCCTCGATGCCAAGTTTGACGAGATCATCGCAGATCGCGTGGACCGCGGCCTCGTCAAGGGGCGTGTCGACATCGCCCTCGGCGGTCAGCCGCTCAGGCACTTCGAAGCGCAGGGAGCGCCGGATCAGCGGGGAGTGTTTGCGGAAGAAGAGATTGTAGGCATCCGGGCGGTTGATCCGGCCGATCTCATAGGTGTCGCGGAAACCTTTTGTGATCAGCAGCGCGGTCTTCGCGCCGGTGCGCTCCAGCATGGTGTTGATGACAATGGTGGAGCCGTGCAGGAAAATGTCCGCCTCGGCGAAGCCCACGCCGGCCTTGTCGACGCCTTGGGAAATGCCCTCGACGAGTTTTTGCGGGGTGGACAGGGCCTTGCCGTAGAAAAGCTCCCCGGTGCCCTCGCGGAACGCCGCGACATCCGTGAAAGTGCCGCCGATGTCGGCCGCCAGCCGCGTGCCAAGCAGCGCCGCGCGCCGGAGTGGTTCCATTCCCGCCATCAGATGTCCGCCCCTTGTGATCGGGGTGTTTTTGCCGGAAGGGCCGGCGTGTGTAAAGCCCGGCCCCGCGCGGTTCGGCGCCGGCTGATTTCAAAGGAAATAATTGGGCTGCGGCGGTTCGCCACTCCTGCGCCCCTCCTGCGCCCCTTGCTCCCGCCGCCGCAAAGCGCTTTAACCCCTCTCGATCATTCCCCATGGAGGCTGGCGTGCTTTACGACGTGCAAATGACCGTGAACGGCAAGACCGTTTCGGGAAAAGTGGAGGCGCGCACGCTGCTAGTGCAGTTCATCCGCGAAAACCTCGCGCTCACCGGAACCCACGTCGGCTGCGACACCACGCAGTGCGGCTGCTGCGTGATCCATGTGGACGGCATCGCCATGAAATCCTGCACCATGCTGGCGCTTCAGGCGGCCGGCAAATCCATCCTCACCATTGAGGGGCTTGCGGCGGCTGACGGCACGCTGCATCCGATGCAGCAGGCGTTCCGCGATCATCACGGCCTGCAATGCGGCTTCTGCACCCCGGGCATGGTGATGACGGGAATCGATATCGCGCGCCGCCTGCCGGGCGCTGATGAGAAGACCGTCCGCCACGAGCTGGAGGGCAATATCTGCCGCTGCACCGGCTATCAGGGGATCGTCGAGGCGATCCTGGACGCCAGCGCGAAGATGAACGCGGGGAACGCTCCGGGGAGCCCGTCTCATGCATAATTTCAGCTATCACCGCGCCGCCGGCGTCGCCGACGCCGCCGCCAAACTCACGCAGGGCGAGGAGCCCAAACTGCTGGAGTTCTTCCATCAGCTTCCTCACCTGCGCGTCGCTCACCCGTCGCAAACCGCCCGCCTCTCCACCCCGTGGAGAGCCG
>JANYFM010000154.1 GCA_025362655.1 Hyphomicrobiales bacterium | reverse complement strand
CCAAACGCCCGGCCTCGCGGCCTGGCTGGGGCATCGTCAACGCGCGCGCGCGGGGCTTCAATCAGGATGGCGCGAAAGTCTTCGAATACACCGGCGCGGCGCTGACGCCCATGCGCGCAACGGTTTAACCGGGAAACCCGGCTCAATAGGTAACGGTGATTTGCACGGTGTCCGCATAGCCGCCGGCGTGCGTAATGACCTGCGGCCCGGGAATCCGCCCGCGCGCCGTTAGGTTTTGCGCCGCGCCGCTGCCGGTTCCCGCAACCGTGTCGGCGCCCACGGTGTTGCCCCAGTTGAGAGTGCGCGCGGCGTTTCGATAAATCGCGTAATTGATGGTTTGCGCGCCCAGCGCGTATTGCATTTTTCGGGTTGTCACCGAGCCGCCATATAGGCCGGCCCCAAGGCCGACAGCATAAGGTATCGTGTTGGTGCAGGTAACGGTGATCCTCGCGTTGACGTTGATATTGGCGGCAAGACTGATGCGCGGGCCAAAATTCAATCCCGGAGAAGTCACAGCGCAGGTCGCTTGAACCACGACGCGCGCCGCCAGATTGCCGAGGGCCGTCGCGGCTTCGGCGGTTCCCGGCGCCCCCGCGCCAAGAACGCAGCACGACCCCAGCAGCGCCGCGAGGAAACCGCGGCCCGCCTTGGATCGATGGTTCATCCCCGCTTTATTCGCCAAAACGCCAACCCCGAATTGCGGCCCCTCGGACATTCGTCCTGACGCGGGACCGCCAAGGGAGCAAACGTGGCCCCGGCGGTTAAACGTTGCGTAAATTTGAGTGAAAAAGCCGGGATTTAACCCCGGAACCGGCCATTTGCGGCGGAACTGGTGTATTTTTAATGAAGCAAATTTTTCCGATTAATTAAACAGTGCAAAAATTATGAAATAAATATGGTTAAATGCACGGCGGTCCGCCGCGCTTCAATGCCCCTCGAATGACATCAGCGTGCGCACCGGCACGCCCAGAGCTTCGATTTTGCGGGCGCCCCCGAGGTCCGGCAGATTAATCACAAAACAGGCGGCGGCGACTTCCGCGCCGATGCGCTGGAGCAGCTTCACGGCGGCTTCGGCCGTCCCGCCCGTCGCGATAAGATCATCGACAAGAATCACCCGCTCGCCCGCCGCGACGGCGTCCTCGTGCATTTCCATTTCATCGATGCCGTATTCGAGCGAATAGGCGATGGAGACCACGGCATGCGGGAGCTTGCCTTTTTTGCGCATCGGCACAAAGCCCGCCGACAATTGATGCGCCACCGCGCCGCCCAATATGAACCCGCGCGCTTCGATGCCCGCGACTTTGTCGATGCGCATTCCCGCCCACGGCTGGACAAGCTCGTCAATCGCCCGGCGGAACGCGCGGGGATTGCCGAGCAGCGTCGTGATGTCGCGAAACAGAATGCCCGGTTTGGGATAATCAGGAATCGTCCGGATCGAATTTTTGAGCTCGTCGGCGAGGGCCATGGGATATCCCGTTGGAGGCAGCAGCCCTGCTTGCCATCGGCGCGCGAAAACTGCAATGAGCGTCGCAGGAGTCACCGGACGTGAAAGCCGCCGCCTTCGAATACGCCAGACCCGCCTCGCTCGCCGAGGCCTGCGCCATGCTGGCGGATGACGGGGAGGCGCGGATCATCGCCGGCGGCCAAACCCTCGTGCCGATGATGGCGATGCGCCTCGCCCGCCCCTCGCGGCTCATTGACATAGCCCGGCTGACGGAACTGCGGCGCATCGAGGCGGCGCATGAGAGCGTGGTCATCGGCGCGGCTGTCCGCCAATGCGAGGCGGAGCGCGATGCGGACCTGGCGCTGCGATTGCCGCTGCTGGCCCTCGCGCTGCCCTGCGTCGGCCATGCCGCGACGCGCAGCCGCGGAACTCTGGGCGGCTCGCTCGCCAATGCCGATCCCGCCGCCGAAATCCCGCTCGTGCTGACGGCGCTGGGCGGCAGCGTGATCTTTCAAAGCGCCGAAGGGAAAAGCACACTGCCGGCGGAGGCCTTTCTGCTTGGCCCGATGATGACCGCGCTCCCCGAAGGAGCCATCGTCGCCGGCCTGAGCTTCCCAACATGGAGCGGCGCCCGCATCGGCGCCGGCTTCGAGGAAATCAGCGCCCGGCAAAGCGACTTCGCCTATGTGTCCGCCGCGGCCCAGGCAGCCCTCGATGAGGACGGCCGCTGCCTGCGCTGCGCGGTGGCTGTCGGCGCCGTCTGCGCGGCGCCTGTCAGGCTCCGCGGCGCTGCGCGGGCTCTCGCGGGAACCATGCTGACGCAAGCGCAAATTCTCGATGCGCTCACGCCTGAAATCGATGCGCTCGACATC
>JANYFM010000150.1 GCA_025362655.1 Hyphomicrobiales bacterium | reverse complement strand
GGTTCGAGTCCTTTCCTGGGCACCATTTGATTGCGCTCCGCCGGCCTGCCTCCCCCGCGTGAGCCGGGCGCGCTCCGCGGGCCGGACGCCAGGGAGCATTGCCCGATGGATAGCTGTTCATGACAATCCGACAACACAAGGGCGATCTGCCCGATCTCTCCCGCTACTCCGGCAGTGTCGCCATCGACACCGAGACGCTCGGCCTCAATTTGAACCGCGACCGGCTCTGCGTCGTGCAGCTTTCCCCCGGCGACGGCACGGCGGATGTTGTTCAGATCGCGCCCGGCCAAAAACGCGCGCCCAATCTCGAGCGGCTGCTGGCTGACCCCGCGGTCACCAAACTCTTCCATTTCGGGCGTTTCGATATAGCCATGCTCCACCGCGCCTTTGGCGTCACCGCTGAGCCGGTCTATTGCACCAAAATCGCCTCGAAACTGGCCCGCACCTATACCGACCGGCACGGCCTCAAAGACCTGGCGCGGGAGCTCCTCAACATCGATCTGTCCAAGCAGCAGCAATCCTCTGACTGGGGCGCGGACACGCTGACCGAGGCGCAGCTCGCCTACGCGGCGTCTGACGTGCTGCACCTGCATGCTTTGCGTGCCAGACTCGACGTTATGCTGGCCCGCGAGTCGCGGCTCGATATAGCCGCCGCTTGTTTCCGCTTCCTGCCGGAGCGCGCCCGCCTCGACTTGATGGGCTGGGGCGAACAGGACATATTCTCACACGAATGAGTCTCCGTTGTCCGCGCCCGCCTCAACTTAGCCGCCGTCGGGCTTTATCGGGCGGGCTGTGTCAGCGGATGGATTCATGCGCGCCGCGGGTTTTTTATGACCAGTTCCGCCGATGGAATAGCTCCCGCGCCGCGCTGGCGCGCCCATGCCCGCGCCGCCCGGCACACAAAGCGCGTGCGCCTGCTGCGCAAAACCATTTTAGCGGGCTGTTTTGCCGGGGTCGCCGGGATCGTGTTCGTGACGCTGTTTGATCCGTTCAGCCGCCTGCCAAAGGACCTATCGGTCGGGCAGGTCCGCCTCAACGGCAGCCACGTCACGCTGGAGCTGCCCAAACTCAGCGGCTTCCAAAAAGACGGAAAACCCTACGACGTGCGCGCCGCGTCGGGCGTGCAGGATGTGCGCAGGCCCAATATCATCTCGCTGACGGAGATAGAGGCGCGGTTCGAAACCAATGACAAAGCCACTGTGCGCCTGACCTCGCCAAGCGGCGTGTATGATTCGACGCGCGAGCATATGGATTTGCTCGGCGATGTGCGCATCAACAGCACCAAAGGTTTTGACGTGCGCATGACCGGCGCGGCGATGGATTTCAAGGCGGGGACCATCGTGTCGGATCAGCCCGTCACCGTTGTCAGCGGCACAAGCACCATCGCGGCGGATAGAATCCATATTTCCGACAGCGGCAAGCAGATCACGTTTGAGGGCAATGTCAGATCGGTGTTTAATGCCGCGCCCGGCGGGGAATCGACGGAGAACGACAAATGAGAATGCCATCGGCCGCGACGCGCATGGTTTTTATGGGGGCGCTGATTTGCGCCGGCGCCCAGCCGGTTTTCGCCCAGCGCGCCGGCAATATTCTGCCCGGCTCCAATTCGCGCGCGCCGATCAGCGTCAACGCTGAAAAGCTCGACTATTTCGACAAGGAACAGAAGCTTATCTACTCCGGCTCCGTGGTGGCGAAACAGGGAGATTCGACCCTGCGCTCCAGTGTCCTGACCCTGTTCATGGCAAGTTCGCCAGCGCAGGGTGCCGAACCGGCCGGCGGCCCCGGCAATGGCCAAGTGCGGCGCATGGAAGCCTCCGGGCCGGTGACGATCACGTCCAAAGACCAGGTCGGCTTTGGCGACCGCGGTGTCTACGACAAGGCGGAAAACAAGGTCTATTTGTTCGGCAACGTCAGTCTCACGCAGGGCGCCAATGTGGTTAAAGGAGACCGCGATGCCAAGCTGGTCTATGATCTCACCACCGGCCGCGCCCGCATCGACGGCGGCGTCAGCAGCCTTTTCACGCCCGGCTCTGATGACCCGACGAAGAAAAAGCCGGACGCCAAATCAGCGGTAAAGCCAAAACCAAAGCCCTAAATCCGGGCGATTGCGCGTCCGATGCGCGCGCGCTAAGGATTGCCGCGCTTAAAAACGCGGAAATCAAAGGGTTTGGCCGGAAGGCGCCGGGAACGAGTCAATTGCCGCCGCTTTCCCCCCAATCGAATGACGCCCTTCCCCGCAGGTTCGGTTTTCTGCGCGGTTTCGGACGCGCAAAATCATCCGCTGCCGCGCTGCCGCAAGAGCCGGCGACCGCTGTGCCTTTGGGGCGGGACATCCTCGACGTTCATTTCGCTCATGCTGGTCCGGCGCCCCAAACCGCGGCTTTTTCCGGCGCGGACACCCTCGCGGTCCACAATCTTGGAAAATCCTATCGCGGGCGCGCTGTCGTGCAGGATGTCAGTCTGCGTGTCCGGCGCGGCGAGGCCGTTGGTCTGCTTGGACCCAATGGCGCCGGCAAAACGACGGTTTTTTACATGATCACCGGCCTCGTTCGCCCGGACAAGGGCGCCATCGAACTGGAAGGCCATGACATCACGCAGTTGCCCATGTACCGCCGCGCCCGCCTTGGGATCGGGTATCTGCCCCAGGAAGCTTCGATTTTCCGGGGCTTAAGCGTTGAGGACAATATTAAAGCCGTGCTGGAAGTGACGCAGCCGGATCGCGCCAAGCGCGCGGCGGAGCTTGAATCCCTGCTGGAAGAGTTTGATATCCGGCGGCTAAGGAAGGCGCCGTCCATCGCGCTCTCCGGCGGCGAGCGGCGGCGCTGTGAAATCGCCCGCGCCCTTGCCGGACAGCCCGCCTTCATGCTGCTCGACGAACCCTTCGCGGGCATCGATCCCATCGCTGTCGGCGATATCCAAGACCTCGTTCGCCACCTGAAACAGCGCGGCATCGGTGTCCTGATCACCGATCACAACGTGCGGGAGACCCTTGGCCTCATCGACCGCGCCTATATCATCCACTCCGGCCATGTGCTCACCGAGGGGGCGCCGGAGGAGATTGTCGCCAATCCCGATGTGCGGCGGTTTTATCTCGGCGAAGACTTCCGGATGTGAACCGGCCCGGCTCGCCCGGCTAAGGTCATGAGTTCTTAACCGCTCGGCCTGATGGCGCAGGCAATTTTCATTCCAGTCATGGAATTTCAAGCCGCTTGTGCTACAAGCAAGAACCGGGCCGACATTTCCCGGGTTCTGTTCGCATCTATCTGGGTTTGGTATGGGCCTTTCCGCAAAGCTTGTGATGCGCCAAGGGCAGGCCCTTGTAATGACGCCGCAGCTTTTGCAGGCGATCAAGCTGCTGCAATTTTCCAATCTTGAGCTTGCCACCTATGTGGAGGCGGAGCTTGAGCGAAATCCATTGCTGGAGCGCGAGGACGACCCGGCGGAGGCGCGCGAACGCGACGTGCCGGAGTCGGCGGAGGCCGCCGGCGACGCCGATAGGGGCGCAATCGAATCGGATGCCGCCGACAGCGGCTCGGATTACGATGATTTGGGTCCGGTCGAAGGCGACTGGGCGCGGGAGGACATGGAAACCGGGACGCAGTCCCTTGAGAGCAACCTCGGCACTGAGGTTGAAAATGTTTTTGAAACGGACCGATCAGCCAAAGATGCGGAGCTTGGAGCCTTCCCCGCTTCTTCAGAGGGCCTTTCCGCCACCTCTTGGAGCGGATCCGGGGGTGGCGCGGATGGAGAAGATGCCAATCTTGAGGCCTATGTCGCGGCGCGGGTAAGCCTGCGCGATCATCTGACCGGTCAATTGGCGCTCGCCTGCCGCGATCCGGCGGACCGGCTCATCGGCCACGCTATCATCGATTCCATTGAGGATTCCGGCTATTTGCGGACGCCTCTCGAAGACATAGCCGACCGCCTTGGCGCATCAATCGCACAGGCGAAATCCGTGCTGCAAACAATTCAGACTTTTGATCCAGGCGGCGTCGGCGCGCGCGATCTAGCCGAATGCCTTGCTATCCAATTGCGCGAAAAGGACCGTTTCGATCCCGCCATGCAGGCGCTTGTGGCCAACCTGCCGCTTGTCGCCCGCCGCGATTTTGCCGGCCTCCGCAAACTCTGCGGCGTCGATGACGAGGACCTTCTGGATATGCTGGCGGAAATCCGCCGTCTCGATCCCAAACCCGGCCGCGCTTTTGGCGAGGAACCCACCCAGCGCGTCGTGCCCGACGTCACCGTTCGCGCTGCGCCCGACGGCTCGTGGCATATCGAACTGAATGCCGACGGGCTGCCCCGCATCCTTGTCAATCAGACTTATGCCGCGCGCATCTCTAAGTCGGCCTCCAGCCCCGCCGACAAAAGTTTTCTGACAACCTGCCTTCAGGACGCCAACTGGCTGACCAAAAGCCTGGAGCAGCGGGCCCGCACCATTTTAAAAGTGGCGACGGAAATCGTCCGCCATCAGGATGGATTTTTCGCCCATGGCGTCGATCATTTGAGGCCGCTCAACCTCAAAACGATCGCCGATGCGATAGGCATGCATGAATCAACCATCTCCCGGGTTACCTCGAACAAATATCTTGCCAGCCCCCGCGGATTGTTTGAGCTCAAATATTTTTTTACCGCTTCGATACCCTCCGGCTCGCGCGGCGGCGAAGCCCATTCCGCCGAGGCCGTTCGCTACCGGATCAAGCAGATGATCGATGGCGAGACGCCCGACAAAGTCTTGTCGGACGACGCCATCGTCGAGCGCCTCAAACTCGCCAATGTCGAGATCGCCCGCCGGACGGTCGCCAAGTACCGGGAAGCGCTTCACATTTCCTCCTCGGTCGAGCGCCGGCGTGAAAAAACGGCGCTCCGGCAGAACAGCGCACAAATTGCGTTGTCCCGTGCCAAATAGAGGAATTAGAACGTGGATTCAGATACTTATTCGCTGTGATCCCGATCTGTTGACTTAACGCCGCGTCCCTCTTAACGCTTGCAAAAGCAGCTTTCGATTCCGGGGTTTCCACCCGCCTGAAGCTCAAGGCCGCGGCTGCGGCAAGCGATGGCGATAAGCGGGCCGGGCAAGCGGGGCGGGCAAGCGATGGTATTGCGGGTTTCAGGCAAGAATTTCAGCATCGGCGAATCCCTTCGCCAGCGTGTGTTGGACCGGATCGAGGCGGCCACCAGCCGTTATTTTGACGGATCGGTTACCGGCCATGTGATCATCGACCACGAGGGCGCGGGTTACCGAACCGATTGCGTGCTGCATCTTGCTTCAGGGATCACTCTTCAAGCTGAAGGGCGCTCGCATGAGCCCTATGTCAGCGTCGATCAGGCTGCGGACCGGCTTGAGGGGCGGCTGCGCCGATACAAGTCGCGGTTGAAAGGCCATCACCATGGGGCCGGCCGATCCCAAAAGGCGGCCGCCGAAACCATGGCGGATATGACCATTGAGTCGCCGCAGGGCGACGAACCCCACGATGGCGAATTTCATCCCGTCGTCATCGCGGAGCAGACGCACACCCTCAGGGAGATGGCGGTATCCGAGGCGGTTGTCGATCTCGATCTAACCGGCGCTCAGGTTGTTGTTTTTCGCCACGCCACCAACGGCCGGGTGAATGTGGTCTACCGGCGCCCGGACGGAAATATCAGTTGGCTGGATCCTGCCCGCGCCGGGCAGGATGGCAAAAAATCGGGCTGATTTAAACTTTGCTTGTCGCGCGCTGTTGCCGTTGAAACATGGATTTTCGGGCATGCTCCTCAACGATTTGACCAGCGCGAACGCGATATTGCCCGCGCTCAGGGTCAACACCAAAAAGCAGGCCCTGCAGGAAATCTGCGCTCTCGCGGCAAGCCTTAGCGGACTGCCCGAGCGCGGAATCTTCGATTCCGTCCTTCAGCGGGAGCGGCTGGGATCGACGGGGGTTGGAAATGGGTTGGCGATCCCTCATTGCAAACTGGCGAACGCCCGCTCCATTTTCGGGGTGTTTGCGCGGCTCGAGCGCCCGGTTGATTTTGATGCCCAGGATGGCGCGCCGGTCGATTTGATTTTTCTTCTGGTCGCGCCGGAATCGGCGGGCGCGGATCATTTGAAAGCGCTGGCCAGCGTGGCTCGGGTGTTTCGCGATCCCCGGCTCACCGCCCGCCTGCGCGCGACGAAAGACCCCGCCGCGCTTTATCTGCTGTTGACTCACAATCAGACTTCGCACGCCGCCTGAGCCTCAGCGCCACAAGCGCGCCTTGTAGTCGATGGCGTAGCGGTCCGGCGCGCCGGCGATTTCCGCCAAACCGCTCAATACCGAATCATTTTGAACGAGAACGGCGGCGGGAATGGTTCGCATCAGCGGCGCGTAAGGCGCTTTGTTCTCGAAGGCGGCGCGAAATTCCCGTTCGTCAAGCAGTGCCAGAATGCGCGGCAATATTCCGCCTGCCAGAACGACGCCGCCTGTCGCGACGAAAGCCAGCGCCATATCGCCGGCAAAACGCGCCGCGAGACGCCAGAAAGCGCGGACTGATTCGGCTTCGGACGAGCCCGCATCCGCGCAGGCCCGGGCGATAATCGCCGCGCTGTTCCCCGCCTCCGCCGGATCGCCGCGGCTGAGCGCCAGCGCTGAATGCAGCCGGGCGAGACCCGGGCCGGAAATGAGCGTTTCCGGAGTCAGGCGGCCTTGGACACGCTCCACGAATGGCCAGAACGCTGTTTCCTGGGCGGTAACCGGCGCAAAATCCGAATGGGAGGCCTCGCTGACAACCGCAAGCCAGCGCCCGCCGGCATCGACGAGGGCGGCGGTGCCAAGGCCGGTGCCCGGGCCGTGGATCAGGCGCGGCCCCGCGGCAAAGGGAATGCCGCCGATGCCGCGCAGCCATTCCGGCTTCAGCACCGGGATCGACAAGGCCTGAGCCTCAAAATCATTGAACAGGATGCCTTGCTCAAGCCCAAGGGCATGGGCGGCGTCGGGGCCGTCAATGGACCAGGCGGCATTGGTCAGCCGGACGCTGCGCCCCTGCACCGGCCCCGCGGCGCAGGCGAGCATCGAGCGCGGCTGGATGACGACCCCGGTTAGGGCCGCGCGCGCGGCGCTTTCGAGGCCCGGATGAGCCGCTGTCGCTTGCCGGGGCAGCTGCGTCAGCGGCCGGCCCGGCGCCTCTGCCAAAGCAAACCGAACATGGGTGCCGCCGATATCGGCCACGAGAATCGGGAAGGGGAAATGCAAAGCGGGTCTCCAAGGCCACAGCAGGACTTATCTTACAGGCTTCCTTCTTCCCGCAGACTACACCCCGTGCGGCAAAACGACATAAAGACTTCCTTATATCTTTATTGCGTCCTTCCCTGCGCCCTGTTATAGCCCCCGGGCAAAACCTTATTCGCAGCAAACCAGCCACCCGTGATCCACCCAACCTTCGGAAACCTCACATGACAGACGCCAAGCACGATTACGCCGTCGCCGACATGAAGCTCGCCGCCTTTGGCCGCAAAGAGCTCGACATCGCCGAGACCGAAATGCCCGGCCTGATGGCCACCCGCGCCGAATTCGGCAAAAGCCAGCCGCTCAAAGGCGCGCGCATCGCCGGCTCACTCCATATGACCATTCAGACCGGCGTCCTCATCGAAACTCTCAAGGCCTTGGGGGCCGACGTGCGCTGGGCCTCGTGCAACATCTACTCCACCCAGGATCACGCCGCAGCCGCGATTGTCGCCGCCGGCACCCCGGTGTTCGCCATCAAGGGCGAGAGCCTGAAGGACTATTGGGATTACACACACAAGATTTTCGAATGGGCCGACGGCGGCACCCCCAACATGATCCTCGACGACGGCGGCGACGCCACCTCGCTGATTCACCTTGGCATGCGCGCCGAGGGCGGCGATGTCGCTTTCCTCGAAAAGCCCGCCAATGAGGAGGAGGAAGTGCTCTTCGCCTCAATCAAAGGCCGCCTCAAGACCCATAAAGGCTGGTACACGGCCAACGGCAAAGCCATCAAAGGCGTCTCCGAGGAGACCACCACAGGCGTCCACCGCCTCTACAATATGGAAAAGGACGGCACGCTCCTCTGGCCCGCCATCAACGTCAATGATTCCGTCACCAAGTCTAAATTCGACAATCTCTACGGCTGCAAGGAATCCCTCGTCGACGGCATCCGCCGCGGCACGGACGTGATGATGGCCGGCAAAATCGCCATGGTTGCCGGCTTCGGCGATGTCGGCAAAGGCTCGGCGGCTTCGCTGCGCAATGCCGGCTGCCGTGTTCTGGTCTCGGAAATCGACCCGATCTGCGCCTTGCAGGCCGCCATGGAAGGCTATGAAGTTGTCACCATGGAGGAGGCGGCTCCCCGCGCCGACATTTTCGTCACCGCGACCGGCAATGTCGATGTCATCACTGTCGATCACATGCGCGCCATGAAAGACCGCGCCATTGTCTGCAACATCGGCCATTTCGATTCGGAAATTCAGGTCGCCGGCCTGAAGAACTTCAAATGGGACAATGTGAAGCCGCAGGTCGATCAGATCGAGTTCCCGAGCGGCAGGCGCATCATCCTGCTTTCCGAGGGCCGCTTGGTCAATCTCGGCAACGCCACCGGCCACCCCTCCTTCGTGATGTCCGCGTCCTTCACCAACCAGACGCTGGCGCAGATCGAATTGTGGACCAAGCCCGGCCATTACCAGAAGAAGGTCTACACCCTGCCCAAGCACCTCGACGAGAAAGTCGCGCGGCTGCATCTGGAAAAAATCGGCGTCAAGCTGACGGCGCTGACCGATCAGCAGGCGACCTATCTCGGCCTGCCCGCCCATGGCCCCTACAAGCCCGACCATTACCGCTACTGATAAGCCGCCTCCGCTCCCAAATAACGCCTCCGCGCGACAGCGCGGGGGCGTTTTCATTTGATTAACCGCTTTCTCCCGAAGTGGTCCTGCGGATATGATGGCTTGATTCGTTTGGATGCGGCAGGCCCTCCCGGCGCGCTGCGGTCGGTCCGGGGACAAGGAACGGGAATGAGACCGCTTCGGCGCTGGCAGGCGGTTGAAACGGCGCGAGCGGCGCGCCCCGCGCATTTGCGTCGCTTTTCGGTGGCGGGTTTTTCCGCGGCAGCGGCCGCCGCAACGCTGATCCCCGTCTTGGCGCTCGCGCAATCGCGTTCGATTCTCGCCATTGAGGATATGTACGAAAACCAGGGAATGGTCGGAATTTCCTTCGTTGTGGCGTTGGTTCTGATCTCAACGGTCACATCGCTGTTGCATCTGACCGGCCGCAAGCAGTGGACGCAGCGTGAAGCCGCCCTGACTTCGGAATTGACGAAGCTTCGCGCCGGCCTGGACCGCGCCAATATCTTTCTCTCGGCCGAGCCCCAGATTGTCATCGCCTGGGGCGGCGCCAGCGGCGAGCCCGATATCGAGGGCGATCTGTCACTGGTGACGGATGCGCCCGCGCCCCGCCGGGTTCTCGGCTTCGGCTCATGGCTGCCGCCGAAAACCGCGCAGGAATTTGAGGCGCATGTGGAGCGCCTGCGCAACCGCGGCGAGGGATTCCGCCTGGCTCTCACAAGTTCCAGCGGCCGGCATCTCGAAGCCGAAGGCCGCGCGGTGGGCGGCCGCGCGGTGCTGCGCATACGCGACGTATCGGGCGATCGGCTGGAGCTTGTCCGCCTGCGCGAGCGGCATGGCAAAACCCTGACCGAGCTCGATTCCCTGCGCACTCTGCTCGATGCGGTGCCCAGCCCCGTTTGGATGCGCGATCATGACCGAAGGCTCACCTGGGTCAACGCCGCCTACGGGCGCGCCGTGGAGGCGACGGATTCCCGTGACGCCGTCATGCGCGGCATCGAGCTTCTGGATGGCGCGGCGCGGGACGCGGCGCTCGCTGCGCAGAAGCGCTCCGCCGCCTGGCGCGCCCGCGTTCCCGCCGTGGTCGCCGGCGAGCGCAGGATGCTCGATGTCGTGGAGCTCGCCGCGCCCGGCGGCTCCGCCGGACAGGCGATTGATCTGTCGGAGCTTGAAAATCTGCGCGCCGATCTCGGCCGTGAAATGGAGGCGCACACGCGCACGCTGGATCAGCTGCCGACCGCGGTGGCTATTTTTGACCGCTCCAAGAAGCTGGTTTTCCACAATTCCGCTTACCGCCATTTATGGTCTCTGGACGCGGGGTTCCTCGATCAAAAACCGACGGATTCGGAAATTCTCGACCGGCTGCGCGCTGAGCGGCGCCTCCAGGAGCAGGCGGATTTCCGCGTTTGGAAAGACAGCCTGTTCACTGCCTATCAGTCGGTCGAGACAACCGAGCAATCCTGGTATCTTCCCGACAGCCGGACCCTGCGCATCGTCATCAATCCCAATCCGCAGGGCGGCGTCACCTATCTCTTTGACGACGTGACCGAACGCTATCACCTGGAGTCCCGCTACAACTCGCTTATCCGCGTGCAGGGCGAGACCTTGGATTCGCTGAAAGAGGGCGTCGCGGTCTTTGGCAGCGACGGCAAGCTCAAACTGTCCAATCCCTCCTTTGCCTCGCTTTGGGCCATTGATCCTCCGCTGCTGGAGGACCGGCCCCATATCGATCAGGTGGCCCGTCTATGCTCAGGCATGGTCGAGGATCCGGCGCACTGGCTTGAAATCCGCTCCGTCGTTTCAGGCCTGCGCGACGCGCGCACCGGATTTCAACGCCGCGTCCTTCGAACCGACGGCAGCGCGCTGGATTGCGCCGCCGCGCCCCTCCCCGATGGCGCGACGCTTCTCACATTCGCCGATGTGACGGCGGGCGTCGATGTGGAGCGCGCCCTGATCGAACGCAACCAGGCGCTTTTGGCCGCCGAAAAGCTGCGCAACAATTTCGTGCATCACGTGTCGTACGAGTTGCGCTCGCCGCTGACCAACATCATCGGCTTCATCCAGCTTCTCGCCGACGGCACTGTCGGCAAACTGAACGACAAACAGCTTGAATACACCGGCTACGTTATGAAATCCTCGGGCGCGCTGCTGGCCATTATCAACGACATTCTCGATCTCGCCACCATCGACATGGATGCCATGGAGCTTTGCCCGGGGGACGTGGACATCCGCAGCGTCGCGGAAGCCGCGGCCGAGGGATTGCAGGACCGCCTCGGCGAGGCGGGCATTCACCTCCAGATCATCGCGCCGGATAATATCGGCACGATGCGCGGCGATGCGAAGCGGCTGCGCCAGATCCTGTTCAACCTGCTTTCCAATGCGATCGGGTTTTCGTCCGCCGGCCAGACCGTGTCGCTGACGGCGCTGCGCCGCGGCGGCGAGGTTGTGTTCCGCGTCACCGATCAGGGCCGCGGAATTCCCCTGGAGACGCTCGATGCGGTGTTCGACCGTTTCCACAGCCACACGGTCGGGTCCCGCCACCGCGGCGTCGGCCTGGGCCTGTCGATTGTCCGCGCTTTCGTCGAGCTGCACGGCGGCGCGGTTCACATTCAATCCGCGCCGGGCGAGGGCACGACGGTCACATGCAGTTTTCCGGCCGCCGGCATCGCGGGCAGCGCCGCCTCCGATGTGGCATGATGGGAGCCGGACCTATGAGCAGCCCGGCTGAAGCGCGGTTTGAATGGCGCGTCGATCTTGGAGACGAGGCCGCAACGCGGAGCCTCGCCGCCGAACTGACGCATATTTTGCTGCCCGGCGACCTCGTGACGCTGTCAGGCGATCTCGGCAGCGGCAAAACAACCTTCGCGCGCGCCATGATCGAAACGCTTACCGGCGATCGCGATATTGAGGTTCCCAGTCCGACTTTCACGCTGATGCAGATTTACCAAAGCGCGCTATGCCCGATCGTTCACGCTGACCTCTATCGTCTCAAGGGGCCCGATGAGCTGGCGCAGCTCGGCTGGGACGAGGCTGCGGAAGGCGCGCTTGTGTTGGTGGAATGGGCCGACCGCGCCGGCGATCAGCTCCCCGCCGACCGGCTGGATGTGGCGCTGCGGCTGGATATGCCCAACGGGCCGCAGGCCCGCGCCGCTGTCTTGAGCGGCTACGGCGCCTTCGCCGCGAGGCTTGAGCGCGCCCGTGCCATTCACACGCTGCTCGCCGCGTCGGGCTGGGGAGGCGCGGCGCGCAGCTTCATGCAGGGCGATGCCTCCGCCCGCGCCTATGAGCGATTGATGAAAACCGACGGCGCGCGCGCCATCCTGATGATATCTCCGCCGCGCCCGGACGGGCCGCCGATACGCCATGGCAAACCCTATTCCGCCCTTGCGCGGCTGGCTGATAACATCGTGCCTTTTGTGGCGGTTGATCATGCGCTGCTGGCGCAGGGCCTGTCGGCGCCCGTCATCATGGCCAGCGATCTGCGCGCGGGCGTCGCGATCCTCGAGGATCTCGGCGCCGGCGGCGTCACCGATGAAAACGGCCCGATCCCCGAACGATACGCCGAAGCGGCTGCGGCGCTGGCGCTCTTGCATCACCGGGACCTGCCCGCCATCCTCCCGGTTGGAACGGCGCCGGATTACAAAATCCCCGCCTATGATCTCGACGCGCTGCTGATAGAGGTTGAACTGCTGGCGGAATGGTACCTTCCTTCGATCGCGCACAGCCGCGCCGCCTCCGGGGCGCAGGCCGCCCTGCTCGCCTTGTGGAAAACCGCTCTTGCTCAAACGGTCTTCGGAAAAAGCACCTGGACGCTGCGCGATTATCATTCGCCCAATCTCATCTGGCTGGCGGAGCGCGAAGGGCTGCGCCGCGTCGGCATTATTGATTTCCAGGACTGCGTCATCGGCAATCCCGCCTATGACGTTGTCTCGCTGCTCCAGGATGCGCGCGTTGACGTGAGCGACGCTCTGGAGCTTCGCCTGCTGTCCCATTACGCCCGAAAGCGGCGCGAGGCGGATGCGGACTTCAGCATGGCGGAGTTCGCCGCTGCCTATGCGGTGCTGGGCGCCCAGCGCGCCACGAAAATTCTCGGCATTTTTGCGCGCCTCGACCAGCGCGACGGCAAGCCGCAATATCTCGCGCATCTGCCGCGGGTCGAGCGCTATCTGGCGAAGAACCTTGCCCACCCCGCCATGGCGGAGCTGAAATCGTGGTATGAAACCCACGCGCCCCGAATTTTCGCGCCCGCGGCCTGAGACGGCGCCCGGAACCGCCTGTCATGCCGGAAAACGCCATGCCTGATTCTGCGATGCCTGATCCTGCCATGCCTGATCCTGCGATTCCTGATACCGCCATGGTCTTCGCCGCCGGTCTTGGAACGCGGATGCGCCCGGTCACGGATGACCGCCCCAAGCCGATGATCTCCGTCGGCGGCAAGCCGCTGCTCGATCACGTGCTGGACCGTTTTGCCGAGGCGGGCGTCGGCACGGCCATTGTCAATGTGCATTACCTGCCCGATCAAATCGAGGCGCATCTGAAAAGCCGTGTCAGCCCCCGCATCGTCATTTCCGACGAGCGCCCGCGCCTGCTCGATCAGGGCGGCGGCATCCGCAAGGTTCTTCCCCTGCTGGGAGATAAGCCTTTCTTCATCGCCAACACCGATGCCTTTTGGATCGAAGGCCCAAAGTCAAATCTTCATCGCCTCGCCTCGTTCTGGGACCCGGAGCGGATGGACGCGCTGCTGCTGGTTGCCGGCACGACCACAAGCGTCGGCGTCGACTGGCCCGGGGATTTCACCATGGACCCGGAAGGCAGGCTGGCGCGCCGCGTTGAGCCCGCCGTCGCGCCCTTCGTATATTCCGGCATCGGCATTCTGAAGCCGCAATCGTTTTCCGATCAGCGGGACGAAGTGTTTCGGCTCGCGCCGGTTTTCTTTGAAGCGGCGGAGAAAGGGCGTCTTTTCGGCGTGCGGCTGGAGGGAATGTGGATGCACGTCGGCGTTCCCGAAGCGATCGGCGAGGCCGAGCGCGCCATAGCCCGGTCGGTTTTATGAGCGCGCCGGCGGACGCGGGCCGGCGCATTTTCACGATTCCCCCGGGCGTGCCGTTTTTGGCGACTTTCGCCGCTTCGTTTTTGGCCGGCGGCATCGTTCCCGGCGCCGGCGCGGGCGATGACCCGGCGCGCCTTGCGGGATCGGTCATTTTTGTGCCGACGCGGCGATCCGCCCGGGCGCTGGCGGCGGAGTTCGCCCGCGCTTTGAACCGGCCCGCGGTTCTGCTGCCAAAAATCGTGCCGCTCGGCGGCCTTGAGGAAATCGAGACCGGATTGTCTTTTCAGGACAATCCCTTTGATGCCTCGTCTTTCGCCGGGTTGCCCGAGGCGGTCGATGAGACCGGGCGGCGGCTGGTTTTAACCCGGCTGATTCTCGAATGGGCCCGCCAGCTCCGCCACGCGATCGTCTCCATTGACAGCAAGGGCAAACGCGCGGTCGCGGAAAATGAGCCGCTGCTCGTTGCCGCCTCGCCCGCCCAGGCCTGGCAACTATCCGCCGACCTCGCGGCCCTGATCGACGATCTGATTATTGAGGGCGTCGAATGGGACGCCCTGACGAATTTGGCGCCGGAGAATTTCGACCATTATTGGCGCATAACGCTTGAGTTTTTGAAGATTGCCACGGTCGGTTGGCGGGAGCATCTCGCGCGGCATGAAATGATCGACGCGGCGGAGCGGCAAAAGCGCCTTGCCGAAATGGAAATGGCGCGGCTTTCTGCCGGCGCATCGACCCATCCTGTGATCGCCATCGGATCAACCGGCGCCATCCCCTCCACCGCGCGGCTGCTCGGCGCCATAGCGGGTCTGCCGAATGGCGCCATCGTGCTGCCCGGTTTGGACAAGCATCTCGATGAAGCCGCTTGGGCGCTGATCGCCGGCGACGAGGCGCAGCGCGCCGCGCCCGCCGACGGGCATCCGCAGGCGGTGCTGCGCCGGCTGCTGAAAAACCTCGGCGCCGCGCGCGCGGATGTCGTGGAAATCGGCGTTCCCGCGCCGCCTTTGGCGATGCGCGCGCGTTTCATCAGCGAGGCGCTGCGTCCGGCCGATGCCACGGATGAATGGTTCGCGTTTTTTCAAAGCAACAGAAACGGATTTTCCGCCGCGCTCGCCGGGCTTACGCTGATTGAAGCCGCGGACGAGCGCGTCGAGGCTTTGTGCCTCGCCATCGCGGCGCGCCGCCTTCTGGAAGAGGAGGGCGTCACCGGCGCTCTGATCACGCCGGACCGCGCGCTGGCGCTGCGTGTGAAGGGAGAGCTTGCGCGCTGGGGCATCGAGGTTGACGATTCCGGCGGCGAGCCTCTGTCGCTTATGCCGGCGGGAATTCTTGCGCGGCTCGTGCTCGCCGCCGCTCCGCCCGAATGGAGCGCCATGGACTGGATCGCGCTGCTCGCTCATCCCCTGACACGTCTTGGCCGCGATGGCGGGGAACTGCGGCGCCTTTCCCGCCTGCTCGAAGCCGGGGTCTG
Source organism: Hyphomicrobiales bacterium (assembly GCA_025362655.1). Classification (GTDB taxonomy): domain Bacteria; phylum Pseudomonadota; class Alphaproteobacteria; order Rhizobiales; family Beijerinckiaceae; genus Terripilifer. The sequence goes on along the minus strand of JANYFM010000150.1, from coordinate 2,162 downwards.
GCGCGCCATACCCGCCGCCGGGCTGGACGCCCGCGCTGTGATTGAACAAGCACGCGGGGCGGCGGACAGCCGCGAGGCGCATCCCGCCGCAAAATCCATCAGTGACGGGGACTGGGACGCATTGCAGGCGCTTCTGGCGGATATCGCCGCCGCGCTTCAGCCGCTGCGCGCCCTGGCGGCAGGCGCCGCCCTCTCTGAATGGATCAGCGCGCACCGCGCCGCTCTCGCGCGGGTTGCCGGGGAGCCCGCCGGCGATGAGGATTGGATGTCCCTTGACGCGCTTTTCGAGGCTTTCGCCAATCCGAATCCCTTGGGAATGCCCATGGCGGCCGCCGAATATGCCGCGTTGATCGACGCGGCGATAAGCGGAACGGTCGTCCGCTCGCCGCGCCGCGCGCATCCGAGGTTCCAGATGCTTGGCCCCCTCGAAGCCCGCCTGTTGCACGCCGATGTTGTGCTGCTTGGCGGCCTCGATGAAACCATTTGGCCCCCGGTCCCGGGCGCGGATCCTTTTCTCAACCGCCCGATGCGCGCGGCGCTGGGGCTCGCCTCGCCGGAACGGCGCCTTGGACAGACCGCCCACGATTTCACGTCCGCGATGGGCGCTCCCCGCGTCATCATCTCCCGCGCGCGCAAACGCGGCGGAGCCCCCTCGGTGCCGTCCCGGTTTTTACAGCGCATGGCGGCGCTGGCCGGCGCGGACGAATGGCAAAAATGCCAGGAACGCGGCGCCGTTGTGATCTTGCTGGCGGCGGCCATCGACGCGGGCCCGCCGGTCACAATTCTCCGGCCCGCGCCAAAGCCGCCGCTGGAATTGCGGCCGAAGTCGCTCAGCGTCACGCGCGTCGAAACCCTTCGCCGCGATCCCTATGGAATTTATGCGGAGCGCATTTTGCGCCTGCTTCCGCTCGGCCCCGTCGCCCCGGAGCCCGGCGCGCGCGAGATGGGAAACTTCCTGCACGATCTCGTCGCGGATTTCGCCCGGTCCTATCCTTCGGGCCCGCTGCCGCCAAGCGCTTTGCAAGCTCTTCGCGGACGCGCTGCGGAAAAATTCGCCCGCCTGCTGGCGCGGGAGGAATTCCGCGTCTTTCGCTGGCCAGTGATCGAGCAGGCGCTGGCGGACTATGTGGATTGGGAAAGCGGCCGCCGCGGCGAAATTGCCCGCATCGAGGCGGAGCAATCGGGGCGCCTTGCGATCACGCTTTCGGATTCAACAATTTTCTATCTGACGGCGCAAGCCGACCGCATCGAGCGTCTGCATGACGGCACGTTGGCGGTGGTTGATTTCAAAAGCGGCCAGCAGCCGACTAAAAAGGTCGTGGCCGCCGGTTTCGCGCCGCAACTGACGCTGGAAACAGCGATGATCGAGCGCGGCGCGTTTGCCTCGGTCCCGGCCTCGGCCGTGATCGACGCGGTTTACGTCAAGCTGCTGGGCGCCGATGGCATCAAGGAGACCTCCATCGCTTCAAAGGATAGGCCGTTGGCCGATCTCGCCGCCGAGCATTTCGCCGGCCTGCGGCAAATGCTGGATCAATTCAGGCGCCTCGAAACGCCCTATATTCCGCAGCCATGGCCGCAGTTCCTCAACAGCTTCAGCGAGTATAACCATTTGGCGCGCGTCAAGGAATGGTCCGCCGCATCCGATGAGGGCGGCGAGCCATGAACCCGCGCCGCGCCATCCCGCCAGCCACCATCGCCGCCCAGCGTCACGCCTCCGATCCCCAGGCTTCCGTCTGGGTTTCCGCCCACGCGGGCTCGGGCAAAACCCATGTGCTCACGCAGCGCGTCGTGCGCCTGCTTTTAGAGGGCGCGCCGCCATCGAAAATTCTGTGCCTGACATACACAAAAGCGGCGGCGGCCAATATGAGCCTGCGCGTTTTCGACATGCTGTCGAAATGGGCGATGCTGGATGACACCGCGCTGGCGCGCGCCATCGCCGCCGCCGGCGCGGAGCCGCGCCCGCAAAATCTGGTCTTCGCGCGCCGCCTGTTCGCCCGCGCCGTCGAGACGCCCGGCGGATTGAAAATTCAGACCATCCACGCGTTCTGCGAGCGGCTCCTGCATCTCTTTCCCTTCGAGGCCAACGTGCCCTCCCGCTTTCAATTGCTGGAGGACGCGGACAAAAACCGCCTGCTTGCCAGTGCCCGCCGGGCGGCGCTGGC
>JANYFM010000255.1 GCA_025362655.1 Hyphomicrobiales bacterium | reverse complement strand
TCCCCGTGAAGGACGGGAAGGCGAAGGGGTTTTTGCGGTTCGGCCATGGACGCAGACTTATCCGGGGCCGGGCGGAAGGGAAAGGCGCCCAGGCGGGGAAAAATTAGCCATAGCCGGGATGCCCCGCGCGGGCGTAGCTTGGCGCGGGATCACGGATTCGATCAGGGGGAGGTGCCCATGTCCATCGCGCCGCGCGCCGCCGCCGCAGCTATCGTGCTGGCCCTGATGCCGTTCGCGGCGGCCGCGCAGGCCCCGCCGGGAAAAACACTGGAGAAAATGACGGACATCGGTCCGGCGATCAGCCAATGCTGGGCCGCGCCGGCGGGGACCGGCGGCTTTGAGGTCACCGTGGCGATGACCTTTAACCGCAAAGGCGAGGTTTCCGGCAAACCGAAAATCACCTACTCCAAACTGCCCGGCGCCGAGCCCGCGCAAAAGAACTTCGTCGCCGCCGCGCTGAAAGCGGTGGCCTCCTGCACGCCGCTGAAATTCAGCAGGGGTCTGGGCGGCGCGGTCGCCGGCCGGCCGTTCATGATGCGGTTTATCAACGGGGGGCCGCAGCAGAGGGTTTGACGGGAGGGCGGGCGGAAGGGGCTCAAACTGAGTAATTATGCGGGAATGAGGGATTGATAGAGGGGGGATCGTCAGCCAGCGATTTAACGCCGCGCCGGGTTCGGGAGTATCGCGATAAGCGATCCGCCGGCGGGCAAATCCGGCGGCCCGCGCATGCCGCCAGCGCGCGCCGGTTTTTGCTGCTATGGATAGCCGCTTTTCCGCCCGCGAATCCTTTGAACCCATGCCCTCCTCCCGCGCTTATCCCGACCGCCCCTTTCTCGCCGCCAGCCTCGCTGTGTTCCGCGATGGACGCGTGCTTCTGGCGTCCCGGGCGGCGCCGCCTTTTGACACGGTCTACACTCTGCCCGGCGGCATGGTGGAGACCGGGGAGCGGCTGGAGGACGCGGCCCTGCGTGAAATGTTTGAGGAGACCGGCGTGCGCGCCTCCTGCGCCGGCTTCACGGATTTTGCGCAGGTGATTGTGCCGGATGAGGCCGGCAAAACGCGGACGCATTTCGTCATCGCCTCCTTCGCGGCGCGGTGGATTTCCGGCGAGGGCGAGCCTTCCGCCGAATTGCCTGCCATGGGCTGGTTCACGCTGGAGCAGGCCGCCGCCATGGAATTGACCCCGGGCCTGCTGCCGATTTTGCGCAAAGGCCTGACGCTGGCGGAGGCGGGCGCATGAGGCGCAAAGCCCGTTGGCGCACGCTGGCGGCTGCCGCCGCGCTGGCGGCGGCTGTATCGGGCGCCGGCGCCCAGCAGCGCGCCGCGCCCGCCGCCCCGCCCCAGAGCGAGCCCGCGCCGCCGCCCTATGAGCCGCAATTGCTGCGGCTATCCGAAATCATGGGCGCGCTGTCTTATTTGCGCGATCTCTGCGGCTTGAAAGACGGCGAAAAATGGCGCGCCCGCATGACCGGCCTGCTTGAGGCGGAAGCCGCCACCGACGCCCGCAAAGAGCGCCTCGCCGGGGCTTGGAACCGCGGCTTTCGCGGCTATGAGGCGGTCTACCGGACCTGCACGCCCAACGCGGAATTGGTGATTTCCCGCTATCTGGAGGAGGGCGAGCGCATCGCCCGGGAGGTCGCCAACCGCTATAGCGGGGGATAATGCCACAGCGCATGAGTCGTGACCCATGCCCTTGGTCAATCTTGAGTTGTTTGGAAAACAATGGATTCGCCGGCTTGGATTAACCCTTTCGTAAGAGGAGGCTCGCGCGCAGCGATTCGGTTCCCTATGTTCGCGCCGTGATGATCCCTTGCCAGCTCCCTGAAATTGACGATTCTGACGCCGCCGACGAGCGGCGCGCCGCCCTGGGCTTTGTCACCGAGGCCTTCGCCGAGGCGATTCTGGCTGGCTTGGAGGGCGACAGCTTCGCCCACGCAGCCATGTTCGCGGCGTTTCAAGAGCTCGTCGATGTCTACGGCGAGGAGGCGACAGCCGTCTTCGCCGAGCGCCTGCCCGAACGCATCCGCCAAGGCGAGTTCACGGTGGCGCAGCGGCACTGAGGGGCGTCCGCGGGGACGCCGTTGGTTTTCCCATCCGCCGCCTTTGCCCTTTCCCGCCAAGCCGCTATCCTCTTCTCCATGGGGCGCCCCGCCGCGCGCCCGCCGGAGGAAACATGCGCCTGACCGCCATTCTGCTCGCCGCCGCCTTGTCGCAAGCCCTCGCCGCAAGCGCCGCGCTGGCGCAGGCTTGGCCCGCCAAGCCCATCCGCATCGTCGTTCCCTTTCCCGCCGGCGGCGCGGTTGACGCGCTTGGGCGGGTTTTCGGCGGCGTGCTTCAGGAGCAGCTTAAAACCACTGTCGTCATTGAAAACCGCGGCGGCGCCGGCGGCAATGTCGGCGCCAATCTCGTCGCCAAAGCGCCGCCCGACGGCTACACGTTTTTGCTCAACACCAACGGACAGGCGATCAGCCCGGCAATCTATAAATCGCTGCCCTATGATTCCGACCGCGAACTGGCGCGGGTCTCCGCGCTGGCCGGCACGTCCACCGTGCTCGTCGTCAATAAAGAACTGCCCGCGAAGGATTTGCGCGAATTTATCGCGCTGGCGAAATCGAGGCCCGGCAAACTCAATTACGGCTCCACCGGCATCGGCAACGCGCTGCACCTGACCATGGAGCTGCTGATGAAAGAAACCGGCATCACCATGCAGATGGTGCCGTTCGGCGGACGACCTTCTTGATCTTCACCTTCGCCACGTCCTTCTCGGCGATCGGTGTCAGCGCTTCGCCGAGTGCAGCGGATTCCA
>JANYFM010000237.1 GCA_025362655.1 Hyphomicrobiales bacterium | reverse complement strand
CGATTCAGCCGCCGGCGCAGGTCTCCGGACGCCCGTCCGGCCCCGCCGTATTGCCGGGCCTGCCGGGCGCCGCGCCGCTCCCCGCAGCCCCCGCGGGGTTTCCCCCGTCCCGTCCCGCAGGGGCGGCGCCCACGCCCGGCCAATTGCCCCCGCGCGCTCCGGCCGGCGTTGCGGCGCCGATCGCTCCCGTGCTTCCCGGCGCGAAACCTTTGCCTGCGCAAGCGCCGCTGCCTACGCAAGCGCCGCTGTCTACACAAGCGCCGCTGCCTGCGAAGACGCCGCCGATCCTGCCACAGCCGGTTCAGGCCCGCCCTGCCATCGCCGCGCCCGCTGGACCCAATCCGGCGGACGCCCGCCTCCAGCAGGCCGAACAACTGCGGCTTCAGCAGCAGCAGCGGATCGAACAGCAAAAAAACCAATTGCTGGAGCGCCAGCAGAAACAGCAGGCCGACCGCGCCGGGCAACAGCAGCGCGCGCTCCAGCAGCAACAACAGCAACAGCAGCAGCGGGCGCTCCAGCAGCAGCAAAACCAGCAGCAGCAAATCCAGCAGCGCGCCCTCCAGCAGCAGCAACAGCAGAGGGCGATTCAGCAGCAGCAGCAGCAGCAGCAGCAGCAGAACCAGCAGCGCGCCATCCAGCAGCAGCAGAACCAGCAGCGCGCCATCCAGCAGCAGCAGAACCAGCCGCGCGCCATTCAGCAACAGCAGCAACAGCAAAATCAGCAACGCGCCATTCAGCAACAGCAGCAGCAGCGCGCCGCCCCGCCGCCTCAGCCGCGCCAGCCGGCAAAGCCGACATGCGGCATTCCCGGATTGCCGCCATGTCCGCGGTAATCCAAGTCCGCGGTAATCCAAGTCCGCGGTAGTCCAAGTCTGCGGCAGTCAAAGGTCCGCGGTAATTACTTGAGGCGCGAGATGAGGCTCGATGTGTCCCAGCGCGCCCCGCCGGCGCTCTGCACTTCGGCGTAAAACCGGTCCACCATTTCGGCCACGGGCAGCTGCGCGCCGTTTCGCGCCGCCTCGTCAAAACAAATTCCAAGGTCTTTTCGCATCCAGTCGACGGCAAAGCCGAAATCAAATTTGCCGGCGTTCATGGTCTTGTAGCGGTTCTCCATCTGCCAGGACTGCGCTGCGCCCTTCGAGATCACTTCGATCACCGCCTCTGCGTCAAGCCCGGCGCGCTGCGCGAAACGGATGCCCTCGGACAGCGCCTGAACAAGCCCCGCGATGCAAATCTGATTGACCATTTTGGTGAGCTGTCCGCTGCCGGCGGGACCCATCAGCCTGCACATGCGCGCGTAAGCCGCGATCACCGGCTCGGCCCGCGCATAGACAGCCGCATCGCCGCCGCACATGACGGTCAGCGCGCCGTTCTCCGCGCCCGCCTGCCCGCCCGAAACCGGCGCATCGATGAAGCCGATGCCAAGTTTTTCCGCCTCGCCGGCAAGCTCCCGCGCCGCGTCAGCCGACGCGGTCGTGTGATCGACGAGCGCCGCGCCCCGCGACATGCCCGCCAGCGCGCCGCCGGCGCCAAGCGTCACCTGCCGCAGATCATCGTCATTGCCGACGCAAACGAAAACAAAATCCTGTCCCTGCGCCGCTTCACGCGGCGTGGCGGCGGCGCGCCCGCCAAATTTGGCCGCCCATGCCTGCGCTTTGGCGGCGGTGCGGTTGTAGACGGTCACTTCGTGCCCGCCTTTAACCTTCAAATGCCCGGCCATGGGGAAGCCCATGACTCCCATTCCGAGAAACGCGACATTGGCCATGGCGGAACCTCCTTTTGCGCGCCCCGCCTCGCACAAAGCCCGCCCTTGGGCAAGCGCGGCGCTCAGCGGATGTCGAAATCGAAATATTTGGTGCGGATGCGCGCGAAGGCGCCGTCGACGATGGCCTCATCGAGCGCCTTGTTGAACATTTCCTTCAGGTCCTGATCCACCTGGCGCAATCCGATGCCGATCCCTTCGGCGAAAAACGCGGGGTCGCGGGGGATATCGTCGAGCGTCCTGCAGCATTTCGCCTCGCGCCGGTTTTTCATGAAATCCATCACCGCGTCCTTGTCGCCGAAGACCGCATCGACACGGCCCTCGGCGAGATCGAGAATCGCCTCCTCAAGCCCCGCATAGGTTTTGATTTCCGAATCCGGATAGACATTCTCCAGAAAGCTCTGATGCGCGCCGTCGGCTTCGACGCCGATGGAGCGGCCTTTCAGGCTGGCGGGGCTCGTCCCGCGCAAATCACCCTCGCGCGGGACAACGAACGAGTTGGGCATCCGCGCATAAGGCTTGGAGAAGTCCATCGTTTGCAGCCGCGCCTCGGTGATTTCCAGCGCCGCCATGATGGCGTCAAAGCGCCCCTCGTTGAGGCCGGCCACAAGGCCGTCCCAGTCCTGCGTGACGAATATGCAGGCGGCGCCCATGCGCGCGCAAAGCTCCTGGCCAAGATCAATCTCAAAGCCCGCCAGCTCGCCGTTGGCGTCGAGATAATTATAGGGCGGCCGCGCCCCCTCGCTGGCGATGCGCACCTCGCGCCATTGCCGCGCCCTCGCCGGTGTCCGCGCCGCGAGGGCGATGCCGGCGGCGCCGGCCAGCAAAGCGCGGCGGGAGAGGGGGAAAAACATGCGGTCCTTCGCGGCGGGTTTCGCTTCAGCTTTTACCATCATCGGCGGCAAGTGACAGCCCGGAAGCGAAAGCCCGCGCCGCGGTGGCGTCTTCGGGGCGGTTGAGGTTGAGCGCCCAGTCGGGTTCCCCCGGCGCGGTTTCGATGGGAACGACGGCGGCTCCCAAAGCGTGCGCGAGGCGGCGCGCGGCAAGCTCGCCGTCGCGCATCGCGGCTTCGACGCGGGGCAGGGCGGTGATGCTCCACAGGCCAAACAAGGGCTCCGGCCCGCGCGCTCCGCCGGCGATGGCGATGCCGCTTGGTCCGCGGCTTGCCAGCAGACGCCCGACAAAACCACGCGGCGCGAAAGGCGCGTCGCAGGGCGCGGTTGCCAAAAACGCGCAGCCGTTGTCCCGCGCAAAACGCAGCCCCGCCGCGATCCCCGCCAGCGGCCCGAGCGGTTCTTCATCGGCGTCTGCGATGACCGCCAGGCCAAAGCGCGCGAACCTGGCCGGGTCGCCGTTGGCGCTGATGGCGAGCGCGGCGACCTGCGGCGCAAGCCGCGCGATGGCCCGCCCAATCAATGGCGCGCCGTGAAAATCCATCAGCGCTTTTTCCGCGCCCATCCGCGAGGAGCGCCCGCCCGCGAGAATGATTCCGGCGATGGAGGTCATGCGGTGACGCCGCTCAGTTCCGCACCCCCATCGAGGCGCGCAGTGTCTCCAGCACGCCCGGGGACACGTCCGCAAGCGCGGCGATGATGGCGCGGCCCCGCTCGACGCCGACGAAGGAATAGGGGATGCCGTTCATCGCGATGGACGCTTCGATGAATTCGGGATCGGCGGCGGCTTTGGCAAAGGCGGCGCGCAGCAGCGCCAGCGTCGCCGGCGGCGTGCCGCGCGGCGCGAAGGCGGCGTAGGCGAGTTCGCCCGTTTGCGCGGTGAGCCAGTTCAGCGCCTCCCACGAGGGGCCGGCCGGCGGTTTGCCGCGTGCCTCCTGATAAAGATCGGGAAAGGCCGGCATTTCCGGGATTAGCTTGTTGCGCTCAAAGCCGCCGTCGGGGCGCGTTGTCGCGAGATAATAAACGCCGAGCCCCTCGCCGGATTTGATAAAAGCCGCGCTGCGCGTGCGGAACGAGCCGATGCTGGTGTTGTGGAACTGCACCTCGCCGCGCTGCATCGCCAGAAAAATATCGGCCCCCCCGCGGTAGCCGACGACACGTTTGTGTTTCACCCCGAGCACGTCCAAAGAGAGGTTCGAAAGCGTGCCCTCAAAATCGGTGTTGCTGAAGGTTCCAAACACGATGTTGTCGGCTTTGACGATATCAGCCGGCCTGCTCATGCCGCCGGGGACGGTGTCGGCGCGCATATAGCCGACGCGCGTGTCGCTGACGCCGCCGAGATATTCGAAATTTTCAAAGCGGGCGCGCAGGCTCGGATCGCCAAGCGCCTGCGCCAGCCCCTGATAGGAGCTGTAGACAATGTTCAGCCCGTCGGGGACGCCTTTCTCGGCAAAAAAATTGAACACAAGATTGCTGCCCGCGCCGGTCATGTTTTGAACGACAATGGCGGGCGTTCCCGGCAGGCTCTTGCGCAGATATTCGGAAAACCGCCGCACGATTGTGTCCACGGTGCCGCCGGGCTGCACGCCGACGAGCACGGTAAGGGTCTTGCCCGCATAGTAATCGGCGGTTTGGGCTGAAGCCGGCTGGCACAGGCTGAGGACGGCGGCGGCGGCCGCAAGCGCGGCGGCTTTGGCGGCAAGTATTATGGCGCGGCTGATCATGCCGCGAGGGTAGAGCATCGCGCGCCGAAAACAAAGCACGCGTCCGGGCCGGCAATACGGGACGCATTGACCCCCGCGCCCCCAAGCCTATAACCCCCGCCTTCGCGCCATCACGCTTCCAGCCGGACCGCCGCCCCATGGTCTCCGAAAAAGAAATCCTCGCCGCCCTCGCGCGCGTTCCCGGCCCCGACGGTTTGACGCCGCTGCCGCAGTCCGGCGCCATCGCGGGGCTGACGACGGTCGGCTCCAAGGTCTACCTTTCCATCGCCATCGATCCCGCCAAATCCATGGCCATGGAATCCATGCGCCGCACGGCGGAGAGCGTCATCGCGCGGCTTCCCGGTGTCGCCGGCGCGGTGGTGACGCTCACTTCCGAGCGCGCGGCCGGAGCTCCCAAACCGGCAGCGCCGGCTCCCGGCCCGCGCGCCCAAGCGGCCTCGCGCCAGACTTCCATCCCCGGCATTGAGCGCATTATCGCGGTCGCCTCCGGCAAGGGCGGCGTCGGCAAATCGACGACGGCGGCCAATCTGGCGATAGGCTTGGCGGCGCGCGGCTGGCGGATCGGCGTTCTCGACGCGGATATTTACGGCCCGTCGATCCCGCGCCTTTTCGGCTTATCGGGAAAACCGGAGTCCGATGGAAAAATCATGCGTCCGCTGGAGGCCTATGGCATCAAAGTCATGTCCATCGGGTTTCTCGTTGAGGAGAACACCGCGATGATCTGGCGCGGGCCGATGGTGCAGTCCGCGCTGACCCAAATGATGCGCGACGTGCAGTGGGGCGAGCTGGATTGCCTTGTCGTTGATATGCCGCCGGGCACCGGCGACGCCCAGCTCACCATGGCGCAAACCGTGCCGCTGAAAGGCGCGGTGATCGTCTCCACGCCGCAGGATCTGGCGCTGATCGATGCCCGCCGCGCTGTCGCCATGTTCGGCAAGGTCAACGTTCCCGTGCTCGGCATGGTCGAAAACATGAGCTATTTTCTCTGTCCGAAATGCGGGGAGCGCTCGGATATTTTCGCCCATGGCGGCGCGCGGCTGGAGGCGGAGCGCATGGGTGTGCCGTTTCTGGGCGAAGTGCCCCTGCACATGTCGATCCGCGAGGATTCCGACGCCGGCCGCCCGCCCGCCGCCACACAGCCGGAGGGTGTCCACGCGGGCATCTACCGGGATATCGCGGGCCGCGTGATGGACGCCCTTGCGGCGGGCGCGGGGGCGCGCGCCTTTCCCAAAATCGTGATTGAATAAGCTTCGCCATGCCGCCGCCCGCCCGGCGTCACAATCCGATCACACTCTGCCGGTTCAGTTAACGCTTCCCGCCCGGAGAACCCTTCCATGAAGCGCCGTCAGTTCGTCACCACAGCGGGTCTCGCGGCGGCGGGAGCGGGCATCGCCATGCCGGCAATCGCGCAATCAGCGCCGCAGATCACCTGGCGGCTTGCTTCCAGCTTTTCGACCAGTCTTGAAACCCTCTGGGGCGGCGCGCTGGCCCTCGCCGAGGCGGTGCGCCAGCAAAGCGACGGGCGCTTCATCCTCGAAGTCCACCCGGCCGGGGTTATCGCCGGCGCTCTCGATGTTTTCGACGCCGTGCGGGACGGCCGCGCCGATTGCGCGCAGACGGCGCTGCATTATTTTTGGGGCAAAGAGCCTGCGCTGGTTTTCGCCACCGGCGCGCCGTTCGGCATGAACGCGCGCGGGCAAAACGCTTTCTTTCGCCAGGGCGGCGGCAATGATCTCATCAACGAGGTGCTGGCGGATCACCAGCTGATGGCGCTGCCGGCCGGCAACACCGGCTGCCAGATGGGCGGCTGGTTCCGCAATGAGATCAAAAGCGCGGCTGATGTGCGCGGGCTGAAATTCCGCGTCTCCGGATTTGCCGGCAAAATCCTGCAAAGCCTCGGGGCGGAGCCGGCGGCCATGGGCCGCGGCCAGATCGCCGCCGCGCTGGCGGAGGGAACGCTCGACGCCGCATCGTGGATTTCGCCGCTCGACGACGAGCGGCTGGGCCTCGTGAAGGCGGCGCCCTATTATTATTATCCGGGCTTTTTTCAGCCGAACATGGCGGTTCATCTGATGGCCGGCGCGGATAAATGGAACCAGCTTCCGCCGGCCTATCAAGCCATCCTGCGCTCGGCCTGCGACAGCGCCGGCGCCGACATGCAGTCGCGTTACGATGCCGCCAACCCCGCCGCGCTGCGCCGCCTCGCGGAGGCCGGCGCCAAACTGCGCGCCTACCCCGGCGATGTCGCCGACGCCCTCTGGCAGGGAGCCGAAAAAGCCTACCGCGAGACCGCCGCCGCCGACGCCAAATTCAAGCGCGTTCACGACGCCCACATGGATTTCCGCAACGACCAGTATCTGTGGTGGCAGGTGGCGGAATACCCGCATGACAATTACCTGATCCGCCAGCGCGCCCGGGGGTGAGTTTTCTCCCCCGGCGCCGCCGCGCTCATTTCGAGAGATAGAGCTGGTTGAGGTTCTTGCCGATGGCGACAAAGGCGCTGTTGAGGCTTGCAGCGTCCGTTGCAAGGAAGAATTTTGAAGGGTCATTGCCCGAGCATTCTTTCAGCAGGTCCTGGCCCTGAGCCGAGATGATATCCACCGACTGAAAGCCGACGGTGTAAATCTGGACGCCGGCCGCGCGCGCGTTCCGGCAGGCTTCGCGCGTCAGCTGATCGATCGCCGCCGTGCCGCCGGCGCTGGTGGTGATCGGAAGGATGGTGTTGCCGCCCGCGTCATTGATGGGAAATCGGCTCGATCCAACGGTGGACGACGTGAAATAGCCGGGGCCCTCGTAATCGGACTTGTCGAGAGAGTTGATTTTCGACGCCCAGGTGTTCATGCCGTCGGTCATGAGTATCAGCACTTTGCGCGTGGGAATGGCCGCCTGCGCCTCGGCATAAGCGACACCGTCGGAGAATGTGCCCGCCGGCGAAAGCGTGCGCCAGCCCCACATCAGGCCCTCGTGCAGGTTGGTGGCCCCGCTGGCGGTGAGCGCGTTGATTTTCCCGCTCAGGGAAGTCTGATTGTCGCTGAGGCGTTGCAGCGGCGAGGAGACGCAGGAATAATTCGGCCCGTTGATTGAGCCGTTCGGGGCGGTGATCACAGGCGATTTATATTTGCAGACGCGGCCCTGTTTGGCGGCCTCGGTCGAAGGCGCGGCGCCCGTGCACGAGGCGGCGGGATTGTCGCTGAGGTAATTGTTGCTGTAGCCGCCGCCCGCCGTGTCGGGCTCGTCAGGCGCGAGCATCGGCACGAACAGCGAATCGGGGGTCGCGCTGGATGGCGTGAAATCCTGCACATTCAGCGGGTAGGGCGGCGTTTCGAAACACCCCGCCCAGTCATAGGAGGCGCGCGCCGACTTCAGTGAATTGTACAGATCGAACCGGCTGGAGACAGTCACGCCGGCCATCAGGCCCGAAGCCGCGCCCGACGCGCTCCAGCCCTTCCAGTGCCACGACGAGTTGGCGTTCACATCGACCCAGGACGCCGCGCGGTTGCCGGTGTCGGCATCGCTGACCGCCACGGAATCGGAAAACGGCACAACCGCGAATTTAACGCGCGGCTGCGACTGGCCCGAGGGCGTCGGATAAGACGTGAACATCGTGCTCACGAACGAATTGGCGGCCGAGCGCACCGCGGCGATTTTTGTGCCGGACCCGGAGGAGTTGTTCATCGAGCCCGAGGTGTCCAAGACCAGGGCGATTTCGAAATTACCGCCGCCCGTTGTCGCGCAGGAGCTGGCGGAGACGGTCACCGACTGCACGCCGGCGATCCGCATAAACGTCGTGTCGATGACTGTCGATGTGTCGATGCACAACTGCGTTTTGGCGGCGTTGACGGTCGGCGGCCCCTTCAGCGCGGCGGGCTGCCTGGCGGTCATCGCCGCGATCAGGGTCTCAGCCTGCGTCTGCAATTGCGACACGGTCAGAGTTGCCGTGCCTTTGGCGACCGCCAGCGCAACCGAGTCGGTTGCCTGCCTCAAATTATCCCGCGCCTGGACCGAGCGGCCATAGTCAACGGCGGTGCCCGCGAAAACAATCATCGGCAGGAAACTGAGCGCAAAGGTGAGCGCCACCTGGCCTTTTTCATCGCGCGCCAGGCCCGATGCCGACGATGACAAATTCCGCCGCAGGGATTTCAGCATGGAAGGCTCCGTTGGCTTGGCTTTGATCTGGGGCGCAAACGCCAAAGGGCGTGCGGGGGAAGCGCTCACGCATCGGCGATCCCCAAGGCTTCGTATAAACAGAAAAAATAAACAGCTAATGTTGCAGATGAATTCGAGTAGACTATAATTTACGGATAAAAAATATTGTCAGACGGTGATAATTACGATAAAATAGTTATATTGTTTTAGTAAAATTGGATCGGGAAAACGGCAATTATGCACTTGACTTAGCATCCGTACCGTGAGAAAAGATAGTCATTGGAGCAACCCCCATGACTACGAACCTCACAGCCACCCACTTTCATGACGAAGGCGCCGCCCGCGCACATATCGAAGCCTCGCGCTGGCCAACCGGCGTCGTTTGCCCGCTCTGCAATTCCGAGAACGTCAAGCGTATGGGCGGCAAGACACAAGCGGGCATGTTCCTTTGCAATGGCTGCCGCGACAAGTTCACTTGCCGCACCGGCACGGTGATGGAGCGTTCGCACATTCCGCTGTGCAAATGGCTGTTGGCTATTCACTTTATGGCCTCAAGCAAGAAGGGCATTAGCGCCCATCAACTCATGCGCAACCTTGGCCTTGGATCGTACCGGACTGCTTGGTTCCTTTGTCACCGCATCCGCGAGGCGATGCGCGACGAAGGCCACAAGGCGGACGGCGGCATGGGCGGCGCAAACATGGTCGTGGAAATCGACGAGACCTATGTCGGCGGCAAAGCCAGAAACCGCGCTTTCCGCGAGCCCGCTCCGAAAAAACCCGTCCTCACGCTTGTCGAGCGCGACGGTCGCGCCACATCG
>JANYFM010000205.1 GCA_025362655.1 Hyphomicrobiales bacterium | reverse complement strand
AGGAATCGTGATTAAGTAGTGGGAAGGATCCGGAGATGTCCGTTGAGTACTTTGGAATTTGTTTTTAGCGCGATTGGCGGGGTCAGCCGGCAGGCGGCGCTGAAGCACAGCGCGTGGAACCACAGCGCGCAACACGCGCCGGCGCGGTTTGCAGACAGCGCTTTTCCGCCCGCCGCCAAGCCCCGCGGCTCAAACCAGCTTCTGCCCCTTCAGGGGGAGGCTTCTCACCGGCTTGCCGGTCGCCGCGAACACCGCGTTCATCACAGCCGGCGCCACCACGCAAATCGTGGGCTCGCCGACGCCCCCCCAGAAGCCGCCGGAATTAACGATGACGGTTTCAACCACCGGCATTTCCGCAAGACGCATGATTTCATAGGAGTCGAAATTGAGATTGACCATGCGGCCTTTCTCGACAACGCATTCGCCGTACAGCGTCGCCGTCAGCCCATAGGCGACAGAGCCCTCGACCTGCGCGGCAATCTGCTGGGGATTGACGGCGACGCCGCAATCGAGCGCCAGCACCATGCGATGCACCCGGACCTTGCCGGAAGGCGAGACCGAGACTTCCGCCGTCGCGGCGGAATAGGAGCCATAGCCCATGAACTGCGCAATTCCGCGGTGCACGCCGGGCGGCAGGGGCTTGCCCCAATCGCCTTTCTCGGCGGCGGCATTGAGAACCGCGAGATGCAGGGGATGGTTTTTCATCAGCGCCCGGCGGAATTCGACCGAGTCCCTGCCGGCGGCGCGGGCGATCTCCTCCATGAAGCACTCGGCATAAACCGCGTTCTGATTGGTGTTGACGCCGCGCCATGCGCCGACGGGCACATGGGTGTTTCGCATCATATATTCGGTGAGCAGGCTGGGCACGGTATAGCCAAGCTGGGCGTCGCCCGGCTCCTTATACCAGCCCTGCAACTGGCGTTCATCACGGTTGCCGACGATGTTGCCCGGGTTCGAGAAGGCGTTGATGGACTGGCCGGAAATGCGCATGTGCAGACCCGTGAGATTGCCCTGCGCATCAAGGCCCGCGGAGGCCTTCATCATGGAAATTGGCCGGAAGAAATCGTGCGCCTGATCCTCCTCGCGGGTCCAGATCAGTTTGACCGGCGTGCCGGGAAACTGTTTGGCGATTTCGGCGGCCTGGCGGACATAGTCCTGGCCGCCGCCGCGCCGGCCGAAGCCGCCGCCGGGATCGGTGCGGTAGACCTCGCAATTGGGCAGCGCGATGCCGGAGGCCTCCGACAGCGAGGCGAGGGAGGATTCCGCGTTCTGGGTGGGAACCCACGCCTCGGCTTTGTCCGCCGTGACACGCGCCGTGCAGTTCATCGGCTCCATCGTGGCGTGCGCGAGAAAGGGCGTGCTGTAGACCGCCTCGATCTTTTTTGCTGAACCGGCTATGGCGGCGATGGCGTCGCCCTCTTTTCGGCCGCCGTTGTCGGGGCCGGTTGAATCAAGGCCCTCGCGCAGCAGCGCGGCGATGGTGGCGGTGGAGGCATTGGCATTGGGGCCCTCGTCCCAAACCACAGGCAATTGCTCCAGATAGGTCTTGGCATGCCAGTAAGTGTCGGCGACGACGGCGATGGCGCTGTCTCTGACGCGCACGGCTTTCTTGAAGCCTGGTTTCCCCGCGAGCTTCGAATCGTCAAAGCTCAGGACCTTGCCGCCGAACACCGGCGAGTCCTTGATCGCGGCGATCAGCATGCCCGGCAATTTGATATCGATGGCGTAGATTTTGCTGCCGTCGAGTTTATTGGCGGTGTCCAAGCGTTTCAGCGGCTTGCCCGCTATGGTCCACGTCTTGGGGTCCTTCAGCACGATGGCCTTGGCATCGGGAGCGGCAAGCTTGGCGGCCGCGGCGGCGACCTTTCCATAGGCAATGGTCCGCTTGGAGGCGGCGTGGGTGATGATGCCTTCCTTGACCGTCAGTTCTGCCACGGGAACCTTCCAAAGCTCAGCCGCGGCCTGCATCAGCATGATGCGCGCCGCCGCGCCGCCGCGCCGCACGTAATCGTGGGAAGTGCGGATGCCGCGGCTGCCGCCGGTGCCCATCTCGCCCCAGACGCGTTTGCGCGCGAGATTGGCGCCCGGCGCGATCTGCTCCGTCGTGACTTTCCTCCAGTCGCATTCAAGTTCTTCGGCGACGAGCTGGGCGAGGCCGGTTAGCGTGCCCTGCCCCATTTCCGTCCGGGCGATGCGCACGACACAGGTATTGTCAGGCTTGACGACGACCCAGGCGTTGATCTCGGGGACCTCAGCCTCTTTGGCCGCCAACGGCAGGCTTAAGCCAAGAGACAGGCCGCCGGCGAGCGAGCCGACGAGGAAGCCGCGGCGGGAGGGATCGAAATCTGCGATGCGGGCGATGCTGTTCATGGCTGGTCTCCCGCTCAAATTTTGATGGACTGCGACGAGGCGGCTTTGCCTCCGGCGATTTGTCCCGCCGCCATATGCACGGCCTGGCGGATGCGCTGATAGGTTCCGCAACGGCAGATGTTGGTCATGGCCGCGTCGATATCTTTGTCAGTCGGTTTGGGATTTTTCTTCAACAGCGCGGTCGCCGCCATAATCTGGCCGGACTGGCAATAGCCGCATTGCGGCACATCCAATTCCGCCCAGGCTTTTTGCACGGGATGTGAGAGGTTATTGGAAATGCCCTCGATAGTGACGATTTTATCGCCGGGCTTCAGGCTGGAGACGGGGATGGAGCAGGAGCGCATCACTTCGCCATTGATATGGACGGAGCAGGCGCCGCACTGCGCGATGCCGCAGCCGAATTTGGTGCCGGTCAGGCCGGCGAGCTCGCGGATCGCCCAAAGCAGGGGCATGTCGCCCTCGGCGGGAATATCGCGGGTTTTTCCGTTGATGTTGAGCTTGGTCATGAGCGCCTTCCCCTGGCTTCGCGGTCCGGGTTTCCTAATCAGGGCGCCCGGCTTTTCGCCATACTAGCGCAAGCCAGGGCGGATTGCCTATGGGCTGCCCAGCGAAAATGCGCGCCCGCGCGCCGGCGCCTTTTTATCCGGCTGAAGTCGTCACCACATCTGGCACGAGGCTTGAAAGGGCATTGGTATGTTGCGGCCCGGACACACATCATGAACGATCCACATCACGCATCCTCAGCGAAAGCCGCGAAACCGCGCCGCAAAAATGCTCAGGTTGCGGTGTAGAAATTGCTTTTAGTCGTCTCAAACCATGCGGTTAGGGCCAGGGCCCGTGGGCAGCGCGCACGTCCAGCACGCAAATCCAGCAGCATGCTGAAGGTGAAAGGTCGCGGGAAATTGATGATGCGCAAGAGGTGCGAATCACGCAACCTCAGACTTTCGAGAGCGTTTTCAGGCGCAGCCGTTACGCGCGGCAACAGGCAGCGCGCCGTTTGAGGAAGTTATACGCGGAAAGCAAATCCGATTGACGCCATCGATACGTATCTGTCGCGTCTCTGTAACCATCCTTGTTTGTATCCGTCCTTGCCATTGCAGCCAGCTACCCGGTTTTCCCAGGAGCCCTCATGACGCAGCCGACCGATCTTCTCACCCGCTATTCGCAGAACTTCGAAAGCCGCCGCGACGCTGAAATGTCCATCGGCGAATTTCTGGAGGCGTGCCGAACCGATCCCATTTTATACGCCAGCGCCGCCGAGCGCCTGCTGGCAGCGATCGGCGAGCCGACGCTGGTCAATTCCGCCAAAGACCCGCGGCTTGGCCGCATCTTCATGAATCGCACGGTGCGCATCTATCCCGCTTTCGCCGAATTCTACGGCATGGAAGAGACGGTGGAGCGCATCGTCGCCTATTGCCGCCATTCCGCGCAGGGGCTGGAAGAGCGCAAACAGATTCTCTATCTGCTCGGCCCCGTCGGCGGCGGCAAATCCTCGCTGGCCGAACGCTTGAAACAGCTGATGGAATTGCAGCCGGTCTATGCGCTGAAATATAACGGCGAAATCAGTCCGGTGTTCGAGAGCCCGCTGGGGCTGTTCGACCCCGCTTCCATGGGGGCGGAGCTGGAAAAGCAGTTTAATATTCCACGCCGCAAGCTGACCGGGCTGATGTCGCCCTGGTGTCTCAAGCGTCTCGATGATGCCGGCGGCGATCTGACGAAATTTCGCGTCGTGCGGCTGATGCCCTCGCGGCTGCGGCAAATCGCCATCGCCAAGACGGAGCCCGGCGACGAGAACAACCAGGATATTTCCTCGCTCGTCGGCAAGGTGGATATCCGCAAGCTTGAAACTTTATCGCAGCATGATCCCGACGCCTATTCCTATTCGGGCGGGCTCAACCGCGCCAATCAGGGGCTGCTCGAATTTGTCGAAATGTTCAAAGCGCCGATCAAAATGCTGCATCCCCTGCTGACCGCGACGCAGGAGGGGAACTACATCGGCACGGAGAACATCGGGGCCATTCCCTTCACCGGCATGATCCTCGCCCATTCGAACGAGGCGGAATGGAACACGTTCAAGGCCAATAAGAACAATGAGGCCTTCATCGACCGCATCTATTTAATCAAAGTGCCCTATTGCCTGCGCGCCGCGGAGGAAGTGCGCATTTATGAAAAACTGATTCAAGGATCCGAGCTTTCGCAGGCGCCATGCGCGCCGGCGACGCTGGAAATGCTGGCGCGGTTCTGTGTGATGTCCAGGCTGCGCGAGCACGAAAACTCCAGCGTTTTCGCGAAAATGCGCGTCTATGACGGCGACAGCCTGCGCGAGACCGACCCCAAAGCGCGCAGCCTTCAGGAATACCGGGATGGCGCGGGCCAGGACGAGGGCATGGACGGCGTCTCCACGCGTTTTGCTTTCAAGATTCTGGCCTCGACCTTCAACTTTGATCCGGCGGAACTGGGCGCCGACCCCGTCCATCTCATGTATGTGCTGGAACAGGCGATCCGGCGCGAGCAGGTCGCGCCTGACACGGAGAAACGCTACATCGAATCGATCAAGGCGGAGCTTGCGCCGCGCTATGCCGAATTCATCGGCCATGAAATTCAAAAAGCCTATCTCGAATCCTATCACGACTACGGGCAGAACCTGTTTGACCGCTACGTGAGCTATGCCGATGCGTGGATCGAGGACAGCGATTTCAAGGATTCCGACACCGGGCAAATGCTCGACCGCGAGCTGCTCAACCAGGAGCTGACGAAGATCGAGAAGGCCGCCGGCATCGCCAACCCAAAAGATTTTCGCAACGAGGTGGTGAAGTTTTGCCTGCGCGCGCGCGCCGGCGCGGGAGGCAAGAATCCGTCATGGACGAGCTATGAGAAAATCCGCGAAGTCATTGAGAAGCGCATGTTCAGCCAGGTCGAGGACCTGCTGCCGGTGATCAGCTTTGGCTCAAAACGCGACAGCGAGACCGAGAAAAAGCATGACGATTTCGTCGAGCGCATGGTGGCGCGCGGCTACACCGAGCGGCAGGTGCGGCGGCTGGTGGAATGGTACATGAGGGTCAAGCAATCCGCGTGACCCCTGGGGGAAGTTGATGAACATCATCGACCGGCGTCTTAATCCCAACGGCAAGAATCTGCCGAACCGGCAGCGCTTTTTACGGCGGGCGCGCAAAATCGTCCGGGAGGCCGTGCGCCAGGCCAGCGCCTCGCGCGGCATCCGCGATATCGACGGGGCCGGCGTCGTTGTAATTCCCGGCGACGGCATCGACGAGCCGTTTTTCCATTTAGGCGACGAAGGGCTGCGCTCGCCCGTGTTTCCCGGCAACAAAGACTTTGTTGAGGGCGACCGGCTGCGTCGCCCGCTGGGGCGTGGCAGCGGCGGCGGCGGATCGGGCGCCGGCGATGGCAAAAGCGAGGATCAGTACGAGATCGCGCTGTCAGCGGCCGAGTTTCTGGAGTTCTTCCTCGAAGATCTCGAGCTTCCCGATCTTGAGCGCCGCAAGCTCAGCACAACCGAAACCAAGGGCATCCGCCGCGCCGGCTATTCGACCACCGGCTCGCCGGCCAGTGTCTCGGTGTCGCGCACCATGCGCAATTCCCTGTCGCGGCGCATCGCCCTGCGCCGCCCGAAAGCCGCCGAACTCGTGGAAGCCGAAGCGGAGCTGGAGCGGGCGAAGGAGGAAAGCGCCGACGGGGATAAAGTGGCTGTGCTGAATGACGTGCTGGAGCGGATGCGGCGGCGGACCCGCGTCGTGGCATGGATCGATCCCATCGACATCCGCTACCGGCGCTTTGAGCCGGTGCCGCGCCCCACCGCGCAAGCGGTGATGTTCTGCATCATGGATGTTTCGGCATCCATGAGCGAAACCATGAAAGACCTCGCCAAGCGGTTTTTCATGCTGCTCTATGTGTTCCTCAACAAGCGCTACAATAAGGTCGATATCGTCTTCATCCGCCACACTGACGAGGCGAAGGAGGTGGATGAACAGACGTTCTTCCACGGCACAGAGAGCGGCGGCACCCGAATCTCGCCCGCGCTGATCGAAATGCGGCGGATAGCGCGCGAGCGCTACGGGCAGGATCAGTGGAATATCTACGCGGCGCAGGCCTCCGACGGCGACAATGACCCGCGCGATAATCTGGAGACGGCGGCCCTGCTGACGGGCGAAATTCTGCCGATGTCGCAATATTACGCCTATCTCGAAACCAGCGATCCCGGTCACGGCGCGGCCCCCTCATCGCTGTGGCGGGCTTACGAGGCGCTGCACAATCCCGTGTTGGCGCAGCGCGCGGTGAGCCGGCGCGAGGACATTTATCCGATCTTCCGGGAACTCTTCAGCCGCGACGAGAGCGTGCGGGGGAAAAGCGCATGAGCGGGCTTCTGTTTGAGGGCGCGGAATGGTCTTATGACACGATACAGCGCATTCATGACGCCGTCTCCGAGATCGCGCTCGGCGAGCTGGGCCTGAACGTCTATCCCAACCAGATCGAGGTCATAACATCCGAACAGATGCTTGACGCCTATGCCTCGACGGGCATGCCGATTTTTTATCAGCACTGGTCGTTCGGCAAGAATTTCACTCAGCAGGAACAGCTCTACCGCAAAGGCGCGCAGGGTCTCGCCTATGAGATTGTCATCAATTCCAGCCCCTGCATCTCCTATATCATGGAGGGCAACAGCGCGACGATGCAGACGCTGGTCATCGCCCATGCCGCCTTCGGCCACAACCATTTCTTTAAGAACAACCGGACGTTTCTGGAGTTCACCGATGCCTCCGGCATTCTGGATTATCTCAAATTCGCCAAGGCCTATATCGCGCGCTGCGAGGAAAAATACGGCGAGGCGGCTGTCGAAAAGCTGATTGACGCGGCCCATGCGCTGCAAAGCCACGGCGTCCACCGCTCGCCCCGCCGCAAGCCGATGGATCTTGCCAGCGAGGAGGCGCGGCTCAACGAGCGGCGCGCCTACCAGGCGCAAATATTCAATGAGCTATGGAGCACCCTTCCCTCCGCCGGACGGCGCGGCAGCGATAAGAAGCTGGCCAGCGACGCTGAGCTGAAACTGGGACTGCCCGAGGAGAACATTTTGTTTTTCCTCGAGCGCCACGCTCCCAAGCTCGCCTCCTGGCAGCGCGAAATTCTGCGGATCGTCCGCCTCACCGCGCAATATCTTTATCCGCAGCGCCTGACCAAAGTGATGAACGAGGGCACCGCGACCTACGCGCATTACCGCATCATGCAAAGGCTGCACGAAAAGGGCCGGATCAGCGACGGCTCGTATTTTGAATTTCTCTCCTCGCACACCAACGTGGTGATGCAGCCGGCCTTCGATCACCCCGGTTTTTCAGGCTTTAACCCCTACGCGCTGGGCTTTGCGATGATGCGCGACATTGAGCGCATCTGCCTCAAGCCGACGGAGGAGGACCGCGTCTGGGCGCCCGATATCGCCGGCGCCGGCGATCCCATGGCGGTGCTGAGGGACATCTGGGCGAACTTCCGCGATGACAGTTTCATCGCGCAATATTTGTCGCCGCGGCTGATGCGGGAGCTGCGATTGTTCGGCATCACCGATGACCCCGCGCAATCCGAGCTTGTCGTCAGCGCCATTCACGACGAGCGGGGCTATCGGCGCGTGCGCCGGGCGCTGGCGAGGCGCTATGACGCCTCGCACACGGACCCGATGATCGAGGTGGCGCGGGTCGATCTGCTGGGCGACCGGCGCCTCGTGCTGGAGCACAAAGCGGCGGAGGGGCGGCTGCTGGCGGCGCCCGTCGCGCGGAAGGTTTTGCAACACATCGCGGACCTCTGGGGCTATGAGGCGGAACTGCTGGAAACCGACGCCGCCACCGGCGCCGCGCTGGCGACCCACAATGCCAAGCCGGGCGCGCGTCTGGCGGCTTAGCTGTCAAAGCCGGTGTAAACATTGACCGGCGCGCCGGCGCGCCAGGCGGCGATCACGCTGACGGCATCCTGATAATAATTACGCAGCCCCTCCTCGACCGAAAAGCCGATATGTGGCGTCAGCAGGACATTGGCGATTCCGCGCAGGGGATGATCCGCCGGCAGCGGCTCCTGATCATAGACGTCGAGGCCGGCGCGGGCGATGTCGCCCGAGCGCAAAGCATCGATCAGCGCGGCCTCATCGACAATGGGGCCGCGCGAGGTGTTGACGAGAACGGCGGTGTTTTTCATCTGCGAAAATTCCGCCGCGCCGATAAGGCCGCGGGTGCGCGGACTGAGTTTGAGATGGATGCTGATGACATCGGAGCGGCGCAGGAGATCGTCTTTTGACACCAGGCCCGCGCCGAATTCGCGGGCTCGATCCGCCGTCAGATTGGCGCTCCAGGCGATGACATCCATCCCAAACGCAACGCCATAGCGCGCCACCCTTTGCCCCAGCGAGCCGAGGCCGAGAATGCCAAGCGTGCGCCCCTCCAGGCGGAAACCGACTTCCGTTTGCCAGCGGCCCTCGCGCATGTTGCGGTTTTCGATCACGACATTTCGCGCCAATGCCAGAATAAGCGCCCAAGCCAGCTCCGCCGCCGAAGCGCTGACAGTGGACACGGTGAGCGACACAGGCACGCCCTGGGCTTGCGCCGCCGCCACATCGACCGAGCGTGTGTGCGAGCCGGTGACGACGATATATTTGAGCCGCGGCAGGCGCCGCAAAAGCGCCGCGGGCACCTCCATGCGCTCGCGCATCAGCACGAGCACATCGAAATCGGCCAGCGCGGCGGCGGCCTCGTCCGCGCCGCTGAGAGGATGCGCGAAGCTGACCGCCTGCGTGTCGGCGCCGAGCCGGCCCCAGTCAGCGAGAGACAGCGCAACCTTCTGATAGTCGTCGAGAATGGCGATGCGCAGCATGGGGCTTATCCGGCCCCCGCGACTTCCGCCTGCCAGGCGTCCCAGCCCGCGATATGCCGGGCGGCGGCTTCATAGCCAGCGCCGCGGGGATGCAGGCCGTCGTTCTGTGAGACGGAGCGGCCCCATTCCGGGTCGTTCTCCAGCGCCGCGAAAAGATCGAAATAGGGCACATTCAGTTGCGCCGCGATCTCCGCAAAGCGTTGCGCGAATTCCCGCAGGCGCGCGTTGCGAAACGTCAGATTGCGCCCAAGCTGCGCCGAATAAAAAGGCATTTTCGCCTCATCGACCGGCGTGGGGCCGACCCAGAGGGTGCGGCGCAGCTTTGAGCACTCGCCAAGGATCGCGCGGGCATTGGCGAGGGTTTCCGCCAGCGGCGCGCGCAAGCCGCCGTCCTCGAATTCGGCGGCGTCGTTGTTGCCCATGGTGAGCATCACCCAGCCGGGGGCGCCTTCGCCGAGCCGCGCATGTGTCTCCCGGCGCCAGCGCGCGGCGATCATCGCGGAGGTGTTGCTGCGGATGCCGAGATTGTAAAAGGTGAAACGGTCCTCGGCATGGGGGATCATCCGGCGCAATCGGCCGGGCCAGCCGAGACCCTCTTCATCGCCCGCGCCGGCCGCGGTGCTTGCGCCGATAAAACAAACGACCGCCGTCATTCTCGTATCCCCTCTTGCTCATATCCCTTCTTGCTCACGCTCTCTCCCGATCCGGCGTGGACAAAACGCGTTCAGCCATTGGCGGCGCGCAGCAGCCGCGCGCCCGCGCCGAGCGCTTTCAGCTTTCCAACCGCGATATCCCAAGGCAGCGGCGCGAGACCGCAATTGGTGCTGCATTGCAGACGCTCCGCCGCGGCAAACCCCAGCGCGCCGCGCATGCAGGCGGCGACGGCTTCAGGGGTTTCGATGGCATGGCTGGCGACATCGATAACGCCGATTTCGATGATTTTATCCGGCAAATGCGAGATCAGGCTGACGGGAA
>JANYFM010000204.1 GCA_025362655.1 Hyphomicrobiales bacterium | reverse complement strand
TTCGAGATCGGCCTTGCGGGTGATTTCCTCTTCGGCGGCAAGAGCGGACAATTCAGCCTCGACCCGCGCGCCTTCCACGCGGTTGATCTCGGCGACCCGTTCCGCCTCAATCCGGGCTGCCTCCTCCACGGCGAGGCGGGCGGCCAAGGCCTCAGCCTCGACCTTGCGCTGGGCTTCGCGCTCGGCGGTGCGCTTATCGCGGGCCTCGGAGATGAGGCGGCGCTCTTCCTCGCGCGCAACCACGGCGGGATCCCCCGGGCCGGGGCGGGATTTGAATTTTTCGAGCAGCGCTTTGCGGGCGGCGACAACCGCCGACTGGCGGTCCTGATAGCTTTCACCTTTAAAGACGGGCATTGCATTCCTTTTGGGAGGGTTGGACGGGCAGTCCATGCCAGAGAGACTGGGAAATTTCAACCCGTGCCTGCGCGGCCGGAGATCACGCTTGCGGGATGGTCCTTTTGGCTCCGCCGCCCGCCATCGCCTGCGGCTTTGCGAAGGCCGCCCGACTTGCTATGCACCGGCGGCGGAATCGCCGGGGCGCGGGACCCTTGCAAATACCCCTAAGGAAGCGGCGATGGCGGACGTTGAGGCGGTCAGGGAAACGGGGCGCGATTTTATCCGCGATATCGTCGCGGCAGACCTTGAAAGCGGCAAGCGCGCCTCCGTGGTCACGCGTTTCCCCCCGGAGCCCAACGGCTATCTGCATATCGGCCATGCGAAATCCATATGCCTCAATTTTGGCATAGCCGGGGAATTCGGCGGGCGCTGCCATTTGCGCTTCGATGACACCAACCCGGCCAAAGAGGCGCAGGAATATATCGACGCCATCGAGGCGGACGTGCGCTGGCTGGGTTTCGACTGGGGCGTCCATCTCCATCACGCCTCCGATTATTTCGACCAGATTTACGCCTGGGCCGAGCACCTGATCCAGCACGGCAAAGCCTATGTGGACGACCAGTCCGCCGACGAAATGCGGGCGGCGCGCGGCACCCTCAAAGAGGGCGGCGTCAATAGTCCGTTCCGCGGACGCTCCATTGAGGAAAATCTCGATCTCTTCCGCCGCATGCGCGCCGGGGAATTTGCGGCGGGGTCGCGCATTTTGCGGGCCAAAATCGATATGGCCTCGGGCAATATCAACCTGCGCGACCCCGCGCTCTACCGCATCCTCGATGCGCCGCATCCGCGCACCGGGGATAAATGGAAGATTTATCCGAGCTATGATTTCGCCCACGGGCAGTCCGATGCGATCGAAGGCGTCACCCATTCGATCTGCACGCTGGAGTTTGAGGACCACCGTCCCCTCTACGAATGGTTTCTCGACAATCTCCCCGTCCCCGCGCGGCCGCATCAGTATGAATTCGCGCGGCTGAATCTCACCTATACGCTGCTTTCGAAGCGCATTTTGACGGAACTGGTGCGCAATAACCTTGTCAGCGGATGGGACGATCCGAGGATGCCGACGCTGGCGGGCCTGCGCCGCCGCGGCGTGCCGCCCGGGGCTCTGCGCGAATTTTGCAAACGAATCGGCGTCGCCAAGGCCAACAGCCTCGTCGATTACGCCATGCTGGATTTCTCCATACGCGAATGCCTGAACGCGACATCGGAACGCCGAATGGCGGTGCTGCGGCCGCTCAAGGTGGTGATCACCAATTACCCCGAAGGACCCGGCGAGACGCTGGAGGCCGTCAATCATCCGGACGACGCCTCGAAGGGCACGCGCAGCCTGCGGTTCGGGCGCGAGATTTACGTCGAACGCGAGGACTTCATGGAACATCCCGCGAAGAAGTTTTACCGCCTCGCGCCCGGCAAAGAGGTGCGGCTGCGCTACGCGTATTTCATCACCTGCCGGGAGATCATCAAGGACGCCAATGGCGAAGTGACGGAGCTGCGCTGCACCTATGATCCGGAAACACGCGGCGGCAACGCGCCGGACGGCCGCAAGGTCCAGGCGACGCTGCACTGGACCGGCGCTGACGCTATCGAGGCGGAAGTGCGCCTCTACGATCATCTGTTCAATCAACCGGCGCCGGGCGCGGGCGGCGATTACACCAAAGACCTCAACCCGGACTCGCGGATCGCGCTGAAAGGCTGCAAGCTTGAGCCCTCGCTGGCGGCTTTCGCGCAGGGCGAGGTCGTGCAGTTCGAGCGGCAGGGCTATTTTTGCCTTGATCGGGATTCGGCGCCGGGCGCGCCGGTGTTCAACCGCACCGTGGGATTGCGGGACATGTGGGCGAAGGCGCAAGCAAAGGGCTGAGCGGGCCGGGCGCCATCTCCGGCGCGAACAGGGGCCATGCCTATTTAACCGACATAATATCCCGCAGGCGCGCGCCGATCCGCGTATCCGCGTTGTATTCCTTTTCCATTTCCCGAACGATTTTTTGGCTATCGGCGCCGTTGACGAATTCGTAGTCCGACTGGATCAATTGCTGGACGGTTTTGCGGGTTTCCGGGTCGCTCAGCGCCCGCGACATGGCTTCCCGCAAAGTCGCGGCGATTTCGGGCGGCGTGCCCGGCGGCAGCACAAAACTATAATGCACAGCCATGGAGCCGACTATGCCGCGATAGGCGGCAAAATCCGGGCCCGCCAAGGCTTCGGGCTTCATCCGCTCAACCGCCTCGACCATTGTTGGCAGCTCCGGCAATTGCGGGTTGCGCCGGAACGTCCCGCCCGCGGTCAATTCGCCGCGCTGCAAAACCGCGTCATAGAGACCTTCCCGCAGAATGGATTGGCGGCGCGCGAGGTAAGTGCTGTGACTGGCATTGGCGATGTTCGCTTCGTCGCGGGACAAAGCAAGGATGGTCTCCGCTTGGCCCGGATATCCCGTTACCTGCCGGTGTTTCGCCCCGATCATATCCAGAAACAGCCGATTTGCGGCATCGGTCGTGGAGCCCAGCCCCAGGCTTGCCAGCACGAGAGGCTTGGCCGGTGTCAGCAGGTCCGCCGGCGTCTTGAGCGCGAGGTCGTTGCGGGCCAGCAAAACCTGGGTTGCCGAAATGGCGCCGATGATCGGAAACCCCGCCGGCTCATAGCGAACGCCGTCAATGCGCATCAGGCCGTTGGTGACCATGCCCAGAAGCACACCGATGGTAAGCCCGTCGGGCTTGGCGGCCCGGTACATATAATTTGCCGCGATCACTCCAACGGCGCCGGGAAGGTTCTCGAAGGCGGCGGCTGGCCGGCCCGGAATGAATTTCGCGATATGCGGACCAAAAACGCGGCCCATCATGTCCGTTGGGCCGCTTGGCGTGCTGGCAATCACGAAGCGGATCGTTTTGCCTTCAAATCCAGACTGCGCGCGGGCGGGCGCAACCGCGGCGAGCGCCGCAAATGCCGCAGCGGCGATCCGCAGGCAACCCTTTGCAAGGGCGCGCATCTCAGAGACGTTCAATGATGGTGACCCCGCGGCGGCGGTCGGTGACGTAAATCAGGCCGCGCTCGTCCACCGTCACGTCATTGGCCTGCACACGGTCACAGCCGGGCGGCGCATCGGGAATAAAGTAAGCGGTCTCGCGCATGCAGCGCGGATTGGAAAAATCGATCATACGCACGCCGTGCGCGAACCAGGCCACCGGGATTTCCGTCCCCGTCACGATCTCGCAGGGCTGGTGGCACGCCGTCGCAAGCGGCTGGGGGCCATCGTCAATGCCCTCGACCTGAAACGTGCCGACAACAGCGGGCGAGCGTTCATCGGTGATGTCCACCATCGATAGAAACGCCGGGACGCCGTCGGCGGGGCGATAAACATCCTCGTCCGCCACCATGAGATAGCGGCGGCCGCGGATTTCGAAGGGTATCGGCAAAGCCGTGTGGGTGGGGCAATGGAACGGCGGCGACCAGTCAAGGCCGGATATGCGCGTCGGCTTGGTGATGTCGTCGATGCCTAGAATGTGAAAGCCTCCCTGCCAATAGCTGGTGTAGAGCCGATTTCCCATTCTCAGGGGATGATGGCAGCGGTGCGCGGTTTTCTGCCAGTCCGGGACTTCGCCGCCGGCGGTCCACTGCCCCGGCATCCACCAGCGCGCGATTTCCACGGGATTGCGGGGATCCTGGAGGTCGAGGATGATCATAATATGCGCCAGATAGCCCTCCGCCGTCGTCGAGAGGTAGGCATAGCGGCCGTCGAGATCGAAGCGGTGGGCGCCCTGCCCGGCGGTTTCCCAGCGGCTGAGCAGCGCCGGCTTGCGCTTGTCCGATATGTCGTAAACACAAATGCCGCCGCGAAATTCAGGCGAAGGCTCGTTGGTGTCGTTGAAATTGACCTCCTGGTTGACGACCATGATGTCGCCGGCGACACGGACTTTGTGGGAATGCGTGCCGGGCGGCATCCGCAGTTCCGAAAGCACCTGTGGATTTTTGGGATCACGCACGTCGACGATGGTGGTGCCGTGGGAGGCGCGCATATGGCCGATAAAAGCGTAGCCGTTTTGAACAATGATTTGGCCGCCGCCGGCGCAATTGATGTATCCCGCCTGTTTCATCCCCGACGCGATCGGCATTCACGGTCTCCAT
>JANYFM010000190.1 GCA_025362655.1 Hyphomicrobiales bacterium | reverse complement strand
ATTGTCGCGGTCGGCGGGCTTGGCTCCATCGGCGGGTCGTTTGCGGCGGCGGTCCTGCTTGGGGTGAGCGACACGGCGGGGAAATATTATTTTCCGGCGATCAGCTCGTTTTTGATCTATCTCGTCATGGTGGGCATTCTTTTGTGGCGCCCCGCCGGCCTGTTCGGGAAGCGCTGACATGCCGGCTTCCCCAATGGCTGAGCCCGCCGTGGAACTGGCCGGCGCTGCCGCGCAAATCGGGCGGCGGACGAAATGGCATCCGCTGGAAATCCTTTTCTGGCTGGCGACGCCGCTGCCGTTCTATCTGACGCCGGATTATCTTCAGCTCGCCAGCCAGATCGCCATCACGGCGCTGTTTGCGATTTCGCTCGATCTCATTCTGGGATACGGGGGCCTCGTTTCGCTCGGCCATGCGGCGTTTTTCGGCCTCGGCGCTTACGCGGCCGGGCTTTATTCCAAGCTTTACTGGGGCGAGCCTTTGAGCGGGCTTCTGCTGGCGGGCGCCGCGGCGGGCGTTCTGGGTTATGCCGCGAGTTTCATCATCGCAACGTTTCGCGGGCTGGCGCTGATCATGATCACGCTGGGTCTCGGGCAATTGCTGGCGGAGGCGGCCAACAGCCTCGGCTGGCTGACCGGCGGCGCCGATGGATTGCAGGGCGTGAAAATGCTGCCGCTGTTTGGCAGCATTAAATTCGATCTCTATGGCGTCACGGCCTACGCCTACAGCCTCGCCGCGCTGTTCCTGTGTTTTCTCGCGGCGCGGCGCATCGTCAACTCGCCCTTCGGCCTGTCCCTTCAGGGCATCCGCGAAAATTCGACGCGGATGCTGGCGATCGGCGCCCCCAATACCGCTCATGTGCGCAGGATTTTCACCATTGCAGCGGTTATGGCGGGAATCGCCGGCGCGCTGCTGACGCAGACAACGGAGACGGTTTCACTGGAAACGCTGAGCTTTCAGAGATCGGCTGATTTGCTGGTGATTCTCATTCTCGGCGGCGTCGGGCGCCTCTACGGCGGCATAATCGGGGCGATCATTTACATGGTGGCCCGCGACCAGTTCTCCGGCATCAATCCGCAGTACTGGTATTTCTGGATCGGCCTGCTGCTGGTCGGCGTCGTCGTGTTTCTGCCCAACGGCATCCTTGGGGGGGCGGCGCGGCTGCTGCCCAAATCCTGGGGGAGGCGCGCATGACAATGGCGCTCCAGGCCAATGGCCTCAACAAATCCTTCGGCTCGCTGGTGGTGGCCGCCGATATAGCGTTTGGCTTGCCGCGGGGGGAGCGCTATGCGCTGATCGGCCCCAACGGCGCGGGCAAAACGACGCTGATCAATCTGCTGACAGGCATGCTGACGCCCGACAGCGGCGCGATTGAGCTTGGCGGCCAGGACATCTCGCGCCTCGCGCCGGCGGCGCGGGTTCGGCGCGGCCTTGTGCGCACGTTTCAAATCAATTCGCTGTTTCCCAGGCTTACGGCGCTCGATGCGGTGACGCTGGCGGTGTGCGAGCGGCGCGGCGAATCGCGCGTGTGGTGGCGCGGCCTGCCGGCGTACCGGGGGGCCATCGAGGAGGCTTACGGCATTCTATCGTCGCTGCGCCTCGCCCATGCGGCGCAGACCGTTACCCACGAGCTCGCCTATGGCCAGCAGCGGCTGCTGGAAATCGCGCTGGCGCTGGCGACAAAGCCCGCAGTGCTGCTGCTCGACGAGCCGGCGGCGGGCGTGCCGAAGGACGAGAGCGGCGATCTCTTCGCCGCCATAGACGGTCTCTCGCGCGATATTTCGATTCTGTTCATCGAGCATGACATGAACATCGTCTTCCGCTTCGCCTCGCGCATCATTGTCATGGTCGGCGGGCGTATTCTGGTGGAGGGCACGCCGGCGGAGATCGCGGCGGACGCGCGGGTGCGCGAGGTCTATCTGGGCCGGGGGCATCATGTCTGACCCTCTGCTCTCCCTGAAAGACGTGCGCGCCGGCTATGGCGACGCCGTGGTGCTCGACGGAATATCCTTCGAAATCCCTGAAAATGGCAGCCTTGCCGTGCTCGGGCGCAACGGCACCGGCAAAAGCACGCTGCTGCTGACGATCATGGGGCACACGCGGCTGCGGCGGGGCGCGCTTGCGTGGCGGGGCAGGGACATCACGCGCCTTGCCGCGCACAAACGCGCCCAGGCGGGGCTCGGCTGGGTGGCGCAGGAGCGCGATATTTTTCCCTCCCTCAGCGTGGAGGAAAATCTCACGGTGACGGCGCGGCCGGGGCGATGGGACCTGCGCTCGATATACGCGCTGTTTCCCCGCCTTGAGGAGCGGCGCGGCAACAAGGGCAATCATTTGTCCGGCGGCGAACAGCAGATGCTGGCCTTTGGCCGGGCGCTGATGACCAATCCGGCGCTGCTGCTGCTGGACGAGCCGCTGGAGGGGCTGGCGCCGATCATCGTCGATGAACTGACCGACGCCATCCGGCGCATGACCGCCGATGAGGGCGCGGCTTTCATTCTCGTGGAGCAGCACAGCCATCTCGCGTTGTCGATGACGGCGGAGGCGATTGTGCTGGAGCGCGGATCGATCGCGCACCGGGCGAAATCGGCGGACCTGCTGGCCGACCCGGCGACACTGGAGCGGCTGGTCGGGCTGGCTGTCGCGGATGGCGCCGCCTGAGGGCGGCACGCTTGACAGACTTTGCCGACCGGAGCGTATTAGATATCTAATATCATCCGGCGGATGTCCTTTCGGCCGACTGGAGCGGAGCGATGCCGGCGGAAACCATTATGCGGGGAGGCGAACAACGCGGTGCCGGGTTTGGGCTGCGTCCGCTCGCGCCTGAAATCGGCGTCGAAATCACCGGGCTTGATTTGAGTCTGCCGCTTGCGCCGGAGGCGTTTGCCGGGGTTGAGGCGGCTTTTGTAAAGAACAGCGTTCTGTTGGCGCGCGGACAAACGCTAAGCGAGGACGCGCAGGTGGCTTTTGCCATCCAATTTGGAGCGCTCGCGCAAAACGTCAACCGCCACGGCGGGGAATCGCAGCGCCATCCCGCGACGATGCTGATTTCCAACGTGCGCGAGGACGGCAAACTGATTGGCGCGCTGCCGGACGGGGAAATGCTGTTCCACTCGGACCAGTGTTATGTCGAGACGCCGTGCATGGCGGCGATGCTTTACGGGATGGAAATTCCCAGCCATGGCGGCGAAACGATTTTCGCCAATATGCACCGGGCCTTTGAGACGCTGCCGGAAGACCTGCGGCGGGCGGTCGAGGGCAGAAAGGCGATGAACATCTTTGAATATGCCGATGCCGGCGGTTATGGAGCCGCCGCCATCGATCTATTCAAAGAGTTGCCGGCGGGCTCGCGGCATTATGCGCATCCGATTGTCCGCACTCATCCCGTCACCGGGCGCAAAGCGCTGTACGTCAACCGCGGCATGACGCTTTTTATCGAAGGCATGGAACGGACGGCGAGCGACGCGCTGCTGCGGCGGATTTTTGACCATCAGGAACAGCCGGCGTTTCAGTATTCCCACGTCTGGCGGCGGGGTGATCTCATTATGTGGGACAACCGCTGCACGCTGCATGCGCGGGCCGATTTTCCGGGAGATCAGCGGCGCATGCTCAGGCGGGTCACTTTGCTTGGGCAAAAGCCGGTTTGAGCGAAGCCGTTTTTGGGACGAAGCGCTCTTCGGCGCGCCGGCCCGCTTGGTGCGCCCGGCTCCGCGCGCTAAGGTGCATCCAATGCCCGCGCGGCGATGGAGCTTGGAATGGCGGCAAGCGATTGGAAAGTGCCGGGCATCCGGCAGCCCAAGGCGGGTGACTATGAGTTCGATCTGGAGCGGATGTTCGCTTCGGTCGTGCAAATCAGTTCGATTGTGCCGGAGTCGGCTTTTTCAGCCGCGACGCTGGGCACTGAGCGGGCCGGCAATGCCGTTGTTATCGGCGAAGACGGCTTGGTGCTGACCGTTGGCTATCTCGTTAATGAGGCCGAGTCGATTTGGCTGCGCGCCAATGACGGCCGCGTCGCGCAGGCTCACGTGCTGGGCGTCGATCAGGCGACGGGATTTGCCGTCGTCCAGGCGCTGACGCGCCTCGATTTGCCCGCCGTTAAGCTCGGCGATTCCGATGAGGCGCAGATCGGCGCGGACGTGATTTTGGCCGGCGGCGGCGGCCGGCAGCGCAGCGTCGCCGCGCGCGTGGTGGCGCGTCAGCAATTCGCCGGATATTGGGAATATCTCATCGATCACGCGATTTTCACCGCGCCCGCCCATCCCAATTGGGGCGGCACGGCGCTGATCGGGCCAAAAGGCGATTTGCTGGGGATCGGCTCGCTGCAATTGGAGCAGGGGCGGGGCGGGAAGACCGAAAACATCAACATGAGCGTGCCCGTCAATCTGCTAAAACCGGTGCTCGACGATATCATCCGCATTGGCGGGCCAAACCGGCCGGCGCGGCCCTGGCTCGGCGTCTACGCGACCGAAGTGGAGAAAAAGGTTGTGCTGATGGGCATCGCCGACCGCGGGCCCGGCAAAGGCGCGGATTTGCGCACGGGCGATGTGGTGCTGGCAGTCGCGGGGACGGAGGTTGTCGATCTCGCCTCGTTCTACCAACGGCTTTGGGGCCTTGGGTCAGCCGGCGTCAAGGCGCCTCTGACCATCTACCGCGATGGCCGCAGGCTCGATGTGATCATCGCCACCGCTGACCGCAACCGCGCGGCCAACGCGCCGCGGCTGCATTAGCGGCGGTTCCCGCAAAATCGGATTATACCCGCAAAAAGCCTGTTCTTCGAATGTGGCGCGGGGCCGGGAACCTGTGCTATGGCCGCTGAGCGCGTCTTTCGCCTCCTGATAAACGGCGGGCGGGCGCGCGTTATTTTGGGGAGAGACGAATGCAGCGGACAGTTCGAATGGCGGCGCTGGCTGCTTTGGCCGGCGGGACGGGTTTTGCGGCCCTTGGGGTTTTGACGCAGGCGGCGTTTGCCCAGGCGCCCCTCAAAATCGGCTTTGTCACCACAATGTCCGGACCCGAAGGCGTCATCGGACGCGACATCACCGACGGGTTCAAGCTGGCCCTAGCCCATGCCGGCAACAAAATGGGCGGACGGCCCGTGGAAGTCGTCTACGGCGACGATCAGGTGAAGCCCGACATCGGCCGCCAAGTCGTCGACAAGATGATCGAGAGCGACAAGGTGCAGATCGTCAGCGGCATCATTTTCTCCAATGTGCTGCTGGCCTCGATCAAGCCGGTGCTCGATTCCGGCGCCTTTTATATCAGCGCCAACGCCGGCCCGACCGTTATGGCGGGCAAGCAGTGCCATCCGCATTTCTTCGGCGTCGCCTTCCAGAACGACAATAATTTCGAGGGGCTGGGACAGTACCTGAAAGACAAGGGGCTGAAGAAAATTTACTTCCTCGCGCCCAATTATCCCGCCGGAAAGGACATGGCCGCCGGCTTCAAACGCTACTTCAAAGGCGAACTCTCGGCGGAGGTTTACACCGCCTTCGGCCAGCTCGATTATTCGGCTGAAATCGCGCAGCTGCGCGCCGCCAAACCGGATGCGGTCGTGATGTTCTATCCCGGCGGCATGGGCATCAATTTCGTCAAGCAATATGCGCAGGCGGGTCTGATGAGCCAGATACCGCTGTTCACCGGCCCCGGCACTGTCGATCAGACGACGCTGCCCGCCATCGGGGACGCCGCGCTCGGCATGTATGTCGGGGCGATGTGGACCGAATTCGGCGACAACCCCGCGAACAAAAAATTCGTGACGGATTTTGAGGCGGCCTACAACCGCATTCCCTCGCAATACGCCGCGATGGCCTATGACACGGGACGCGTGATCCAGGCGTCGGTCGATGCTGTCGGCGG
>JANYFM010000176.1 GCA_025362655.1 Hyphomicrobiales bacterium | reverse complement strand
GTGAACGCCGCCACCCCGCATCCGCCGGTCTTCATGGCGGGTGAAGCATTCGTTCCATCCGCCAGGAGATGTGCCATGAGCATCCAACCCGCCGCCGCCCTATCAATTGCCTTCCGCGCTCCCGCCGCCCCGGCCCGGCCGGCGCCTGTCCCCAAGAAGAGCGTGTGGACCCTCACCGCTGAAAAGCTCAACAGTCTCTTTGAGCTTGCGGGCGCCGGATACGGCGGGCTTTAAACCGCCCCGTCCCGGCGCAGCCACACGTGGTTGTCGTGGAACGCCGCGCCGCCGAACGGGGCGGGCGAGTGCGACGAAGTCAGCGTGTTGATGCCTTTGCCATCGGCAAAAGCATGGTTGGGCCAGACCCCCTCGGAAATCAGCACGCCCGGAAGAACGCCGTTGAAGATTTTCGCGTGCAGCCGCACCTGCCCGCGCTCATTGCCCAGCGCCACAGCGTCGCCCTCGGCAATGCCGAGACGCGCGGCATCATCGGGATGCACGAGCACGCTGGGCCGGCCCTCGCGCGCCCGCGATGACGGCGTGTTGTTGAAAGTGGAATTCAGGAACGAGCGCGACGGGCTTGTCGCCAGCCTGAAGGGATGCCGGGCATCCGCATTCTCGTTAACGTTCCAATGATCGGGAAAACCCGGCATGTCCCGCCATTTTCCCGATAGTTCCCCGCCGAACGGCACACTCGGCCAATCCGCGCGAAAGCGGTACTTGCCATCGGGCCAGGCAAAGCCGTTTATGTAATGGGCGGTCTCGAAATCCGGCTGCACATCGCGCCATTTGGTATTCTCAAGGTCTTCGACGCCCTCCCAGCCGGAGCTGCGCAGGCCCGAATCGATCAGCTCCAGCGGCGTCATGGCGAAACCCGGATGGACCGCGCCGACGCGTTTGGCGATTTCCACGATGACCTCATGATTGCTGCGGCATTCGCCGGGCGGCTCGACCAGCTTTTTGCCAAGCCCGAAATACTGATGGCCGCCGCCGGTGTAGATATCGTCGTGCTCCAAAAACATCGTGGCGGGCAAAACGATGTCGGCCATTTCAGCGGTTTCCGTCATAAATTGCTCATGCACGACGGTGAATAGATCGTCCCGCGCGAACCCCGCGCGCACGCGGTTCTGATCCGGCGCGACCGACATCGGATTGGTGTTCTGGATCAGCATCGCTTTGACCGGGGGCCCGCCTTGAAGCGCATCGGCATCGCCGCACAGCACCGCGCCGGCGCGCGACTGGTCGAGGCGGCGGATCGAGGAATCCATCGCATCCGCGCCCTCGATCATCGGCGCGCGCCATTTGAATATGGCGCCGTTGTTATGAAAGGCGCCGCCGCCCTCGTGTTGCCAGGCGCCTGTCACCGCGGCGATGCTGGCGGCGGCGTGCATGTTCACCGAGCCGTTGCGCTGGCGCGAAAACCCGTATCCCAGCCGGAAGAACGTGCGCGGCGTCCGGCCAACGAGATGCGCGAAGGCTTCAATCTCCGCCGGCGCGAGGCCGGTGATCGCGGCCGCCCATTGCGGCCCGCGCGATGCCAGATGCGCTTCCAGCCCGGCGGGATCGTCGGTGTTTTTCGCCATCCATGCGCGGTCAGCCAGTCCATCGCGAAACAGCACATGCATGACCGCGCAGGCCAGAGCGCCGTCGCTGCCGGGCCGCAGGCACAAAGCCATATCCGCCTGTTTCATCGTGTCATTGTGATAAATGTCGATGACAACAATTTTCGCGCCGCGCTCTTTGCGGGCGCGCGCGGCGTGGGTCATCACATTGACCTGCGTCGACACCGCATTGGTTCCCCAGATCACCACACAGTCGGATTTCGCCATCTCCCGCGGGTCAGGCCCCGCGAGCCTCCCCGTGCCCGCGATGAATCCGGGCCATGCGAGATTGACGCAGATCGTGCCGTTGTGGCGCGAGTATTTCTTGACATGCGCAAGGCGGTTGACGCCGTCGCGCATCACTTTGCCCATCGTGCCCGCGTAAAAATTCAGCCACACGCTTTGCGCGCCGAATTCACGCTCCGCCGCGTTGAAGCGTTCGCCGACCTCGGCCAGCGCCGCTTCCCATGATATCCGCTCAAATTGCCGCGATCCCTTGGGACCCGCGCGTTTCAGCGGATGGAGCAGCCTGTCCGGGTGATAAATCCGCTCCGCATAGCGCGCCACTTTGGCGCAGATCACGCCCGCCGTGTAGGTCTGATCCTTCGCGCCGTGAATGCGCCCGATGCGCGCGCCGTCCGTGACCTCCACCTCAAGCGCGCAGGCGGAGGGACAATCATGCGGACAGACCGAAGGCTTTCGGGCGGTGCTGAGATCGTCCATCGGATTCCCGCAAAAAAAGCCTTGGAGCGCAAAAACAGTTTGATGTGCGCGCGCGCATAGCGCTTGGCCCGCCGCTCAATAATCTTTAGCCTGCCGCGCGCCCGTCCGCCACCCTGAAACGAGACAAACGATGCCCGATCCCGCCGCCAGCCCCGCCGCCTCGATGGAAGCCTCCCTCGCCCGCACGGCGCAGCAATATGACGCTGTGCCTTATATGGCGATCCCCTTTTCGCGCCTGCATCCGGCGCGGATGCGCGCGACGTCTTTGCTGCTCGGGCTGAAAGCCGCGCCGGCGGCAACCGCGCGCACCCTCGAAATCGGCTGCGCCACCGGCGGACATATCATCCCGGCGGCCGCCGCCTTTCGCCAGGCGCAATTTGTCGGCCTCGACGTGTCCGCAGCGCAGATCGCGCTCGGCCGGCAGCGCATCGACCGGCTGGGCCTGCGCAACATCGAATTGCAGGCGCGCAGCCTCACGGAACTGGGGCCGCAGGATGGTTTTTTCGACTACATCATCTGCCACGGCGTCTATAGCTGGATACCCCAGGGCGTCCGCGAGACGCTGATGCGCGTTGTCGCTGAGCGCCTCGCGCCCGACGGCATCGCCGCCATCAGCTTCAATGTGCTGCCGGGATGGCGCATGTTTCAAGTCGTCCGGGACAGCATGATCCTGCACGCCGGCGCTTCAGCGACCCATGAGGAGCGCTCGGCCCGCGCCCGCCGGCTGTTTGCCGCGATGGAACAGGAAGGGGCGAAAGACACCTCCTACGGCAACATTTGGCGCGTCGAGGCGCGGCGCATGTCAGATCTGCCGGATTTTTACCTGGCGCATGAATTGTTTGAGGACAACAATTCCCCCTGCTCCTTCGACGAGTTCATGGGCGAGGCGGGCCGGCACGGCCTCGCCTATCTCGGGGAAACCCGGGCATCGGGAAACATCCCGGAAAACAGCGGCGCGCGGCGGGCGGAGCTGATCCGGGAATTATCCGGCGGCGGGCTGGAGGCGATGGAAAAATATATGGACATTGTCACCGGGCGGACCTTTCGCGAATCCCTCCTCATCCGCGCCGCCCGCGCGCCGCTCGCCAACCGCTCGCTGGAGGATGCGCGGCTGGAGGGGCTGCACATCATTGTGCCCGCCGCTTTCCGCTTTATGGAGTCCGCCACCGCCGCCTGCGCCGTCACCGACGGCGACACGGAGATCGATATCAACGACGCCGGTGTCGCCGCCGCCCTGCGCGAAATGATGGCGCGCAATCCGCGCTCCAGCAGCCTTGACGAGCTTGCGCCGCGCGCAACCGCCAGCCCGGAGCAGCGGGCGCGCCTTGCCTCTGTCCTGATGGGCTTTGTGCGCGCGGGGCTGCTGGATATCACCAGCGAGCCCGTCGCCTGTGTCACAGAGGTCAGCGGCAAACCGCGGGTCTGGCCGCTGGCGGCCAGCGATGCGGAGGCCGGACTGGAGCGCACAGCGACGCTGCGCCACACGCTCTATGATCTAAAACCCTTCGCGCATTTCCTGCTGCCGCTGATCGATGGAACGCGGACGCGGGCGGAGCTGGCCGAGAAAATCGTCGCGCAGACCAGCGCCGGCGGCTCGCAAATCACCGACGCCGCCGGCCCGGTGACGGACCCCGCGCGCATCCGCGAAATCTGCGGCGCGATGCTGGACCGGGAGCTCGCGAACCTCGCCGCGGCAGGCCTGCTCGTGGGGTGAATTACCCGACGATCTCATTGCCGGAGAACCACTGGGCGATTTCCAGCGCCGCCGTGTCAGGCGCGTCCGAGCCATGCACGGAATTCTCGCCCATGCTGAGAGCGAACAGCTTGCGGATCGTGCCGGCATCGGCCTTTTCCGGGTTGGTGGCGCCCATCACGCCGCGGTAGCGGGCGACGGCGTCCTCGCCCTCCAACACCTGCACGACAACGGGCGAGGCGCACATTTGGCCGACGAGCTCGCCAAAAAAGGGCCGCTCCTTGTGGACGCCATAGAATGTTTCGGCCTGGCCGCGGGTCATATGAACGCGCTTTTGCGCGATGATGCGCAGGCCCGCCTCCTCGATTTTGGCGTTGATGGCGCCGGTGAGGTTGCGGCGGGCGGCGTCGGGCTTGATAATCGAAAAGGTGCGCTGGATCGCCATGGCTCGTTGAGACCTCAGGTTGGGAAGGAATGGCGCGCTTATAACGGCGGCCCATTAGGGAGACAAGCAAGCGCGCGCGTGCGGCCGAAAATCCAGCGCCGCCCCGCCGCAACAAAAACTTAACCACGTTTTCAAGCGGTTTTTAAAACATTTCGGCGTTGAATAAATGGTTATCGGCTGACCCAACCGATGCCGCCGGTCCGCGCCATGACGCTTTCGGTCCATGAACTCAGGGATTTCGCGCCCGGCCACGGGCAGCCCGTCCGCAAACGGGGCTTGGCGGCGCTTGGCAATTTACCCCTGTTTCGCAAATTCGGCGGCCCGGCGCTGCGTTCCGCTTTCACGATGATGGCGGTCCTCAGCATTGCCCTGCTGGTCTGGAGCCTCGTCAAGGCGCCGCCGCACAAACCCAAATCCGATTCCGCCCGCGCCGCATGGGCGGATCGCGATGATCCCTATTGGAATGAAGACCCCGCGCGGCCGCGCACCGCCGCCGAGCGATTCAACGCCTGGGCCGCGTCCGCCGTATCGGGTCTGTTTGGCGGATCCGGAAAATCCCGCGGGCGAGACGGCGACCTTGGCGGGCGCGGCCTCAACAGCGGCATTGACATATTCAACCACCCCTCCAAAGGCGCCGCGCCCATTGCCGGAACCGGCGGCGGCAATTTTGACGGCTCAACCCTGTTTGGCGCCAAGGGACAAGCGGCACGGCCCGGCGGCCCCGCCAAGCCGGGCTTTACGCCGCTGCCCGGCACCGCTCCAACAGCCAAACCGGCGTTCCGCGAAGTCAGCCCCGAAGCAATCCCCGCCCCGCCGCAGCAAGCCGCCAGACGCGTGGACACGGCCCGGCCCGGTGAGGCTCAGGCGCGGATGGAAACCGCGTCCCGCGCCCCGCCCTCCCTGCCCCGCACGGCCTTGGCTCCCCAGCCTGCGCCCATGCAGCCAGCGACCTCCGCAGCGGCCTCCGCCGCGAGCCCCGTCCAGCCCGCCCGGCAGGCCGCGCCGGCGGGAGCGCTTCCGCCGCATCAGGCGCAAAGCCCTCAGCCCGAGGTATCGCTCGCGCCTCTAAACCCGGGGGCAGCCGATTATTCGCCCGTCAGCGCCGCTTTGCGGGCCGCGCAGGCCGATTTCCGCCATTTTGATAAGGCCCGCGCCGCCGTCCAAGGCCTTGTCGAAAGACAGCCCAACTCTCCGGTGCGCGCCGATTTCGAGGCGCAGCTGGCGACATTAACGGACATGCGGCGCTCCGCCGTCATCGAACGCACGTCCATCGATGCCGGCAAAGACAAATTCGAAGCCGTCAAAATCAGCGATCCCGTGAGCGTTTCGATTGCCGGCTGTTTGCAGGGCCTCGGCACGGTTTCCTCCGCCATTATCGCCCGCAAAAACGTCGATATACAGCCGTTGATCCCCTCCTTTTTCGTGATCGCCCATGTTGCCGCCGGCGTCCCGCGTGAAGAAATCACCGGGCAAATCCACAATTGCATCGCGCCTTTGCATCAGATGGGCACCGCCGCCCTGTTCGTGGGCGCGGCGGCGGCGGGCGGACAGGCGGTCGCCGACAAACTCTCGATGACGCCGGGCGCAATGGTCTGGGAGCCCTAGCCGCGCGCCATACGCCGCGTGTTGCCCGAAGGCAGACCTCTTTCGCGGCCTGCCCGCCGCGCTCGCGCCGCAAGGGCCGTGAACTGCGGGGCGTGAAGCCCGCCACCCCTCGCCGTCTCTCCAGCGCGTTCACAACGGTATGAGGCGGCAAGGGGTGAGAAAGCCGGACGAGAGCGCGCGCGAGAAATCAGGCTCGGTGAGAAAAAAGGGGAAATCACAGGCCCCGATGAATAAGCCGGGCTAAATGCC
>JANYFM010000166.1 GCA_025362655.1 Hyphomicrobiales bacterium | reverse complement strand
ATCGAGCAAGCTGAAGAAACGGTCGAAACCGACGGTGGAGCGATAGAGGGGGGAGAGATCGAATTGACGCATGGTTTTAAGTCCTTCGGTTGAAGCAACCCGCTGTGCGGCGATAAGCTCCGGCCCTTGGAATGGGGCGCCGGCGCTGCGCGTCCTTCATGGCCCGCGCCGAACTGATTTGGGGGCCGTCCAGAGGGTTTCAAGAGCGCCCGCCGCGAAAAATGAGCGGGCCAAAATGAGCGGGGCCAAAATGAGGGGGCCATTTGCCGGGACAATGACGCGCCGCCGCCGCCGTTGTATGAACGGGGCCGGCAGGATCGCGAATCGATGGACATCGTCACCACCCCGGATAACCCGGCGCCTCCGGGCGTCGTGGCCTCAACCATCCGCGCCGCCGATGGCATGGCGATTCGCGCCGCGCGCTGGCATCCGCCCGGGGAGTCCCGCGGCACGGTGATCGTCTGTCCCGGCCGGGCTGAATTTGTCGAGAAATATTTCGAGGTCGCGGGAGAACTGCTGGCGCGCGGGCTGACCGCGGTGGTTTTCGACTGGCGGGGGCAGGGCCTGTCCGGCCGCGAGCTCGATAATTCCCGCAAGGGGCATGTCGACGATTTCACGCTGTACGAGCGCGATCTCGACGCGCTCGCGGCGCAGGTGCTCGAACCCTTTTGCCCCAAGCCCTGGTTTGCGCTGGGCCATTCCATGGGCGGCGCGATTTTGCTGGCGCAGTCGCGCGCCGGCCGCTCGCCGTTCGAGCGATTGGTGCTGACGGCGCCGATGATTGATCTTTACGGCATGCGGTTTCCCCGGGCCTCCCGGATGCTGATTGAAGGCTTGGATATTCTGGGCTTCGGC
Source organism: Hyphomicrobiales bacterium (assembly GCA_025362655.1). Lineage (GTDB taxonomy): Bacteria > Pseudomonadota > Alphaproteobacteria > Rhizobiales > Beijerinckiaceae > Terripilifer. The sequence continues at coordinate 1,742 of JANYFM010000166.1, read as the reverse complement.
GGCGCGTTTATTCCCGGCGGCGGCTCGACCGCGGGCATCACGCGGCCCTTCGCCGGCAATGTCCTGACATCCGACGAGGCGCGTTACCGGCGCATCGCCGGCGTTATCGCGGCGGCGCCCGGCGTCGGCGTCGGCGATCCCACCATCGGCTGGCTCAACGCGGCGTTTCGCTGCATGCGGGCATTTGAAAATCCGGAATATCCGCTGCGCACGCTGACGCCGGCGCTCGTGGTGGCGGCGGGCGATGACCGCATCGTCGATCCCAGCGCCGTTGAGCGTTTCTCAAGCCGGTTGAAGGCTGGAAGGCTGATCGTGCTGCCGGGGTCGCGCCACGAAATCCTGATGGAGCGCGACGTTATCCGGGGCCAGTTCTGGGCCGCCTTCGACGCCTTCGTGCCGGGCACGCGGGACGAGCTGGCGGCGCTGGAATTTGCCGATGCCGCCATTGCTCTGGCAAAGCGGCGGAAGGCGGGCTGATCCCATGGCCGCGGCAAAGCCCCATATTCTCATCGCAGGCGGGGGCATCGGCGGCATGTGCGCCGCGGCGGCATTGTTGCAGCGCGGCTTTGACGTCGATGTGTTCGAGCAGGCGGAGGCGCAGCGCGAAATCGGCGCCGGCATCCAGATCAGCCCAAATGGCTGCCGCGCGCTCGATTCCATCGGCGCCTTTGAGCCGCTGCGAAAACTTTCCTGCCGGGCGGAAAGCAAGGAAGTGCGTCTGTGGAATTCGGGCAAAGCCTGGAAGCTGTTTGATCTCGGCTCGCAGGCTGTCGAGCGCTACGGCTATCCTTATCTGACGGTTTACCGCCCGGATTTGCTGGAGGCGGTGAGCGCCGCGGCGCTGCGGCTCAAGCCCTCGGCGCTGCATTTGGGCTCGAAGGCGGCAGGCTTTGCGGAAAGCGGCGGCAAAGTTCATTTGACTCTGGAGAACGGCGCAACCGTGACCGGCGACGCGCTGATCGGTTCTGACGGCGTGCATTCGATGACGCGGCGGCTGACCGCCCATGACGCTCCGCCGGTTTATCCGGGGATGATGATCTGGCGGGCCGTGATCCCCGCGCGGGACCTGCCGGAGCGCTTGCGCGCGGGCATGGCGGTCAATTGGATCGGCCCCAACGGGCACGTGGTTCACTATCCGCTGCGCGGCGGCGAATGGATCAATCTGGCGGCGACGCTGGAGCGGCGCGAATGGGATGAGCCCGGCGGCTGGATGGCGGAGGGAGCCAAACGCCAATGCCATGAGGATTATTCGGGCTGGCATGAGGATGCGCATGCGCTCATCGACGCCGCGCCCAAGCTGATCAAATGGGCCTATCTCACGAGGGCGCCGCTGGCGCGCTGGGCCTATGGCCGCGCGGCGCTGCTGGGCGACGCGTGCCATCCGACACTGCCGTTTCTGGCGCAGGGCGCAGTCATCGCGCTCGAGGACGGCATTGTGCTGGCGCGCTGCTTTGAGACATATTCCGATGCCCCGGAGGCGCTTCGCGCCTACGAACGCGCGCGGCTGGAGCGGGGCAACCGCATGGTTGCGGAATCATCCGCCATGGCCGCGCATTTTCACAATCCCGGCTACCGCGATGCCGGCTGGGCGGAGGCCTATATCGACAGGGAATGGAGCGCGGAGGCCATTGCGGCGCGCTACGATTGGCTGTTCACTTACAAGTGCGACAGCGCGGATATTTAAGCCTCAGCCCAGTCCCATCAACCCCAGCACCGCGCGCGATAAGGCGGATTGGGCATCC
>JANYFM010000140.1 GCA_025362655.1 Hyphomicrobiales bacterium | reverse complement strand
CGATCCGCCGCGCCATGACCGGCTCCGCGCCCTCAGCATGAAAGGCTTTTCGCGCAAGAGCACAGAGCAATTGACCGCGCCGGCATTGGAAATCGCGGATCGCGCGCTCGACGCTTTGCTGGCGAAAGAGGAGTTCGAATTCGTCGAGGATTTCTCCAGCCGGATCACAGTCGGGCTGTTGTTTAAAACCATGGGCCTGCCCGCCCGCGACCACAACGACATCCGCAAAAAAGTCATCCTCGCGATTTCCACGGACAAGCCGACGAAAGGCCGCACGCCCGAGCAAATCGCGGCCTTCCGTTCAATCGCCGATTTTCTCATCGAGGAGGTGACGGAGCGGCGCAAAACGCCGACCGACGATCTCATTACGCATCTGGCCGAGGCCGAGATCGACGGCGACCGTCTCAGCGAAAATGAGGTCGTGATGACCACAGCGACCTTCGTCATGGCCGGCGTCGAATCTCTTTCCAGCTTCATGAGCGTCTTCGCGCTCAACCTGCACGACCGCCCCGACGCGCGCCGCCGCATCGTCAATGACGCCTCTCTGATGGCGCCGGCCATCGAGGAATCGCTGCGCTTCAACACCTCCGCGCAGCGCTTCAAACGGGTGCTCACGCGCGATGTCGGGCTGCACGGGAAAACCATGCGCAAGGGCGATAAAGTCGCGCTGGCCTATGGCTCGGGCAACCGTGATTGGCGCAAATTCCGCAATCCCGACGTCTACGACATCGAGCGCCGGCCGCAGGGGCACCTGGGCTTTGGCGGCGGCAAACATTTCTGCCTCGGCAGCCAGATGGCGCGCGTCGTGACGGAGGTCGCGATGAAGCGCTTTCTGGAGCGCGTGCCCGAATATCATCTGACGGAGAACAAGGTCGTTTGGAATTCCTCCTCCAATTTCCGCAGCCCCGTTGCGCTGCCAATGAGCATCGCGCGGGGCTAGGAGCCAATTCTTTTCAGAACGGATTTGCAGCCGGAGAGCCGTAATGAGCCAGGCGCTGGAACGGGACTACGACGGCATCATCATCGGCGCCGGCCATCACGGCATGGTGCTGGGCTCCTACATGGCCCGCGCGGGGCTCAAAATTTTGCTCGTCGAGCGCCGTCTGACCTATGGCGGCGGGCTCTCGACACAGGAGGTGACCAAGCCCGGCTTCTATCACAATCTCCATTCCATCAATCATTTCAACATTTCGGAATCGCCGTGGTTCCGCGATTTCAATTTGGAAGACCGCGTCACCTACATCACGCCGCGCTATGAATTCGGCCAGCCGCATCTCGACGGCACCGCGCTGGTTTTTGGCCGCGATCTTGAGGAAACGCTGGCCAATGTCGCGCGCTTCTCAAAAAAAGACGCCGCGACATTCCGCGAATGGAACATCAAGGCGGAGGAGATCACGCAAAAAATCCTGCTGCGCGAGCGCTATTGCGAGCCGCTCTCACAGGCCGAGCGCGAATCCCTGCTGGCGCGCACCGCCATCGGCCGCGATTTCATCGAAATGACAAAGCGCCAGCCTCTCGATGTCGTCAGCAAGCTGTTCGAGAACGATCACGTCAAACTGCTGTTCCTGTTCAAAGTCTCGCTGTTCGGCACCTGGCTCGTCGACACTCTGTCAAAGACGAGCCCGATGGGATCGGTGATCCGCGCCTTTGATTTGCAGAGCGGCTATCAGCTTTGCCAGGGCGGCTCGTTCAATCTCGCACGCGGGCTGATGGAGACATTCATCGCCGCCGGCGGAACTTTTGTTCCGCAGGTTGCCATCAGCAAAATCATCATTGAGGACGGCAAGGCCACGGGCATCGAGCTGACAAACGGCAAAACCGTGCGGGCCAAACAATTCGTGGCGAGCACGCTCAACGTGCATCAGACTTTCGAGGATTTGATCGGCCGGGCGCAATTGCCTGAAGCCTTCAACAAAAAGCTCGATGATTTCCAGTACACGGGCTGGACGCTGTTCGGCGTGCATTTCGCCCTCCACGAAAGCCCGCGCTTCAAGGCGGAGGCTTTCGATCCCAATCTTCACCGCACGCTAAAATGGAGCCTTGGCGCGGAGACCATGGAGGATTTGATGTCCGCGTTTGAGGACATCAAGGCGAACAGAGTCCCCTCAATCGTGCAATTCGGCTCGGGCGCCCTCAGCGTCATCGACCCCGCGAATTCGCCGGCCGGCAAGCACAATACATACGCCTGGCACGCCATGCCGCTGAACCCAGACATCGGCGGGAAGGATTACGAGGCCTTCAAGACGGAATTCGCCGACCGTATTGTCGAGACTTTCGCGCGTTACGCGCCAAACATGACCAGCAAGAACATCATCGCCAAACACGTCTACACAGCGCGCGAATATACGCAGGAGATGGTCAACATGCGCCACGGCGACATTTTCATGGGCGCCTTCAGCGCGCAGCAGGTGATGTACAACCATTTCGGCTACCGCTCGCCCGTCGGCAATCTCTACATGGCGGGCTCGGCGGTCCACCCCGGCGGCGCGATTTCGGGCGGCGCGGGCTATATCACAGCGGGCCTGATCGCCGGCGATCTCGGCATCAAGCCCTGGTGGACGCCGTGGAACGCCCGTGAGGATATGGCGAGGCTGCGTTAGGGCGCGATCGCCCGAGCGTGGTCAGTCCGCTGCGCCGCGCTCCTCGGGCGGCGCCTCGACTTCCGCGGGCGGCGCGATAACAATCCTGCCGGCAGCGATATCAATGACCGGCACATTGGCTAGAGTGAAGGGGACCAGCAGGGTCTCGCCAGCGTCTGGCTTTATCTCCAAAATGTCCCCGGCGCCGAAATTCACCAGATTCAACACCCGTCCGGCGTGGGCACCCGAATCAAAAAATGCGGATAGACCAATCAAGTCAGTGACATAGAACTCGTCTGTCGATTCCGGCGGAAATTGCGACCGCTCCACATAAAGTTCGGTGTTGACAAGCGTTTCGGCGGCGCTTCGATCAGAAACGCCCAAAACCTGAGCGGCGAACATCGCGTCCTTGAGCGGCCTCAGCTTGATAAGCGCGAAGGTCCGCTTGCCCGAGGCATCCGTCAGCGGCTTCAGCCTGGCGATGGACGCCGGGTCCTGCGTGAATGATTGCAGCCGGATTTCGCCCCTGATGCCATGGGCCGCGCCGAAGCGCCCAACCAGCACAAGCCGCGCGGGCACGCTCCCCGCCCCCTTGGGCGCTGGGGGCGGGCCGGCGGATTGGCGTGGCGGCTTGCCGGGGTCCAAGGCGGCCGGGCGCGCGCTGGTTAGGCCGCCGGCGCGGCGGCGGCCTCAGCCGCCTTGGCGGCGGTTGCGGCGCGTTCCTGCGCTTTCTTTTTCGGCAGAGCCTTTTCCGGGTTGTTGCGCTTTTCGCGCTGGCCGACGCCCAGCGTCTCCAGCAGACGAGCGACACGGTCGGACGGGGTCGCGCCCTTGACCATCCAAGCCTTGGCCTTTTCCACGTCGAGCACGAGCCGCGTGGCGTCGTCTTTCTTTTTCAACGCATCGAACGTGCCGAGACGCTCAATGAAGCGCCCGTCGCGCGGCATGCGCGAATCGGCGACGACGATGCGGTAGAACGGGCGCTTCTTGGCGCCGCCGCGGGAAAGGCGGATTTTAAGGGACATGCTTGGGTTTCCTTGGGTTGGGTTGGGTTGGCTGGTTAAGTTGATATCGAGTCGCTTATAGTTCACAGATTACCTCGGGCATCGGCGATCCAAACCGCGCTTTCCGCCCTTATTTCTTTTTCCCCCCGAAGGGGTTGAATCCTCCGGGATTCGCGCCGCCAAGGCCTGGCAGCCTCGGCATTCCCGGCTTGGGGCCAAACAGGCCCGGCGGCGTCTCCGGCAGTTTGGGCATGGCGCCGCCCATTTGCTTTTGCATGGATTCCATCTGCTCCGGCGTCGGCTGGGGCATCCCGCCGCCGCCCATGCCGAACATCGAGGCGATTTTGCCCATCGGGCCGCCGCGCTTGTTGGCGGCCATCATTTTCATCATATCGGCCATCTGCCGGTGCTGTTTCAGCAGCTTGTTCACATCCTCGACGCGCATCCCCGCGCCCGCCGCGATGCGCTTTTTGCGCGAGGCTTTCAGGAGGTCGGGATCGCGCCGCTCTTTGGGCGTCATGCTCATGATGATGGCGCGCTGGCGCTTTATCACGCGCTCGTCGAGATTGGCGCCGGCGATCTTCTCTTTCATTTTGGCGACGCCCGGCAGCATCCCCATAATCCCGCCGATGCCGCCGATTTTCTCCACCTGGGCAAGCTGCTCGGACAGGTCCTGCAAATCAAATTTGCCCTTGCGCATCCGCTCGGCGGCGCGCTGGGCAACTTCCATATCGATATTGGCGGCGGCTTTTTCGACCAGCGCGACAATGTCGCCCATGCCCAGAATGCGCCCGGCGATGCGCGAGGGATCGAAATCCTCAAGGTCCTCCAGCTTCTCGCCGGTGCCGATCAGCTTGATCGGCTTGCCCGTGACGGCGCGCATCGACAGCGCGGCGCCGCCGCGTCCGTCGCCGTCCGCGCGGGTCAGAACGATGCCGGTGATGCCGACGCGCTCATTGAAATTTTTCGCCAGATTGACCGCGTCCTGGCCGGTCAGCGCATCGGCGACGAGCAGAATCTCATGGGGCCGCGCCGCCGTTTTGATCTCGGCCATCTCGGCCATCAGCGGCTCGTCGATATGGGTGCGCCCCGCGGTGTCGTAGATGACGACATCATAGCCCTGCAACCGCGCCGCCTCTTCGGCCCGGCGCGTGATCTGCACCGGTGTCTGCCCGGCAATAATTGGTAGCGTCTCGATACCAGCCTGCCGGCCAAGCACCGCAAGCTGCTCCTGGGCGGCCGGGCGCTTCACGTCCAAAGAGGCCATCAGCACTTTGCGCTTCATGCGCTCTGTCAGGCGTTTGGCGATTTTGGCGGCCGTGGTGGTTTTGCCCGCGCCTTGCAGGCCCACCATCATGATCGCGACAGGCGGCGCGGCCTCAAGGCTGATGGGATCGGCGTCCGAGCCGAGTGTTTCCACCAGCACGTCATTGACGATTTTGATGACCATCTGGCCGGGCGTGATGGATTTCACCACATTGGCGCCGACGGCGCGGGCGCGCACTTTATCGACAAAAGAGCGCACCACATCGAGCGCGACATCCGCCTCAAGCAGGGCGCGGCGCACTTCGCGCATGGCCGCATCCACATCGGCCTCGCTGAGAGCGCCGCGGCGGGTCAGTCCATCGAATATGCCGGAGAGCTTTTGGGAAAGGCCCTCGAACATGGGTGGCTCCTGTTATCCCCTCCGGCTGGAAGGGGATGGCTTCATTCCAAATAAAAGCGCGCCCGGGGGCGCATCGCGCTGCCGGGCGTTGACCCCCTGCCTCACGGGCGGGCGGGCTTTATCAGGAACATCTCTGACGAGATTGAAGGCCTTCTAGGCCCGCCGGCGTTTTAAGTCAACGAAACCGCAATTCACAGCTTTTCCGGAAACGCCTCCGTCTCAAACACGCTCACCAGCGGCGGCTTGCCCTCTAAGCCCAGCTCAGCCCATCGCGCCACCGCGCCGTCATATGCCGCCTTCGACAGTTTCGTGCGTTTCGAGAAATTCTTGATGAAACGGAAATCCATGCAGGCGTTGATCAGCGCTTTCGAGCCCCAAGGGCGTATTTCCGGCGGATTAAGACTCGGATCGAGAAACGTGCTCCACGTCTCCCGCAGAATGTCGATGGATTGCGAGGGGCGCGAGCGCGTCGCCATCGCCCACAAAACCTGATGAACATTGGTCGGATCGATATCGTCATCCACGACAATGACGTATTTGCCGAAATAAGCGCCCGCCGTGCACTGCGCGGCCAGCGCCATCACCTGCGCCGCGTGTCCCGCATACATCTGCTCAATCGAGACGACGGTGATGCCCCACCCTGCCGCCTCCGGAATGGACCAGACGCCCTTTACACCGGGCACGCCGAGCTTTTGCAGATCGGCCCAGATGCCCGCCGAGCGCAGCATCGCCCAGAAAAGCCCGGCCTCGTTGGCGGGCCCGTCGGCCATCAGCGCGCAGGTCAGTGTCGGGTTGTCGCGGAAACGCACGCGCTCGACGCGCATATAGGGCGTCGCGCCGCTGGGGCGCCCGTAATAGCCGGTGAATTCGCCGAACGGCCCCTCGGCAAAGGTCTCGTCCGGGTAGAGGACGCCCTCTAAAATGATCTCCGCCCGCGCCGGCAGCGGCAGCCCGGTGATTTCGCTGGTGAAAACCTCAATCGGCGCGCCATTGATGCCGCCGTAATAATCATATTCGCATTCGGTTTTCGGCAGGCTGGTTGCCGCCACCAAAAATAATAGCGGATCGATACCATAGGCTGCGGCAATCGGCATAGGCTTGCCGGCTTTCCAGTATTTGTCGCGGTCCAGTCCGGCATCTTTGCCCGGCGACGTGTAGACGCCGATCTCG
>JANYFM010000081.1 GCA_025362655.1 Hyphomicrobiales bacterium | reverse complement strand
GAGATGATTTCGGCGACCTCCGAAGCCGCGTCCAGCTGCAGCCTCAACAGGCGGCGGTTTTCCTCAAGCTCCCTGCACAGCCCGGTCAGGACCTGCAGGAGCGGCGCATTCGTCAAATCAACCGGGACATTGGGCGCGATGCGCGTCAGTTCGAGAAGACACTGGCTCTTGCGCAGACTGAATTCGTGCAGGCCCGAGAGCGACTGGGCCCGCAATTGCCCGGTTTCCTCGCTCAACGTCCCGCGCAGCCGGTCGATGACGTTCAACACGACATCAAGGGTATTGTCCGCCGGCACGACAGGAGCGCCGGCAACGACGCGCCGACGGAGGGGTTCGGACATATCCGCCTGCCTTTCTCTGCCAATTCAATCACAAGCCCGGGCGCGGGCAGTCAGACGCCCCGCGCGGTCTGCCCCGACGCCAGCGCACCCGAGGAGGAAAGCCTGGCGGCAATCCCCAGTTTGCCGGTTTTCGCGATCTGATAGGCGATCTTTTCGCTCAACAGCGACTTCCACATTTCAGCCGCCTGCCCTCCCCCCATCACCGCGGCCGAGTCGCTCGGCAAGAGCCGCGATATGAAATTCCCAAGCAGCAGCGCTTCGAGCTCGAACCCGGCTTTGGACACACCTCCCGCCGGCCCCGGCCCCGCCGCGCGGCGAAGGCTTTCCGAGGACTGCGCCGAAAGCGCCGCGGCGGACGGCGGCGGAGACAAAGCCGCCATCCCCGACAACACGGTCGTGAATTGCGCGGAAGCCGGAACGGCGCCGGCCTGGAGCCGGCCTGTCGCTGCCGCGACCCGTTGTGGGTCCGCCGACAACATGACGTCCATGACAATGTCGGATGGCGGGCTGATGGCCATGACTTTTCTCCGGAATAAACCGCCTGTTACCTTTCCCCAGGAACCTTGCACGGGGCTTGGCTGTCGCCCGACAAGGCTTGGTCAATCAAATCAGCCAATTGCTTTTGTTCTTCGTGAGCGCGCGCTTTTGCGCTGACGTCATTCTTCAGCCGGTCAAATGCCCGGGCGCGGGCGGATTGCTCAACCGCCCGCGCGAGCAGCGCCGCATGAGCCGATTGCCCGCGCGCGGCAAGACCGTCGACGCGCCGAAGCGCCATGGCGAGCGCATGAACGAGGCGCCCGCCTCCAGCGGGCTCACGGTCCATCGCCTCAAGCAAAACGCGCTGCTCCGCGGCGAACGCCTCGCGTTGACGGGAGGATTGGGCCAGCCTGGCGGCGCAGGCGTCCAGCAAAAGATTTTGCAGACGGCTAAGCTCAGCCGCTGATTTCACGCGCTGCCTCATGCCTCACCCGTTCGCAAGCCAAAGACGGAGGATGGCGCTGATTTCGGCAAGCAGGCCATTCAGGGATTCATTGAGAATCCATAATCCCCCGGCCACAACGAAAGGCGTCGAAACATAAAACACAGCGATTTGCGGCGTCAGCCGGTTTATCAGGCTGATCGAAAAGTTGACGAGTATCGCGTAGACAATAAACGGAGAGAATACTCTCAGCGCCGCGTGGGAGGCGAGGCCGAGACTGCGCGCAAGCTGATCCAGCGCGAAGCCGGGACGAGTGAATCCGGCGAGAGGCGCCACGGTGTAAGACTCCAGAATTCCGACAAGCGCCTGCAGGTGAAGATCGGCCGCGAAGACCATCGCGCTGGCGCAAACGCTGATGAAAGTCGCCAGCGGAGGCAGGACCTCGCCCTGCTCGAGCGCGAGGCCGAATGGATTGGCCATGCCAATGCCTGTCGATGCGACCGTGGCCAAAAACTCGATCATCGCAATGATCATGCGTCCAACGAGGCCCATCGAAACTCCAACCGCGAGTTCGCTCAAACAGGCCCATGCGATCCCGGGAAATCCCGCGTCCGCCCGAATATCAAAACCCGCCGGGGGCACAGCGGGGGCAAGCATCAGGGCGACGGATACCGCGAACAGCAGACGGGCGCGCGGCGGCACAAACACGCTGCCAAGACCCGGAAGGAGCATCAGGCATCCCCCGACACGGCAGAAAACAACAAAAATCCGGATCACCTCGCCTGACCCAATCAAAAGACCGAGATTTTCCATGAGCCCGGCATGGCCCGGCGTCACGATATGGTTCCAAGAGACACCACCTCAAATCCCTTGGCGATTTCCAATTGCGACAATATCGGGAGTGTTGGAAAAAGACGCTCCATGACCAATCGGACATATTGCCGGCTTTCGGCGGTCGTCACGAGCGCAAACTGGTGTTTTTGCTCCATGCGGGATCGAACCGCAGCCGATGCTTCGAGGCTGAACTGCTCAACCGCCTTGGCGTCGAGTCCAAATTCTATCACCTCCCCTTTGGAATCACGTTTCAGGCTTTGATGAAAACAAAGATCCCATCGATTGCCGAGCCGAAGAATCTTCAGGGCACCATTGTCGAGGACGTCGCCGCAGATTTGCTGTGATATCCGGGTCCGCACGTGCTCGGCGATGGCCTCCGGACGGCGTGCGTGAGGCGCGATTTCGGCGACGGCTTCCAGAATGAGATGAAGGTTCCGGATGGAAACCCGTTCGGCGAGAAGCAGCTTCAGGACCGATTGCAGCGTGGAAAAGGATATCTGAGCGGGGCAAATCTCATCGACAAGGCGCTTGTATTCCGGATCGAGGCGGTCGATCAGCGCCCTCATGTCCTTGTAGGACAGCAATTGACCCAGATTGCAGCGGATGACTTCGCTCAGGTGGGTGAGAAGGAGTGACATCGCGTCGATGGGCTTAAACCCCTGGCGCTTAACCTCCTCCAGAAAGGCGTCCTGAATCGACACCGCATCCATCCCAAAGGCCGGCTCCCGAAGTGCCTCGCCCGGAACGTTTGGGCGGGTTCCATCGCCGGTCAAAACGATAAATTCCCCGAGCCGCATCCCCTGCGTCGCAACGACAGTCCCGTGCATCTTTATCTGATAGGACTTTGACGGCGCGCCAAGATCATCGCTCAATCTGATTTCCGGAACGACGAAGCCGTAACTTAAGGCGAACTTCTTCCGCATTTTCGCGACCCGCGAGGCCAGTTCCGCCTGTGACGCGACAAAGCGCGTCGCGAGCTCCTTGCTGAAGCACAGCTCAATATCAGCGGTCCGCATTTGCTCGCGGATCGAGCCGCTTTGCTCGACACGCTCGCGCTGATCGCTGGCGGCTTTTTGCGCCTCGTCGAACAACAGCTCGCGCGCCCGCCGCATCGGAAATATAATTGCCACAGCGCTCATGGAGACTCCCAAAAGCGCGAATGGCGGGAACGGCAGCCCTGGCATGGCCCCGAGGACGAACATCAGCGCGGACGCAAGCAGCAGCGCATGGGGGTACTGGCTGAGCTGCCCGAACACCGCTTTCTCGGTCGATCCGCGCTCGCCGCCTTTTGCCACCAGCAACCCGGCCGCCAGCGATATGATGAGAGCCGGAATTTGGGAGACAATTCCGTCGCCGACGGAAAGCTTGGTGTAAATATCCGCCGCGTTCGCGAAGGTCATTCCATGGCGCGTGACGCCGATCACGATACCGCCGAACACGTTGACGGCGAGAATGATCAGACAAGCAATCGCGTCGCCGCGGACAAATTTCGACGCCCCGTCCATGGATCCGAAGAACGAGCTCTCGGCCTCAAGTTCGCCGCGGCGCGCGTGAGCCGCCTTTTCGTCTATCAGCCCCGCGGACAGGTCCGCGTCGATCGCCATTTGCTTGCCCGGCACGGCGTCGAGCGCGAACCGCGCGCCGACTTCCGCGATCCGGGTCGCGCCTTTGGTGATAACGAGAAAATTAATGATGACGAGTATGAGAAACACGATAATGCCGATGACAAAATCGTCACCCATGATCAGATGGGCGAACCCCCCGATTATGTGCCCCGCGGCTGAAGTGCCGCGGTCGCCATGCGCGAGAATCAGGCGCGTCGTGGAGATATTCAACGCAAGCCTGAGAATGGTCGCGATCAGCAGGACAGTGGGAAACGAAGAGAATTCCAGCGGCTTGTGTATCCACAGCGACACCATCAGGATCAACACGGACAGCGCAATGGAAAGCGCGATTCCAATGTCGATCAGAAAAGCGGGAACAGGCAGAAAGAACACGCAGAGAATGACGACCACGGCCCCGGCAAAGGCGAAATCCATGCCCGCCGAGCGCGGCGCGCCTATCGCGTCCGTGGCATTTTCAATCACGCGCGCCGCCCGCCGCGGGGCCGCGCCGGCTTCCCGGGGACGGTCTCAATGGACATAACCTCTTTCAATCATCCCATAGAGATGTTCCGTGTAGATGCTGAAATGGCTGCCTATGCTGGTGGCCGTTATCCCGAGCACGAGGCAAACAATCACCATTTTGGGAACGAATGTCAGTGTCGCCTCCTGAACCTGGGTCAATGCCTGGGCGAAGGCGATCAAAACGCCCACCGCCATCGCCGCCGCCACCGCCGGCCCGCCGCAGGCAAGAACAGTCCAAACCGACGCGCCGGCGATATCGAGCGCGTCGGATTGGTTCACTGCGATACTTTCGAGACGTCGCGAAGCGCGACAACGGAGCCGTCCTGCAGCGTCGCGGTCGTCCCGGCGGTGTTCAACGCCACGCTGGAAACGACCCCGGAGTTTCCATCAACCGCGACAATTGACTTGCCGACGAGCTGCTCGGCTTGCAAAAACGAATTGACGTCGAGCAGCGACGACAGTGTGGTATTCGTTTGCACCGCCTGTTGCACGGAACTGATGGTCGCAAGCTGCGACACCATTTGGGTCGGGTCCATCGGCTTTGTCGGATCCTGATTCTTGAGTTCAGCCGTGAGCAGCTTGATAAACGAGCTGGAGTCGAGGGAGCGGAGCGGCGGGGACGCGGCGGCCGCCGCCGTTCCCGGCAGCGCCGTGTTTGCGGGCGATACATTCATGTTCATATCCTTCATGCTGCGTTGGAGGTTGCCGATCCGGAACCGGGAAACATGATTTCGCGCTCCTGCTCGAACAGCGCGCGGAGCGATTTCATCGCTTCATAGCAATTGCCGCACGAGACCATCCGGTCGATGTGCTTCAGTTCGGACAAAATGGAGGGATCGCCGAACACGCTGATCGCGTCGAGGATCATCTTTCGCGCGGGTCCAAGCGACGCGGCGGTGGAGGACGGGTCCATCAACATCGTTTGCACGACGAAATAAACCTGACGCAGCGGGGTGTTCGCTTCGGCGGCCTGCAGAACGTGCGTTCCCAGAAGGAACTTCACCTTGTTCAGCAATTCGATCGACACCTTTCGGTCAACCTGAATCACCGCGCCGTTGAGGTATAGCTTGTCGCCCGCGCGAAGTGAGATGTTCATCGCCAATTCACCTTAGTCCGTCGCGAATAATCTCGTTGATCTCGATCATGGGGGTTAAATCACTCAGGCTCCCCGAGCGCACGCGCTCGATCTCCTTGAGCATCCAGCCGCCGATGGAAAGCAGATTGGCGCGAATCTCGGCCGGCAATTCGTTTTCGGCCTTCGAAAGATCGCCGGTGAAGATCGTCCACAGCCTGCGAAGATAAAACAGGGCATCGACCTCCTCGACGGTTCCGGGACCCTTTTCCTTCGCGATGCGCATCAGCCTGATCACCTCGCTCATCGCGTGGCGCTCGCGCGCGCGCAATTCCTCCGCCGAACCGTCGGTTATTTCCGTGTATGCGAATTCGTACATGAAATTATCCCGGTTCCGGCATCAGTTGGGCAGGTATTTGACGAGACTCAGCTGTTGCAGCTGCGCCGTCAGTTGATACGAGGCTTGCAGTCGGGTCGTGAGCAGGCTTATCGATGTCGCGGTGGCATAGGGGTCCGCCTGCTCGTAACGATTGATTTGAGCCTGAAGGAGCGTCGATTGGCTTTTCATTGATTCGGTCGCCGCGGTGACTTTCGCCTGGGTTGCCCCGAGCCCGGCTTCAAGGCTGGTGAACTCCGCCGCCGAGCGGGATATCAACGCGGAAGCGCTCGATGCGACCGTCGACAGGGCGGCGGAGCTCAGACCAGTCCCTCCAAACACGCTCAACATCGCGCCGGCCTGCGCGAAGTCTCTGAACCCGGCCTCATTCGCGTTGACCGATATGGCCGCCGCGCGTCCGGGGGAAATATCCGCCTGAACATTCTCGCTGGCCGCGTTCGACCAGTCCGCGCTCCATGACGCCTTGTCGAAGCTGTGCGCGAAGTCCGTGTCGAGAAACGATTGCAACTGGGCTGGAGTTATTCCGGCGGCGGCGGGATCCTCTGGTGAAAACCCAAACCGCGCCGTGAACGCCGCGAGCAACGCTGACCGCGCCAGCGATTGAGGCGCGGAATAGTCCTTCAGAGGCGGCGTCGCCGAATTGATCCCGCCGAAGACGAACTGGCCGTTGTGGGCGGTGTTCGCCGTGGATATGAAGCTGTCGAGGCTTGCCGCGCCGATCTCCTTCAACGTTCGATTTTGATTGGCGGGCGTCCAGACAGCGAGCTGCCCCAGCATATCCTGCGCGGAGGCGCGGATCGTATTGATCGCGCTCTGGGCCGCGCTTAGACGGCCGTCAGAAAGGCTGTTCGAGCCGATCAGCGCCTGGAGCCGGGAATCCTGATCCTTTAGGGACGCGTCAAACCCCGCCTGCCAGCCGAGATGCAGGCCCATATCCTGATATTTCCCGGAGGCAAGCTCGGACTGCGCCGAGGCGAGCTGTGTCTGAGTTGTCGCGACAATGCGCGCCATGAGGCTCGAAAGATATTGTGTGGAAACAGATGACAGCATGCCTATCTCCCGACCGCGGACATCAACGTCGAAAACATGGTCTGCACGGTCGACAGCAGTTTGGCTGTCGCGCCGTAGGAGTTTTCCAGGCTGAGCATGTGGTTCAGCTCAGCGTCCAGATTGACGCCGGTGGCGTTGCTGAGAGCCGCGGTCGCCTGCGTGGCGACCGACCCCCTCGCTTCCGCGAGCGCGCTCGCATCCATGTATCGGGATTGAACCCATGAAATCGAACCATCGGAATAACCGGAGATCGATACACCCGATGGAATCCCCGCCCCTGGATCGAATGAACGCGGCTGGTCAAGCTCCTTCAGCATCGCCTGAATTCGCCCGGTGAAGCTCGCCGCGCCCGAGGAATTATACGTGTACGCGGCGTTTCCCGGGACAGAAATCGCGCCGTCGCGGAGCAGCGCGGGGTTTCCGCCCTTTTCCGGATCGACATTTTGGTTGACCACAAGCCGGGCCGCCAGTCCCGGAACATCGCCCGGCTGCGGCATTCCGTTCGCGCCTTGAAAGGTGAACAGGCCTGGAAGGGCTGGCAACGACGGGGCCGCAGACTGATCTTTCTCCTGAAATCCCGTCACCAGCGCGTTCGCCATTTGATCAAGCTGCGCCTGATATTGGGGAGCCAGCACATCACGCACCTGAGCCTGTCCCGCGAGGGCGCCCGAACGCAGCGTCATCGGAGCGCCCTTGCCTGTGACCGGAATTCCGTCAATCGTGACCGACTTCGACGCGGCGGCGTCGAACGCCACCGTTCGCGGACGGTCTTGAAAGAGCGTGACGCCGCTGTCTGTGTAAATTGAGACCGATCCGTCCGCGTTTCCAATCGTCGATATTCCGATATCGGTCGAAAGCCGGCGCAATATGTCGTCACGCGAGTCCATCGCGTCGCTCACGTCCGAATTTGTCTTGAGCCCGGCGACCACCGAGCGGTTCGCCTCCCCGAACTTTTCAAGAAGGGAATTAATATCGCCAACGGTGGCGCCGGTCTGCGCGTCGGCGCGGGACGTGAGCCGGTCAACCGTTTGCGCGCCTTCATTGAGAGACCTTGCCACGTTTTTTGCCGCATCAACGGCGGCGGCTGAGGACGCGGCGCTGTCCGGCGCCGCAAAATATGTCTCGAGGGCATTTCTAAAGGCCGAAAGCGCCGTCCCGGGGGAAGAGCCGGATGATCCGGTCGTTGATGCGGGATCGGCCGATGCGCTCAACGCTGCAAGCGCGTCGGAGATCACGGACGCGCTGGAAGCCTGCGAAGTTGATCGGTTCACCTGCTCGGTTAAAGCGTCGTTCGTTGCTCTGCCAATGGCCCCGGTTTGAACCCCGCCGAACGTTGTGAAGCTAAGCTCAATTGACTTTCGGGCGTATCCGGGCGCGCCCGCGTTCGAGATGTTGCGGGAAACAAGGGCGATCTGCGCCGACGTCGCATTGATCGACGAGCCCAGCACGCCCAGCGTGTTCAGCAGACCCATGATGCTTCCCGAAATTCCGGATCAGACGTCAAGTCTTGAGACCATTGAGGATATCGAGCAGCGTCGCGCCCGTTTGGAAAACCTTCGAATTTGCCTGATATGAGCTTTGCGCCTCGATCATCTCGGTCAGCTCCTGCTCAAGATTGACGGTCGAACCCTCAAGGGAGCCCGACTTGATTGCGCCGAATCCACCCGCGCCCCCTGCCCCGACAAGCACCGGCCCCGATTCATTTGTGACCTGAAAAGCGGTTCCGTCGATAAGTTTGAGATTGGTCGGACTGGGAACGTTCGCCAGCGGAACACGGTAGCCCGGCTGAGCAGATCCATTGTTGAACTCAAATGACAAAATCCCGCCGCCGTCGATCGATGTTCCGATCAAACTGCCTGGCGCGCTGCCATTCACGCTGGCGGCGGCGACGCTGTAGTCCGCGCTCAACTGCGTGGTCCCTTTGAGATCAAGCGTCAGGGTTTGCCCGCCGGGAACGGCAATCGAAACCGGAGAGCCGGACGCGAGCCGGCCGGTGAGCGGATCAAATGAAATTTGCTGCGTGGTCACGGGGCCCGCGGAATAGGGGAATCCGCCGCCCGTCGGCGCGGACGCCTGATCAAACACGGCGGCCTCCCATAAGTTATTGCCGGTCTTCGTAAAATAGACATCCAGCGTGCGCGCTCCGCCAAGATTGTCATAGGCCACAATTGAGGTTTTCTGGCTGTAAACGGCGCCGGCGGTGTTGAGAGAGGGGAGTTTCGCGGCGGGAACAATCGCCTCTTTCGAAGGCAGGTTGGCCGTGAATATTCCATTGCTTGTGGGAACAGCCTGTAAATTGGAGCGATGAATATTCACCCGCTCCATGCCGGAAAGCGAATTCGCCGCAACGCCGGGATCGCCGTTCTGCGTGTTGTAGCCCATCAGGTGGTAGCCGCTGGAATTGACAAGATTGCCGGAGGCGTCTGGCACGAAAGAGCCTGATCTCGTGAGATAGAGGGCTCCGCCCGCGTCTGACACCACGAAAAAGCCGGACCCGGCCACAGCCAGATCAGTCGCCGAACTTGATCCCGTGATAGTGCCCTGGAGACCGGCGAGGGAACGCAGACTGGTCGTGACGCCGTTCCCGGCGGCGTATGAGCCCGCCGCGGCCTGGCCAACCAGCGATGCAAAATGCGTATCGCTGGTTTTGTATCCGTTGGTGTTTGCATTCGAGACATTCTGGGCAATCGAAGACAGCCAGTTGCTCATGGAGTTCATGCCGGAAACGGAGGCTCCAAAAATACTCATATCAAGGCCCCGCTCAATGGCTTTATGTCCTGTTTCGCACCCCTCGCTTGCGCGAAGCTTTTGGAGGCGCGCGGCAGCGGCCGCATCACGGAAATTGCGAAACCTGAGCCCCGCCCCAACCCGGTCATTGCGGCAAATCGCCGGCGCGCAAAGTTCTGACCGCGGCTGTATTTCCCTCAAAGCTCCGCGCGATCGCGAAAGCCATCGGGCTTGCGTCTCTGCGGGCGCCCGCGGCCGCAGCCATAGGGACAGCCTCGTAAGGGGAACCGGCGGCTGCCGTTGCGCGCGCGGCGCCGGGACCCGCCGCAGGCTGACCGTCCTCCAACTCAAAGCCTGGAAGAGCCCTGATTTCCTTGATGGAGGTTTCAATCGCGATCAGGGCCCGGTATTCCGGCACTTGGGCTAATCGGCCCTTCAAAAAATCCCGGAGCGACTCGAATGCATGCATGGCGTCTCGGGTCATGTTGTCATATCCTGATTCTGCTTTTCGCCTCCGCAGTTGAAAGAATCTGGCTGGCGCGGGGCTTGAGGCCGGACATTGAAATGTTGGTAAGAGTTCTGACGTAGACCTGTTGCCTGCGCCTCATGTTGATCTCGACGCTGCCGCACGGAAACCGGAAATGACCCGCCTGCTGGAGGCCGTCCGCCTAAGTCCGCTGATCGCGCAATTTCGTTTCTCGCGCGGTCTTGCACGCATCCTCTCACGCCGCGGGAAAGTCCATTACCGCGTCATCGGGGAACGCATGTCCGGAGCGGCGGGCGATCCGCCCCGTGACGCGCGTTCCGGCGGTCGACGCAAGAGCCGCCTTGAGTCGGCGAAAATTCTTGACAGGGACGGCCGTTTCCTCGGCGAATGCCTCATAAGCGACCGCTCGCCTTCCGGCATGAGGCTGCATCTCACAGCCAGCCTCAAGCTGCCGGATCAGCTCCTTCTTTATGACGATGCCGCGAATATGTTGCGCCCGGCTTTGAAGATATGGCGGCGCGGATCCTCGGTAGGCGTGCGTCTCACGGGGCGGGGCGAAACGCGTCTCAGATGCTCGATGACGACGGCACTGCGGACAAGTTTTTACGCGGTGCGGGATTAACCGGCGCCGCGCCGGCGAACCGCGTTCAGGAACCGCCCAGCTTTTGCCGCTGCAAGCTCGCGAGAATATCGGATCCAAACACAGCCCCGGCGTTCTGTCCGGACCGGCCGATGCTGGAAAGTACATCGTTGTTTGAAGTCACAATGCCGCTCAATATCGCGGCCGCGGCTGATATGCCGGTCGCGGTTCCGCCGGAAACGGCAGAGTCCGCGCCGCCGCCGTAGTTGAGATCGTACATCGCCGTAAAACGTTCAGTCAGACGCGCGAGTTTCGTAGGATCTGTAAGATCGGACACCGGCGCAAGCGCCGCGATCACAGCGGCCTGCTTGTCGATATTGGACGCGTTGACACCCGGGGGCAGCGCGAAAATCGTCTGCACGACCTGCGCGAGGTTCTTGTCGGCGAGGACGCTGAACCCGTTCGTGACGGTCGGGGCCACCCTGCGGAAATACATCGCCAATTGCACGCCGGTGTTTTGCCCGCCCTGATCGCTTTCCAGCTGCTGCTCAACGAAATCCGCCGTCGTTTTCTGAACCGCTGAAATATCCGCGAAGGCGCGCGGCGCCTGTCCGCTGAAATCGAAGGCCTTTGCGAAATTGCGCCAGCGGGGATCGGACAGCTTGTTGGCGAGACTCGCGGGATCAGCCGTTCCGCCGAGAATCACCTGCTTTATAAGCGCGGCCGAGTTGATCTGATCCGACAAGCCATAGGCATTCAACGCGAAGGAAAGAAGCCGGAAATTCCCCACGAATTCGTCCGCGGTTTTCACCTTTCCTATATTTTCGGCATAGTATGAAACCGCATTCTTCACCGCGGGCGCGGCGGCCGTCATTGCCAGCATGCGGGGAAGGTTCCGCACAACCGACTGATAAAGCGCGCTTGTGGAAATCATGAGGGCGGCTTTCGTGTCTGATGACCGGCGAAGCATCGGTTTAAACGCAAACTCATCTCAAAACCGTAAAAGCAGGCCATCGGCGGGGTTGCGGGGCGCCGGCGCCGGCTGACCGACCGGGCTTACGCAGCGTCGCCGTCGTGAAGGGAACGGAGCTTCTGAAGTTTTTTGACAAGATTCTGCATGCTCTCGATCCCGTCTTTCGCGACGACCGACTTCAAGGTGTTAATCATCGCCGCGCCGTCGGCCAGCGCGTTGTCCGACAGAGTCATTTTTCGGAAAACGAGATGCAGGTCATCCAGCCCGAGCTGGAATCGCGCGGGAGGGCGCGGATCATTCACGCCGTGTTGAAGGGGCGCCGCTGCGTCATCAGCATCGCCGGAATGGATGATCATCAATTTGGCGGCGACATCCAGAAGGGTGGCGCTTCTGCAATTGAGCGCATCGGTTTTGAGAGAGCCGACAAAGCGATCATCTTTGGCGCTTTGGACCTTCTTCGCCAAGGCAATTTCAACCGTGCGCATTCGGAATTTCAACAATAAAGGACTGTCGCCGGGAATGATATTTTGGTCCTGCCGCATCGGTGACCGCCCCTGGGTGTGCTGGAGATAAAGCGAGGCGCTAAAGCGCGGATGCGAAGCCCCGGTGCAATCTGAATAAATTCGTCACCCGCGCCGCCCGGCATGGATCATTTGGACGCAATACAGCGGCGGCGCCCGCCGGACATCGTTCTTGGTTTCCCGGCGTCTGCGCATTTGCGGCGCGCGCGCCAAAGCCCCAGCGCGTCCGCCGCGCTTGGATGTTTCCGCCGGTGGCAAGCAAGGGGAGCGTCCCGCCCCCAAAGCTTTGGCGGATTGTTAGTCAACGAGAGACATTTCGACCGCGCTTGATCCCGACATCCTGTCCCGGCCCCAAGGGGCCGGCGGCTTGGCCCGAATGCTGTCAATACGATAGCCAAGGTATCTCACGGCTTCTATCGGATCGCTTCCCAACGCGCCCGTGAGTTTCCGGCGCAACTTGCTGATGTGACTTTCCACGACGCTTTCCTGCACTTCGTCATCGAATATGCCGTAGGTCGCCGCGAACACCCGCTGTTTCGTCATCCACTTTCCCCGATGGGCAACCAGAACTTCCAAGATTCGGCGTTCCCTGCGCGGCAAAGGAAAGGGGTCACCGTCAATTTCCGGATACCGGCCGTCGAAATAAACTTTCAATTTGCCGATGGCGGTTGCCTCGGGCTCGCTTCGCACGCGCCGCCGCACCGCCTCCACCCGCGCCAGCAGCTCCCGCGCGTTGACCGGCTTTTTCACGACATCGTCGGCCCCGGCTTCGAAAAGCGCGAGAGTAAATTCCAACGATGCCACGTCCCGCAGCGCAATAATGGGCGCCCTCGAGTTGCGCCGAATGAGCTTCGAGTATTTCTCGGCGCGATCGCAATTTCCGATCATAAACGCTTCCGCGTTTTGCAGCTCCGACTCCGGCGTGGACTCTATCCACTGCGTAAATTCCATCGGTGAAAAACTGACCAGCGGAACCCCTTCCCTCCCCAGGCTTTCCGCGAACCCCCGAGCCACGAGTTCGCTTTGCTCAATCAGAATATACATATTTTTCTCCGAAACGGTGGCGGGCCCCGAACGCAGCCGAACGAATCACTGATGGTTGAAGCTAACATCTAATTACAACTCAAGATAGAAAATTTTATTATGCACAATCCAAAAATCAGCATACGATAGGTTTATTACCCTGGATAACTAGGGCCATATATCGATATATCAACGAAATTTTTCTGCACGCCCACTTGCGCGTGCGATGGAATGAAAGGAAATAAAACTTACACTGCCTTTGGCCGGCGTCCCGCTTCGGTTGTCGAGCAGAATGGACACTTCATTGATTGGACGCGCCGCAGAATAGACGGGCCGATGGGGTCCACTGCCCCATGCCGGACCGCGCCATTCGGTCGATGACTTTGCAAACGTAAGTCTTTTGCGCGGGGTCGTTGTTCGGCCCGGCGTTGTATCTGGCGACTGCCATTGTCCAAGACCCCTCCCTGTTTCGAAGGTCTCTCAGGAACCTCGCTGCATAGTTCACGTTTTCAACCGGGTCGAACATGCTCGCGAGGGAAATAAAGCGGCCGCCATGCCAGCGGTGATTAACCTGCATGCATCCAATGTCGATAAACTTGGCGCCCCGCGCGCGTTCGGCGTGAAACTTCTTGACCGCCTCGCCAAGGCTGTTCGAATGTTCCGGTTTGCCGTCCACGTTCATCCCGAAAGGCTGAAGGACGCCATTTCGCCCTGACTCGGTCAGGCCCACGGCGTACAGGATATTGAGCGGAATTTCGTTTGCCTTGGCGGCCTGAATCATGGCGCCTTCACACGTTGGCTCAGCCCGCGCTCCAAGCGGAGCGCTAAACAAGCCGAACGCGGTCATTGCGGCGCTCAGCGAAATCCGCGTTCGCGCCGCTTGTGATTTCCCCCGGCATTTTTCCACGGCGCGTCGGACGCGGTTCGCCATAATCTTTCCCTTCCTTCGAAAAATCCTGCCCGGCGCGCGTCGGCGCCTCGTGCGCGTGAGGAGCGGCAAGCGCTTCGCTCACCAGGGAGGGATGTATCGTCACAACGCTTTGAGAGACCACGGCGGCGAGACTTTCGCCCAGCACCGCGTGCTCCCGCCGCAGCATCGTCAGCGTGTGTTGTGTCGATACGGCGATGATCACATCGAGAGCTTCACTGGAAAAATGCAGCTTCACATGCACAATTCCGAATTCACCGGCCCCCAACGCGACATTCAGCTCCTTGACTGGCCCGGCCGCGCCCGGCAGCAGCCGGGTTTCCGCGAGCGTATCCTGCATAGAGGCGGCAAAGCGTCCGCTCTCCCCTTCAGTCACCGTGCCGGCGCCGGGGGAAGCGCGGCCATCGATGCCATTTAAAAGCGAAGCCTGGTCAGCCGGGCCCGTCAGCCCGCTGGCATCAGCCGGCAGCGTGGAAATAGAAGTCGCCTCCGCATCCGATGCGAGCGGTTGCACCAGGCGATCGCTTTTCGCATTTTCCGCCTCCAAATGAGGCGGATTATGAGGCGCAGCGCTCAACATCATCACGTCCGGATTATTCGAAGCCTGGGCCGGGGAAACCTTCCCCCCCGTTTCAATCGCTTTCGTCTGGCCAAGCGCGGCTTCGTGTTGTCCGCGCCATTGAGCATGCTGGGATTGCTGACCCGCCGAAGTTGCGCCCAACGTCAATGCAATGGCGGGAGAAGGCGGTATGTCACGCAAGGCGGAGAAATCGGCCTTCACAACAATCGGTGCATTCGCCAGCGCGGTTTCGTTGACAAAAAGGGCGTCAATTTGCGCGGATCGCGCCTGCGGCCCGCCAGCCGGGGGGCCGGTCATGGACAAGCCCGGAGCCGCTTCACCCGAGGGATGGATTGCCTCGGTCTTCAGCAATTCGGGCGCGCCGCCCGAAGCATCCTTCATTTTCAAACTGACCGCCGGAGCGTTTACGAAAGCGCCCTGTCTATCCGCGGCGGCGTTTCCACAAGGCCCATCGGCGGCTGGCTTCGCGGCGCCTCTGACGGCCGCCGGATTGGCCGGCGGCAACGGTTGCAGCATGGCGAAAAACTCCGCTGCCTCCCGTCCCTGGCCGGCGTCCCCGCGAACCGCTTTGCGAGCGCCGCCCGATGGCTCCGATCCGGCACCCGGCGCATGGAGATGAGAAAGGCTTGCTTGAGTCATCCGATCATTTCTCCAGCAAGCGATCGGCGCGCGAAATCGCCGTTTCCGCACGGCTTGTCGATGCCTTCGCCGTTTCCTCCTGTAGGCGGGTGTCCGCGTCAGCCGTTCCCGCGGTGACGCCGGGTGCGCCGGTGTCACCACGCTGCCGCTTTGCGATTTCCTTCGCGCCGGCCAAAAGAAGCAAGTCACGCCGCGGCAATTTCGCTGCTTCGATTTTCAGCAGGTCAGCGGCCGTGGCCTCATCTCCGCTATCCGCCAATCGCGCGGCGGCCCGGTATAAGTGCCCGGCTGCGGATTCGGCGCTGTCACCGCCGGACATCTCAATCGCGGCGGAGGCAGCCGCCTGCGCAACGTCCATGCGGCCGTCCAACAATGATTTTCGCGCAATCGACAGCAGCAACCCGCGGCGATGGCCGGGCAGCAGCGCTTCCAGGAATGGCCTGAGCTTTCTGATATCGTCGATGCTTTCCGCTATGCCCGTCTCAGGAATCAGCGCCACCAGCTCCTGGAAGAATTTTTCGGCGAATAGCGACCGGCTGAACCGCGCCAGGTATTGCCTCAGCAGGCGAAGGGCCTTTTCCGTGTCCTTCGATTTGGTCAACAAAATGATTTCGCGGCGAAGCGCCGCTTCCTCGAGCAGCCCTCCAGGGCTCAGGGTTCGCGCGAGATCGAGGAGTTCGATTGCCGCCTCCAGGTTGGACGCCGTCGTGACGATGGAGATCATGAACGCGGTTTGCGCGCCGAGGCTCTTGCGCAGGGCCGCCGGCTTGATCGTTTCCAGTTTTTCCCGCGCCTCGGATTCATGCCCGGTAATATAAGCCAGAGCGCCCATCAAAAGCGGTTCGGCTTTAAGAAAAGCATGTTTCCCCGCAAGCTGTTCGATGACCCGCGGCGACCCCCCGGCGAGAAGAAACCTCACCCCGGCCTCGGTGTAACGGCTATCTTTCCAATCGGCGGCGGACGCTTTCGCCAACGTCGATCCCATAACCGCTAAATGTGTTGCCAGCCCTTCCACGGCGCTCTTGTCCCCAAACGCCATTCTGGATTGCAGGATTTCGAGTTGCTCCAACTGTTTCAGGGATGAAGCCGGCGTGTCCTCGCCGCGCGCCTGGGCGATTTGATTGAACAGCGCGAACGCATAAAATATCGGCGGGAACCAGCGCATTGTCATTTGGAATCGTTTCGCAGCAGTATTTCAATACGGCGGTTCTGTGCTGCCAGCGGATCGCCCGGAATCCTCAGAGACCGGTCGGCGTGACCCTCGATTCGTTCGACGCGATCAGGCGTCAGGCCGCCCCGCACCAGCATGTAATAGGACATTTGGGCCCGAGCCGATGAGAGCCTCCAATTGTCATAGTTCGGCGAGGTAAATGGCCGGCCGTCTGTATGGCCGCGCACCACGACCTTGCCGGCCTGGTTTTTAAGCAACCGGGCAATCTCAGCCATCAGCCGGATCGTGTTTGGCTGCGGTTGCGCCAGACCGATGGAGAACATGCTGAAGCTTGCCTGATCCGTCAGACTGATCAATGTCCCCTCGGAAGTCTTCCGCACGTCAATGCCGGGGCCGGATGACTGTCCGTTCGCGCCATTCGACAAGCGGGCCAATTCAGCGCGCAGTTTTGCGAGGTCGACGGACCCCGCCGCGTCCGCGGCGTTCCCATTCGCAGCCGACCCGGATGGCTCGGGAGGCTTCTGACCGGTGTCAGTTCTTTCGTTTCCTTTCGCGCCCGGCTGCGCGCCGTTCACGCCGGGCGGCGCCGGCTCCGGCCCGGGCCCTTCGCGCGGCGCGGCTGTTTTGCTTTCCGTGCCCGCCTTGTCCGGCCGGGCCGAAGGCCCCGGGGTTGCCCCGGCCTCCTTTGCCTCCCTCCGAAGCGGCCGGAAAGGATCCAGCAATATCCTCTCATTTCCAAGGGAAGATTCAGCGTCGCTGTGAATAGCGGCGCGATCGCCGGCGTCGCTCTCTGAATCGATGATGCGCTGCAATGTCGCGTACGGATCCTTGAAAATCGCGCCCTCGACCAATGCCATCGGAGCTCCAGGCGTTGCGGAGGCCTTCACGATGGGGTTCGCCCCCGTGATGTCCGCGTCCTTGGGCGGCTCCGCGGCGGGTCCCGCCGCCTCCCCTTCTCCAGCCGACGCCGCGCCGGAGGAGGCCTCGCTGGAAAACCCTTGGACCCCCTTGCGGGTGCGCGACGGCTCCTCGAGCTTCACTGGATTGAAATAGCGGGCAATGACGGTTTTCGTGTCCTTGTCGGTCGCGTTTATGATCCACAAGACCATGAAAAACGCCATCATAGCGGTCATGAAATCGGCGAAAGCAATTTTCCAAGCGCCGCCGTGATGCTCTTCCTCGTGCGATGCGTGCCTTTTGATGATGACAATTTCAGGATGCTTCTCGTCCATGGCTTGCTCTCACGCAACCGCCGCGTCGAGCGCCGCGATCCATTTGCCCAGCTGCGTCCGGATGGTTGTGTCATCCATCTGAATGGTCACATCCGCTCCCCCTTCGATCAAATACCGCACTTCAACCGGAAACTCGGCCATGCGCTGCTTCAACGCCTCCAACTCCTCGGCGGGACCCGACACTTTTATCAACCGCGGCGCATCCGGGCCGAACATCGCTTTAAGGCTTTCCGAGAGGGCTTGCGCGACCGTTTTGGCGCATTCAACCCTCACGTAAGGCGCCAAAATTCGCGCCGCCGCCGCCGAAACGCGCTCTTCAATCTCTAACAGTCCGGAGCGCAGCTTTTCAGCAAGCGCCTCATGCGCGCGCGCGTGGATGGCGCGAAGCTCCGAAATTTCGAGCTGTTCTCCCACAGCCTTTTCCAGCTCGGATTCAACCGCGCGCTCGGAAGCCGCGGAGGCGTAACCCTGCTTCATCCCGCGGTCATAGGCTTCGCTGATCATATCTTCGACGCAGGGAGGCTGCTTCTGATGGCGGGGCTTCAGCAGAATGCTTTGCGGCGCGGCGCCGCTTTTTACAGACTGATCGTCCCGCGCCATACGGTGGAGATATTTCGCGATGGGAATCGGTATCATGCGGCTGCGCCCTTCCTGAGCCATTGCTTCAACACCGAGGCCGCGCGCTCGTCGTCATCGTCAATCCGCTCCTCGACCCCGGCCAGCAGCGTATTCCAGCCGGATTTCTCAAGCAGCTTTTGCGGCGGTTTCCTTTCATCGGCCAGCTCAAGCAAATCAGCGGACGAAATCAAGCTTCCTCCCGCCGGGCCCGTCAACGCCATTGGCGCCGCTTCAGCGACGTGGCGCTCGCGCAGGAGGGCCTGCGCGGCGGGCCTCAGACCGAGCCAGCCAAACAGCATCGCCACAACGATAACCGCGAACGCATTCGCCGCCTCGCCGAAATGCCTGCGCAGGAAATCCGACGCCAGCAGGCCCGATGCGGGTTCAGATTCTTTCTCCGGGTCGAGAAAGTCCACCACCATCACCTTGATGGCGTCGCCGCGCTCCCTGCGAAGTCCCGTCGCCGAGGAAACAATTTCCGTGATTTCCTTCACCCTGGCGTCCATCGCCTCCTGCGAGGACCCGCCGCCGCCCGAGCCGTTCAACGCGTTTCGATTCACCATGATTGCCAGCGATATCGCCTCAATGACGTACCCGGCGCTCGCGGTCGCGATGGTCTTCGAGGACAGTTCGTAATTTGTCAGCTCTTCCCGCTTTAAGGTTTCGTCATTTCCCTGTTTCGTGTCTCCGCCCGGCGGTTTTGCCTGGGGAACGTTGCTCTGCACGCCCGCGGCGCTTTGGCCGGTCGTGTTTTGCGAGCTTTGGCTTTCCTTCACGACCCGGACCGAGCGCTCCACCCGCGATTCCGGATTAAACACTGTTTCGCTGATCTGTTTCTTGTCGATGTTGAGCCTCGCCGCGGCGCTCACCCGGAAATTCCGGGAGGACAAATAGGGTTCGAGGGTGCGGCTCACCGCATCCTGAATTCTCTTTGACACCTCGTTCTCCAGCGAAAGCAGGTCGGCGCTTCCGCTGTCCTCCTTGCCCGCCCCCGCTGACAGCACCACGCCCTCCGCGCTGAGAACGGTCACGGATCCAGGCGCCATGCCGGGAACGGCGGCTGCCACAAGCTGACGGATCGTCCGCGCGATCCTTGCTTCGTCGGCGGATTCAATCCGGATGACGACAGAAGCGGTTGGCGCTTGTTTCTCGCGCCGAAACGATCCCGCATCCCCGAGAACAACGTGAACCCGCGAACTTTTGACGCCGCGGATCATCAGGATGGAGCGCGATAACTCGCCCTCCACGGCGCGCACCCGCGTGACGTCCTGCATGAACGACGTCAAGCCGAGCGTTCCCAGCTTGTCGAAAAGCTCGTTGCCGAGGTTTCCCGACCGCGGAAGCCCCTTTTCAGCCAGCGTCATGCGGGCGAGAGCGGCTTGACCCACGGGAACCACGACAGCCGCGCCGTCGGGGCTGACATCGAAGGGAATACCGGCCTCGCGCAGCGCCGATCCGATGCCCGCCACGTCGTCCCGGGCCAGCCCGGAATATAGAATTTCAGTGACGGGCCGGCTCGTATAGTAGCCGGTCAATCCCGTTGCCGCGAACACAGAGACGCCTATAGCGGCAAGTATCCACAGGCGGCGGGCGCCGAGCGAAGCCAGATTTACGAGAAGGCGTTCCGCCTGAACCCGGAAATTCATGATTGCCAGCGCCGCGAATCT
>JANYFM010000068.1 GCA_025362655.1 Hyphomicrobiales bacterium | reverse complement strand
TGCCCGCCGGGCGGCGCTGGCCGGCGCGCTGGCTGCGCCTGAATCCGCCGCTGGAAAAGCGTTGGCGGTCCTGTCCGCCGCCGTTTCCGAATCCGGGTTTGATGACCTGCTCGCAGAAGCGCTTGCCAGCCGGCGCGGGATTTATGACGCGATCAGGGCCGCCGGTACCCTTGAAAAATACCCCCGGCATCTCGCCAAACATTTCAGTCTAACCTCCGAAGAAACCCTCGAGGCCATCGAACGCGGCATTTTTGAGGATGGCATTCCCCCCGGCGAATGGCCGGCGCTGGAGGCGGCGCTTCGGCGGGGCGGCGTGAACGATGGCAAGCTCGCGGATGCCTGCCATGCCGCATCCGCCCTCGCCGGCGCGGCCCGCGCGGACGCCTGGCTTGGCGTCTTTATGACGCAACAGGGAGCGCCCCGCGGCGCCGGCAAACAAAAGATAATATCCGCGGCATTGCAAAAACTTGAGCCGGGCCTGCTGGAAAAAATGGAAGGCGAGCGCGGCCGCCTCGCTGCCTTGCGGGACAAACGCATGCGCGCGCTCATTGCCGGGCAAACCGCGGCGCTGTTGGAGATCGCGGATGCTGTCCTGCAAAAATACCAAGCGGCGAAAAACGCCCGCGGCCTGCTCGACTTCGACGATCTCATTGAGAAGACGCTGGCGCTGCTGACACGTTCTGACGCGGGCTGGGTTCTATTCAAGCTGGATTCCGGCATTGATCACATTCTCATCGATGAGGCGCAGGACACTTCGCCCGTTCAGTGGGAAATTCTGCGCGGCATCGCCGAGGAGTTCACAGCCGGCGCCGGCCAGCGCGCGGCGAAGCGGACGTTCTTCGCTGTGGGCGATGAAAAGCAGTCGATTTATTCGTTTCAGGGCGCGCGGCCCGATATGTTCGACGCGATGCGCCGGCTGTTCATGCAAAGAACTCTCGATTCCGGCGGCCAATTCCGCGAAGTGAAGCTGAATCTGTCGTTTCGCTCGGCTCCGCCGGTTCTTGATTTCGTCGATGCGGTCTTCGCGCTTCCGGAGAATCGAAAGGGCCTGACATCCGACGGCGTTCGGGAAACCCACGAGGCATGGAAAAAGGAAATTCCCGGCCGGATCGAAATTTGGGACCCGATTGAGCCGATGGAATCGCCTCCCCCCGACAGTTGGCTGCTGCCTCTGGACGCGCCCGGCCTGCACGATCCGCCTGTTGTGCTTGCGGGCCTTGTGGCGCGGCTTGTCGCGGGCTGGCTGAAGCCGGGATCGCCGGATGGATTGAGCGGCGAATACGGCGGCGCGCCGCGCCCGATCCGCGCCGGCGATGTTATTGTTCTGGTGCGGACGCGCTCGGCTTTTTTCGATGCGGTCGTGCGCGCGTTTAAGGACGCGGGCGTGCCCGTCGCCGGCGCCGACCGGCTGAAATTCGCCGAACATATCGCGGTGATGGATTTGATTGCCGCCGGCCGCGCATCGCAGTTGCCGCTGGATGATCTCGCGCTCGCCTGCTTGCTGAAATCCCCGCTGATCGGCCTTGACGATGATGATCTCATCGAGCTGGCGCCGCTGCGAAAGGCCTCGCTGGACGCGGTTCTGACGGACTCGGCCAAAGCGTCCCATCAGGCCGCCGCCGCCCGCATTGCGATTTGGCGCGAACGCGCCTGCGCTTTGACGCCTTTCCTGTTTTATTCCCTTCTTCTGGGCGCGGATGGCGGACGCCGCGCGCTGCTCGCGCGCCTTGGCCCCGAGGCGGGCGACGCCATCGACGAATTTCTGAACCAGGCGCTGCGGCATGAGCAGGCCGGGCCGCCTTCGCTGGCGGCATTTTTGGCGGGCCTTGAATCGTCGGGCGGCGAGGTGAAGCGCGACATGGAGGCCGCCGGGGATTTCGTGCGCGTGATGACGATTCACGCCGCCAAAGGGCTTGAGGCGAAAATTGTTATTCTCCCCGACACGTGCTCGACGCCGGAGGGCAAGCATGATCCAAAGATTTTCACGCTCGAAAATCCGGAGCTGGGCCCGGCACTTGCCTGGAGCCCGCGAAAAGACTGCGATGCGGGCCCCGTTATAGCGGCGCGCGCGCTGGCGCGGGAGGCTGCCGCCGATGAATATCGAAGGCTGCTCTATGTCGCCGCAACCCGCGCGGAAGAGCGGCTCTATATCATGGGGTATCAAGGCGCGAGAGGCCGCAATCCCGGCTGCTGGCACGACATGATCCGCGCGGCGCTCGATGGAGAGCTTGTGGCGTCGCCGGCATTCTGGAGCCCTGAGGGGAGAGTCTGGCGCCGCGCCGCTGACGCCGCGGCCAGTGTCCCGCCCGATGCCTTCGCCTCGCGCGAAGAGGCCGCGCCGCCGCCCCCGCCATTGCCTGCGTGGCTGGTGTGTCCCGCTAAGCCTGAGGAGGACGCCCCACCGCCGGTGCGCCCATCAAGCGCATTCACCTCAGCCGGATTGACGGGGCCCGCGGCAGGCGGCTCCGATCCGCATGCGGGCGCCTTGGCCGCGCGGCTCGGGCGCCTGACGCACACGCTGTTGCAGCACCTGCCGGACCTGCCGGCGGAAAACCGGCGGCAGGCGGCTTTGCGCTTTCTGGGCATGCGCGCTCCCGGCATCCCCGATCAAGAGCGGGCCGCGCTGGCGGATCGCGCCCTTGCCGTTCTTGCGCTTCCCGGACTTACAGCCCTGTTTGCCCCGGGCTCGCTGTCGGAGGCCCCTCTGGCCGGCCGCGTGGATGCCGGCGGCGGGCGTTTCGTTGAGATTTCCGGGCAAATCGACCGGCTCGCTGTGACTGAAACGGAAGTCCTGTTTGCTGATTTCAAAACCGGAAAACCCCGGGAGCGCGGCGAAACACCCGCCGCCTATGCCTTTCAACTGGCGCTGTACCGCGCGGCGCTCGCGGCGATTTACCCTTTAAAGACAGTGCGGGCGCTGCTGGTATGGGTAAACGGCCCATCGGTGGTGGAATTTTCCGCCGCCGAGATGGAAAGCGCGCTGCTGGTCGCCCGCTCCGCTCAAATCCCCGGTCGCTCCCCGCGCCAGCCTTGACGAAGGCGGGGGCCATACCTAGGTTCGCCCCATAGAGCGCGCCCGTTTCGCGCCTTCCTTCCCGCACCGTGAGGCCTCCATGTCGACCCATAAAGTCACCGATGCCAGTTTCGAAGCCGACGTTCTGCAATCCGCCGAGCCGGTCGTCGTTGATTTTTGGGCGGAGTGGTGCGGCCCCTGCAAAATGATCGGCCCCTCGCTGGAGGAAATCGCGGCGGAAATGAAGGGCAAGGTCAAGATCGTCAAGCTCAACGTTGACGAAAATCCGGGAGTCTCGGGCAAGCTTGGCATCCGCTCGATCCCGACTCTGATGCTTTTTAAAGACGGCAAACTGGCTTCGCAGAAAGTCGGCGCGGCCCCCAAAGGCGAGCTGACCAAATGGATCAGCGGCGCGATTTGATCCGCGCCCTCCTGGTCATTTCCCGGTTTTCACGCGAGTCCATTCGCGCGTGACAATTTTCTGGGTCGTCAGATCATTCGCGGTGATCGTGTAGAGGCGCTTCAGCGTCTCCTCGCCCGGATAAATCGCTTTGTTGTCGAGAATTTCCTTATCGACGAGCGCCTTCGAGGCGATCACGCCGTTGGCGAAATTGGTCACGGCGGTGTTGCGCGCCGCGATCTCCGGGCGCAACAGAAAATCGATGAAGCGAAACGCTTCCTCCGGATGCGGCGCGTCTTTTGGCACCGCGAGATTGTCGAGGGACATGAGCGCGCCCTCCTTCGGGATGACATAGGCGATATCGACGCCGTTTTTGGCCTCCCGCGCGCGGTTTCGCGACTGGAACGCGTCGCCCGCCCAGCCGACGGCGAAACAAATGTCGCCATTGGCGAGCGCGTTGATATATTCCGAGGAATGAAATTTCTTAACGCTGCTTTTGATCCGCGTCAGCGCCTCGGCGGCCCGGCGGATATCCTCGGGCTTCTTTGAATCCGGGCTGATGCCAAGATATTTCAGCGCGGCGGTGAACATGTCCTCGGGGCTGTCGAGCATATAGACGCCGCAATCGGCGAAACGTTTGAGGTTCTCCGGCTTGAACACCGCATCCCAGGAATCCGGCGGTTTTTCACCGGTCCGCTGCCTCGCCTTTTGAACGTTGTAGGCGATGCCCGTGGTGAACCACATGTAGTTCACGGCATACTGGTTTCCCGGATCATAGGCCGCCAGCCGCGCGTTGATTTCCGGCCACAGGCCCTTGGCGTTCGGCAGCGCTTTCTTATCCAGCTTTTGATAGATGCCGGCCTGAATCTGCCGCTGCAAAAACGTCGCGGAGGGCGCGACCACGTCATAGCCGGTTTTGCCGGCGAGAAGCTTGGTCTCCAGCGTCTCGTTGGAATCATAAGTGTCATAGACGACCTTGATCCCCGTCTCCCTGGTGAACTCGTCGAGAACTTTCGGATCCACATAGTCCGACCAGTTGTAGACATTCACCGTTTTTTGCTGCGCGGCGGCGCCCAGCGAAATCAGCGTCAGGCAAACGGCGAATGTGTTTCGCATATAACGCCTCCGGTTAAAGCGCATGGCGCGCCGCTTGTTTGAGCCGGCCAAGCGCGGCGTCGAGCGTCGCGTCCTGTTTGGCGAAGCAAAACCGCACAACGGTCCGCACGTGATCCTCCGCGTAAAACGCTGACACCGGTATCGCCGCGACGCCGAAATTCTCCACAAGCCTTTTGCAGAAGGCGGTGTCATCGGTTTCTCCAAGCGGCGAGATATCGACGTTGACGAAATAGGTGGCGTCGCTCGGGATCACCGAAAAGCCAATCGAGGCAAGCCCCGCGCAGAACCGGTCGCGGCTGCGCTGGAAGGCGGCGCGCATCGTCTTGAAATAAGCCCCGTCCTTGGCAAGCCCGTAGGCGACGGCTGTTTGCAGGTTGGGCGGCGTCGTGAAGGTCAGGAACTGGTGCGACTTGGCAATCACCCTGAGGATATCCGGCGCCGCCGCCACCAGCCCGACTTTCCAGCCCGTCAGAGAGAAAATTTTCCCGGCGGAGCCGATTTTTATGGTCCGCTCCCGCATTGAGGGAATGTTCAGCATCGACACGTGTTCGCGCCCGTCGAAAATTACGTGCTCCCAGACCTCGTCGCAAATGGCGATCGCGCCGGATCGCGCGCAATAGCGGGCCAGCAGCTCCACCTGTTCGCGCGGATAGACTGTGCCGCAGGGGTTCAGCGGATTGTTGAAGATCACGGCGCGCGTGCGCGGCGTGAAGACAGCGTCGAGATCAGCTTCGGAGAAGGTCCAATGCGGCGGTTTCAGCGTGACAAATTTAGCGATGCCTCCGGCGCGCCGCACCAGCGGCAGGTAGGCGTCGTAGGCGGGCTGAAACAGCACCACCTCGTCGCCGGGCTCGATCACGCCGAATATGGCGCCCGCCAGCGCCTCCGTCGCGCCGGACGTGACCATCACCTCGCTGCCGGCGTCGAGATCGACATTCTGGAAACGTTTGTAGTGATCCGCGATGGCGCCGCGCAATTCCGGCAGCCCCATCGAGGGCGGATATTGGTTGTAGCCGTCCAGAGCCGCCTCCGCGGCTTTGCGGCGCACATCCTCGGGGCCGGGATCGTCGGGAAAGCCTTGGCCCAGGTTGATCGCCTGCTTTTCGCGCGCAAGCGAGGACATGACTTCGAAAATGGTGGTGGGAAGATCGGCGAATACGCTGTT
This sequence comes from Hyphomicrobiales bacterium, assembly GCA_025362655.1. Taxonomy (GTDB): domain Bacteria; phylum Pseudomonadota; class Alphaproteobacteria; order Rhizobiales; family Beijerinckiaceae; genus Terripilifer. The sequence continues at coordinate 18,403 of JANYFM010000068.1, read as the reverse complement.
CATGGGTTCGGCTGCGGCCCCGCCTCGGAGACTTTATGCTAGCATGGGCTTCCTCCCCTTGGGAATTCGCTTCGGCCTGGCTTCACAATTATGAGCGAAAGTCTTCGATCCCTGCTCGTGCTCGGCGGCGCCCGCTCCGGCAAGAGCCGTTATGCGGGGACGCTCGCTGAAAACAGCGGCAGGCGCATGGTCCTGATTGCGACCGCGGTTGCCGGCGATGCGGAAATGACCGAACGGATTTTACTGCATCGCCAGGATCGCGGCCCGGCGTGGCTGACCATCGAAGAGCCCATGGAAATTGCCGGCGCGATGGAGCGGGAGGCCGGCGGGGATGCCATTGTCGTGGTTGATTGCCTGACGCTGTGGCTGTCGAACCTGATGCTGGACGGCGCGGATGCGGATGCCGCGGTGTCCCGTTTGTCGCGGCTTGTCGCCGCCCTGCGCGGCCCCGTGATTTTAGTCTCTAACGAGGTGGGGCAGGGTATTGTCCCCCGGACGCCGCTGGGCCGCGGCTTTCGCGATGCGCAGGGCCGGCTCAACCAGGCGATGGCGGCGGCGTGCGATTGCGTGGTTCTGATAAGCGCCGGCATCCCCATGCGCATCAAGCCCGCGCCCGCGCCGGATTTTCATTTCTAAAATCATTGCACTTTGGTTTGGATCTCCGACAGCAGCCGCTCGATCAGCGCCGGCGTCGAGGGACCGCCGCAAATCGTCAGCCTGTCGGGCAAAACGAGGCGCCGCGAGGGCGGCCAAATGCCGCTCAGGGCGGGATGCGCCAGCAACGCCTGTCCCTGGTCCATCGCGCGCGTGTCCGCGTCGGACACGATGAGATAATCCGGCCGCGCCGCGATCAGCGCCTCCAGAGTGACAAAGCCGGCGCCTGAAATTCCCATTTGCGGCGCAAGGTCCCGCAGGCCCGCTCGCTGCGCTATTTCGCCCGTCAGGCCCGCATGAAAAACATAGCCGCGCCGGTGCAGAACAAGGCTTGTCGCGCGCCCGGCGCCGCCGGCGCCCAGCCGGTCAATCCCCTCGAGCCCCGCGCCAATGCGGGCGATCAACGCCTCGCCGCGTTCTGGATGCCCTAACATCCGCGCAAGAGAGCGTATCTGCGCGGCGCCCTCGTCGAAGCTTCTCCACGCGTCCAGAGCGATGAACCGCATGCCGCGCGCGTTCAGCAGCGCGCGGGTGTAGCGGCTGTCCCAGGGGCCTGTCAGCACGAGGTCGGCGTCGAGCCGCACAATGTCCTCGCCGGTGCCCCGGTTGGCCGGAAAGCGCAATGCGCGTTCGGCAAACCACGACAGGCCGGGGTCGCGCGCGAAGGGGCTCAGTGAAACGATTTGGGAAGCATCCGCCAGCTCCAGCAGAAGCTGATCCGCGCACAGGTTCGCCGAGATCACGCGGCGCGGGGGCTCTTGCGCGCCGGCGCCCGGCGCCAAGGCGAGGCTCAACCACAAAACATGGATCAAAGTTCGGAAAATCACGAAATCCCCGCTTAATTTCGCAGCGAACGGTCGTTTAACATATCCGTCGCCAAGCTTATCCCTTGCCAAGCCGCGCGCCAGCGCCTAAGCATGCTTCCAACGTTGGTGCCCCGGTTAAATCCCGGGGTGAAACGGGAATGCGGTGCGGGAGAAATCCCAATGCCGCAGCTGCCCCCGCAACTGTAAGCGGTGAGCCTCTTTCGACAAAGTCACTGAAGCGTTCGCGCTTTGGGAAGACCGAAAGAGGCCTCGACCCGCGAGCCAGGAGACCGGCCAACGTTTGTGGAACCCGAAATCCGTCGGCGGGACGGAAGGAGCAAACATGTACGGTCTTCGCCTGACCCGCGCGCTCGCGCCGGGATTTTTTGCGCTTGTCTCTGGCGGTTCTGGAGAATCGCTCGCCCAGCAGCGCCCGGAAGAGCTTCCCGCCATCGTCGTTACCGCCACCCGCGGCGCGCTGGATTCGGCGCGTGTTGGCAGCGCCATTTCGATCATCGAGGGAATGGACATCGAAAGGAGGGGCGGCAAGGGACTCGCCGACGTGCTGCGCGCCGTTCCCGGCCTCGATATTCACGAAAGCGGCGGCATCGGCAGCGTCAGCAACGCCACGCTTCGGGGGTCCAATCCCGGACAAACGCTCATCCTGATCGATGGCAACCGGGTCGGCGACCCCACGGGCACCGACGGTTCGCTCGATCTGGGCGCGCTGGGGGTCACCGATATCGAGCGCATCGAAGTTCTGCGCGGCCCGCAATCGGCTCTCTACGGATCGGATGCGATGGGCGGCGTCATTAACATCATCACCCGCAAAGGCGTGGAGGGCATCCGCCGCTCGGCGAGCGTCGAGGCCGGCAGCTATGGCACGCTGCATTCGCGCGGCTCCGTTTCGGGCGCCGCGGACCGACTGACCTACGCTTTTTCCATCGACGCGCTGCACAGCGACGGCTTTGCCCGCTACGTGGACCGCGCTCAGGTCCGCGCGGGAACCTGGCCCCGGGTTCCCAAGAGCGATCCCACGGATCGTGTCGGCGTGTCAGGCCGTGTTTCCTACGCGATCAGCGATACCGTGACGGTGGAGGCAGGCCTCACCGCGCATTTCAACCGCATTTCTTTTGACAATCCATTCGCCTTCGTGCCGGCGAATATCTACGACCGTTACAATCAGTCGAAGCAATGGACGGGCAGCGCTTTTGCGGGCATCACCGCCGATGCGTTCGATGGGCGGCTCAAGAACAAGCTGACGGTTTTTGCAAGCTCCGTTGACCGCGCCGTCGCCTATACCGAGTCATGCCCGGATTTCGCCTCCAATTGCGTCACCCGCTATCGCGGCGCGCGCACGGGCGCGGAATATCAGGGCGATCTGAAGCTCGGCCGCCACGGCCTGCTGATTTTCGGCGCCCGCACGGAAACCGATTCCTCCGCGACCTCGCTGGACTATCCCATAGGCTATGCGGGGCCTCTTACGCCCAACGCCTCGGCGCGGCAGACCGCCAATTCGGTTTTCGCGCTGTATCAGTTCACCCTCGGCGGGCGCTTGGACATTTCGCTCGGCGGCCGTGTCGACGCGGTTGCCGGCGGTCACGCTTTCCCGACGTGGCGCGCGACGGTTGCTTACCGCATTCCTGAAAGCGGAACCAAACTGCGCGCCAGCGCCGGGACGGGCGCGAAGTCGCCCTCGCTGTTCCAGCGCTTCAGCGATTTCGGAAATCTCAGACTCAATCCTGAGCGCAGCATCGGCTTTGACGCGGGCGCCGATCAAAGCCTCTTTGAGGGCCGCGTGACGCTTTCGTCGACGTTGTTTTATAACAAATACCGCGACCTCATCGATTTCAACGTCAATCCCGCCTGCGCGCCCGAGCAGTTTTTCGGCTGCTATTATAACGTCAACCGCGCTGTCACTTACGGAGCCGAGCTGGCGGCGGACGCCATCCTCGCGCCGGACGCCTGGCGGGCCCGCGCGAGCTTCACGCATCTTGTCGCGAAAGACGAACTCCTCAATACCAAACTGCTGCAAAGGCCGCGCAACAAGGGCGTGTTTTCCATCATTTATTCGGGCTTTCCCAATTTGGAGATGGAGGCGCGGGCGACCTTTGTCGGCAGCAAGCTCGATTTTGGCTTTCCGCTGCCCGTTAAAATCGCGCCCTATGCGAAGTTCGATGTGTTCGCTAATTATAAAATTAACGATACGCTCTCGGTATTCGCGCGCGCCGAAAATATCGCCGGCGCCCGCTACGAGGAAATCGTCAATTACCGGACCGCGGGCCGCTCGATCTATGCCGGGCTAAAAGCGGTCTGGTAACCGGAGCCGAAATGAGCGCCGCAGCCGGACAATCCAAGGGCAAACATCCGTTCGCTTTGATCAGCGCTCTGGGCGCCGGGCTCGCCGCGCTGGCTCTGGCGTCCCTGCTGATCGGCCCGGCGTGGCTTTCCCCCGCCGAAATATTTCACGGCCTCACTGCGCCGCAGACAACAGCGGCGATCATCGTGCGCGAAATCCGGCTTCCCCGGCTTCTGCTTTCCATGGGAGTCGGCGCGACGCTGGGCCTCTGCGGCGCGGCGATGCAGGGATTGTTGCGCAATCCCCTTGCCGAGCCCGCCATCTTCGGCGCGCCCCAAGCGGCGGCGCTTGGCGCGGCGGCTGTGCTCTATAGCGGTTTTGCCGATGCGTTTTCGTTTGCCCTGCCCCTCGCCGCCATGCTGGGCGCGGGCCTTTCCATCGCGCTTGTCGCCTCTGTCGCGGGCCGCGACGCGCATCTCGTGACGCTGATTCTCGCGGGTCTCGCCATCGGCACGCTGGCGGGCTCCGCGACATCGCTGGTCATCAATCTCTCGCCCAATCCGTTTGCGGTGACTGAAATCGTTTTCTGGCTGATGGGCTCATTCGAGGACCGTTCGCTGCGTCATGTTTGGATGACCGCGCCGTTTCTTATCGTGTCCGCGGCGATCCTTCTGTCCGCGGGACGCGGCTACCGCGCGCTGACACTGGGCGAGGACGTCGCCGCAACGCTCGGCGCTGATGTAGGGCGGCTGCGCCTTTTGACCATCGTCGGCGTGGCCATGGGCGTCGGCGCCAGCGTCGCGGTGTCCGGCGCGATCGGTTTCGTCGGCCTCGTCGCCGCCCATCTCGTGCGCCCCGCCGCCGGCGGCGATCCGCAGCGCGTGCTGATTCCCGCAGCGCTCGCCGGCGCGGTTTTGCTCACCGCCGCGGATATCGGCGTGCGGCTCATTCCCGCCGCCACCGAAATCCGTGTCGGCGTTCTGACCGCCGCCATGGGCGTGCCGCTGTTTCTCTGGCTGGTCGTCACCAGGCGCGCTTACTTCACGGGCGGCTCATGACCGCGTCCGCATTCACTATCGAGAATCTCAGCGTCAGCCTTGGCGCGCGCGCGGTGCTGACCGGAGTCAGCGCGTCGATCCGCGCCGGGGAGGTCACCGCCATCGTCGGCCCCAACGGAGCCGGCAAGACGACATTTCTGCGCGCTCTCGCGAGCCTCCTGACGTGGAGCGGCGAAATCCGCCTTGGGAGCTCGGATTGGCGCGCTATGGGCAATGCGCAGCGCGCCCGTTGCGCCGCCTATTTGGAACAACGCGGGACCATCGCGTGGCCGCTGCCGGTGCGCGACGTGGCGGCGCTTGGCCGTTTGCCTTACGAGGCATCGCCGGCGGGCCGGGACGGGCGCGGCGCCGGAGCTGTCGAGCGCGCGCTGGAGCTTTGCGGTCTCGCGCCCCTTGCGGAGCGCCCCGCCACCGAGCTTTCCGGCGGCGAGCGGGCCCGCGTTCTGCTTGCCCGCGCGCTCGCTTCCGACGCTGCCTTTCTGCTGCTCGATGAGCCCGTCGCCTCGCTCGATCCAGCCTGGCGGCTGCGCGTCATGGATTTGCTGAGGTCCGAAGCGGCGCGGGGGCGCGGAATCGTCGCGGTTCTGCACGATCTGTCTCTCGCCCTGCGCTATGCTGACCGCATCCTTGTATTCGACGACGGCAAACTTGCCGCCGACGCGGCCCCCGCCCAGGTTCTCGCCGGCGGGGCGTTGGAGGCGGCCTTCGGCATTCGCTTGGAGACAGTTCAGACCGTGGGCGGGCTCGTCGTCGGCGTCAGCCTTCCGCCGCGGTAGCCTTTCGCCCGCCAGCCCGCTATGCGTGTTTCAAACGCGGCAATCCCGAGGCAACCGCGGGACTGGAGATAATATGGCGCGCGGGGACACAGCGGACGCCGGCGAATTTGACTATATCATCGCCGGCGCCGGCTCCGCCGGATGCGTTCTAGCCAACCGCCTGTCCGCCGATCCGCGCAACCGCGTGCTTCTGCTCGAGGCCGGCGGAGCGGATAATTGGATATGGTTCCACATTCCCGTCGGCTATCTCTTTGCCATCGGCAATCCCCGCGCCGACTGGATGTTCAAAACCGAGCCGGAGGCCGGTCTCAACGGACGCGCGCTCGCCTATCCGCGCGGCCGTGTGATCGGCGGCAGCTCCGCCATCAATGCCATGATCTACATGCGCGGCCAGGCGGCTGACTATGACGGCTGGCGCCGGCTCGGGCTCGAGGGCTGGGGCTGGGATGATGTTCTCCCCATCTTCAAAAAGCACGAGGACCATTACGCGGGCGGCGGCGATATGCACGGCGCCGGCGGCGAATGGCGTGTTGAGGAGCCGCGCATTCACTGGCCCATTCTGGACGCTGTGCGCGATGCGGCGGCGCAAACCGGCATCGCCAAAATCAGTGATTTCAATCTCGGCGACAATTCCGGCGCGGCTTATTTCCAAGTGAACCAAAAAACCGGCAGGCGCTGGAGCACGGCGCGGGGGTTCCTCAAACCCGCGCTGTCCCGCGGCAATCTCACGCTGATGACGGGCGTCCACGTGGAGCGCATCAGCGTTGAGGGCGGCGAGGCCCGTTCCATCCGTTTCAGCCGCGGCGGCGCTGCCTGCGAAGCGCGCGCCAATGGCGAAATTATTCTGTGCGCCGGAGCGGTCGGCACGCCGCAATTGCTGGAGCTGTCGGGCATGGGCGGCGGCGGCCGGCTGCAAAGCCTCGGCGCTCCCGTCGTCGCGGACCTGCCCGGCGTCGGCGAAAATCTCCAAGATCATTTGCAATTGCGGCCCATCTTCAAAGTGTCCAACACGCGCACTCTGAATATCGAATATCAGTCGCTGCTGAAACGCGCGAAGATGGGGATTGACTATGCTCTTTTCCGGCGCGGCCCGCTGACGATGGCGCCCTCGCAGCTCGGCATTTTCGCCAAATCCAGCGCCGATTATGCCACGCCCAATCTGCAGTTTCACGTCCAGCCGCTGTCTCTCGACAAGTTCGGCGAGCCCATGCACCGCTTCGCCGCGATCACCGTCAGCGTCGCCAATATAAGGCCTTCCAGCCGCGGCTCCATTCACGCGCTGTCCCCGGATGCGCGGGCCCACCCGGCGATCCAGCCAAACTATCTCTCGACCGGCGAGGACCGGCGCGTCGCTATCGATTCCATCCGCCTCGCGCGCAAAATCTGCGCCGCGCCCGCGCTGGCGCCTTTCGCGCCGGAGGAGTTCCGCCCTGGCGCCGAATGCGTGACAGACGCCGAGCTTTTGCGGGCCTGCGGCGATTTGGGCACGACAATTTTCCATCCGGTCGGCACCGCGAAAATGGGCGTTTCCGGCGATCCGATGGCGGTTGTGGATCAGCGCCTGCGCGTGCGCGGCATCGGGCGCCTGCGCATCGCCGACGCCTCGGTCATGCCGCGCATCACCTCCGGGAACACCAATTCGCCGACAATCATGATCGCGGAAAAGGCCGCCGAAATGATTCTCGCGGACGCGCGAACCTAAGGAGCCGGGCGCAGCGATGACAGCCCCTCCGCAAATCCCTGTTGACCGCCGCCAGTCCGATGCCGCGCTGGCCGTGGCGCGCGGCGTCCGCCGCCTGCTGCGCTCGCTGGGCTATTCATCCATCACGGAATTAACTTTGGCCAGCGGGCGCCGCGCTGACATTGTCGCACTGTCGGGAGCCTCCGAGATTCTTATTGTTGAAATCAAATCATCCGTTGCCGATTTTCGGACCGATGCGAAATGGTCCGAATACCGCGCCCATTGCGACCGGCTTTTCTTCGCGGTGCCGCGCGATTTCCCTGTTGAAATTCTCCCCGGCGACGCCGGCCTGATCCTCGCCGACGCGTATGGAGCGGGCATTGAGCGCGAAGCGCCGGAGCACCGGCTGGCGCCCGCATCGCGCCGCGCGGTGCTGCTGCGGTTCGCGCAGGCCGCCGCCGACCGGCTGCACGGCTGGACCGATCGCGAAAGCGGGCCGGGCATTCTATAACGCTATCGCGGCGCGCGTTTGGCAAGGATGCGCTGAAGCGTGCGCCGGTGCATGTTGAGCCGCCGCGCGGTCTCCGAAACATTGCGGTCGCAAAGCTCGTAAATCCTTTGGATATGCTCCCAGCGGACGCGGTCCGCCGACATCGGATTTTCAGGCGGTTCCGGCTTCTCATTGGGGATCGCCATCAGCGCGCTGTAAATTTCATCGGCATCGGCTGGCTTGGCGAGATAATCAAACGCGCCCAGCTTCACCGCCGTCACGGCGGTAACGATATTGGCGTAGCCGGTGAGAATAATGCCGCGCGCGTCGGGCTTGCGCGTTTTAAGCTCGGAGATCACGTCGAGGCCGCTGCCGTCGGCGAGGCGCAAATCAATGATGGCGAAAGCCGGCGGCTGCTCGGCGATGGCCGCAAGGCCGCCCGCGACGGATTCGGCGGTGCGCACCGTAAAGCCCCGCGCCTCCATCGCCCGCCCGAGGCGCGACAAAAACGGTTTGTCATCATCGACGATCAGCATGTGCTTGTCGCTGGAAATCTCGGTGTTGGATACTGCCGGGCTCATCGCGTCACCTTTGTCTTCACGAGCGGGTCAAATCCCGCGTTATCACAGGCGCGGCATCCCGCGCAGAGGGCGCCCGCCGCTGAAACATGCCGCGCGGCCAGACCACTAGGATCCGCGCGCCGGTCCCGGGAGCCGGCCGGTTGCCGGCTGTCACCGCGGCGCCGGAGCGTTCAAGCAGCGTTTTCGCGATGAACATCCCGAGCCCGAGGCCGGCGCCTTCCTCTGATTTGGCGCGGCGCATGTTCCCCCGTGTTGTAACGTAAGGTTCGCCGATCCGGTTCAGCACATCGGGCGCGAATCCCGGACCGTCGTCCTCGATGCGGATGGTGACGGTGTCCGCGCCCCATTCGTAATGGACCGCGATTTCCGATTTGGCGAAATCGATGGCGTTTTCGACAAGATTGCCCAATCCGTAGAGCATGCCGGGATTGCGCCGGCATATCGGCTCCGGCAGCTCGCCCGCCGGAATCGTTTTCACCGCGACGCCAAAATTCCGATGCGGCTCGACGACTTCCTCGATCAAATGTCCAACCGTCATATTCTCGATCATGCCCGCGCCGTCGCTGTCGAGCGATGCGATTTTGGAAAGGATCGTGCGGCAACGCCGCACTTCCTGGCTGAGCAGGGCGATATCATCGGCAATAACGCCTTCGGCTGGGACGAGATTGGCCATTTCCTTGACGACCAAGGCAATCGTCGCCAGCGGCGTGCCAAGCTCATGCGCCGCCGCCGCCGCGAGGCCGTCGATCTGGGTCAGATGCTGCTCGCGCGCCAAAACGAGCTCTGTGGCGGCCAGCGCGTCCGATAATTGCCGCGCCTCCTCCGCGACGCGCGAGGCGTAAACCGAAACAAAACACGCGCCCAAAACGATGCTGATCCAGATCGCGACGACGTAAAGAAACGGCAGATTGAGCGTTTGGCCGGGATACCAGGGCAGATCAAGGTGCCAAAACACCAGGATCGAAGCCGCCAGTATCATCAGCAGCACCAGCCGCAGGGTCTTTTGCCAAGGAAGCGAAACCGCCGAAATAATGATCGGCGCCAGCGCCAGCACGGAGAATGGATTGGCCAGGCCGCCTGACAGGTACAATAGGCCCGCCAATTGCAAAATATCGAAGGCCAGCAAAGCCAGCGCGGCCCCGTCAGTAAGCCGATAGCTGACTGCAAATCGAAGGCGCAGCCCGATATTGAGCCAGGCGGAAATGGCGATCAGCAGGAAGCAAAACCCGATCGGCAGCGGAAATCCGAGGCCAAAAAAGGTGAAAATCACGGCAATTGATTGCCCCGCGACCGCCAGCCAGCGCAGACGCACAAGCGTATCGACGCGCAAGCGGCGCGCCCGTCGGCCTGTATCGAAATCCGAAAATTCAGTCATACCGGTAACTTATACGACATTTTGTCATGATAGAACCATCACAGGGCCGGTTCGTGTTGCGATGCAGCGAAAACTTCCTTATGGCTGTCGGTAAAGGCGGCAAACCGCCCGTGTTTTTTAAAATCCCTTGTTCCGAAAGCAGCGCTTCGAAATGAATCTTTTCTCATATTACATGTACGAAATGGCGCATTTGGCTGTCGGCCCCGCCCGCGCCATGTCAGACGCGGCGCGGCTTATGTTCCGCAATCCCTTGAATCCCGTGGCGCACACCGCCGCCGGCCGCAATCTCGCGGCTTCGGCGGAATTGTTCGAGCGGCTGACCCGCCGTTACGGCAAACCGTTGTTTGACCTCGAGCGGACGCGGGTTGACGGCCGCGAAGCGCCGGTCACCGAGGCGGTCGTCTGGGCCAAGCCGTTTTGCAGCCTGATTCATTTTGTCCGCGCCCGCCCGGCTTCCGCGCCGCCGCAGCCCAAACTGCTGATCGTGGCGCCGATTTCCGGCCATTACGCGACGCTGCTGCGCGGCACAGTCGAAGCATTTCTGCCGCATTATGAGGTTTACATCACGGACTGGGCCGACGCGCGCATGGTGCCGCTCACGTTCGGCAGGTTCGACCTCGACGACTACATCGACTATCTCATCGAAATCAGCCAATTCCTCGGCAAGGAAAATTCCGGCCGGGGCGTGCATACGCTCGGTGTCTGCCAGCCGTCTGTGCCGCTGATCGCCGCCATTGCCGTGATGGAGCGCGACCGCGACCCTTTGGCGCCCGCTTCCATGACGTTGATGGGAGGCCCGATAGACACCCGCCGCAGCCCCACCGCCGTCAACAAGCTTGCCGAGGAGCGCGGCTCCGCGTGGTTCCGGCGCAACTGCATTGTGAAAGTGCCGTTCCCTTATCCAGGCGTCGGCCGCGAGGTCTATCCGGGATTCCTGCAGCTGTCGGGTTTCATGGCCATGAACCTCGACAAGCACGTCAACGCGCATGTCGATATGTTCAACCACCTTGTCGACGGCGACGGCGACTCCGCTGAAAAGCACCGCGACTTCTACGATGAATATATGGCCGTCATGGATTTGGACGCCGCCTACTATTTGCAAACCATCGATACCGTCTTTGTTGAGCATGCCCTGCCGAAAGGCGAAATGAGGCACCGCGGCAAGCCTGTCGATCTCGCCGACATACGCCGCTCCGGCCTGATGACGGTCGAAGGGGAAAATGACGATATTTCCGGCGTCGGCCAGACCCATGCGGCGCATGATCTGTGCGTGAACATTCCCGCCGCCCGCAAGACGCATTATATGCAGCCCGGCGTCGGCCATTACGGCGTGTTCAACGGCGGCCGTTTCCGCTCGGAAATAGCGCCGCGCATCCGTGAATTCATTGCGGGCCTTGACGGCCCCGGCCGCGCGCAACCGAAGAAAAACGGCAAAGTTGCGGCCAAACGCGCTCTGGCGGTTTGATCGAAAATTTGCGCGCCCGGCGCTGATTGGCACTGGCGGCGCCGGTGTGAATCCGAATAGCATGTCCCGATGCTCAGCCTGTTTCGAATCGATGCCCCGCGCAAGCGCGAAACAACGCACCTCGAGGTTTCCCATTCCGGGGAAACCCACAGGGTTGCGCTGAAGCGCATCTCCGGCGCGCGCCGGTTCACGCTCCGCGTTCGTTCGGCGACGCGCGATGTGGTGCTGACGATGCCGCTCCGCAGCTCGCTGGCCGCGGCGCGCGAGTTTGTGGAGAGGCATGCCGCGTGGATCGGCGCGCGGCTCAACCGCCTGCCGCGCCCGGTGCCTTTTGAGCATGGCGCCGTCGTGCCGCTGCGCGGCGTCAATCACATCGTCCTGCTGGTGCCCGGCGCGCGCGGCAATGTTTCAGCGCGCAGCGGAATCGGCATGAATCTGGAGGCGGAGCACGCGCTCTGCGTCGCCTGCGACAGCCCGCACGTCAGCCGCCGCATCCGCGATTTTCTCCGCCGCGAGGCGAGGGGCGACCTTGAGCTGGCGGTGAAACGCCACACGGCGGCCATCGGCGTTGCCGCGAGGCGGGTGACGGTGCGCGATACCGTGAGCCGCTGGGGCTCCTGCTCGGCTTCAGGCGCGTTGAGCTTTTCATGGCGGCTGATTTTCGCGCCCGCCTTCGTGCTCGATTATCTCGCGGCCCACGAGGTGGCGCATCTCGTTCATCTCAATCATTCGCCGAAATTCTGGGCGCTGACCCAGAAACTGTCGCCGGACACCGACCGCGCCGAGGCCTGGCTGAAGACCCATGGCGCCTCGCTGCACCGCTTTGGCTCCGCCGAAACCGATTGACCGGACCATAATTCCATTCTTCGGGCGAAGACTTCCCCGCGCCCGGAAAATCCGGGTCGGTTACCAAAACCTTTCGACGAGGCGTCCTTTTTTCAGCCCTTGGGGCAACGCAGGGTTAAAAGTTTAGGAAGGTTTGCCGGGCAAGGTGATGGGAGTTCGTGTGGATTCCTTCATTTATCTTTCCCGGAGCCTCGATGCTGACGGCTTTTGCCCCCGCCCTGTCCTTGCCGCAGCAGGTTCGTAAAACCCGCGGCGAGGATCTGCAGCGCCAGATAGAAAAAATGTTCCGCCGCCTGCGCATGGCCGTCGTCTATGCGGGCGATAAATCGCATGTGGGCTCCGTCCTCTATCCCGCGTCGAATCCGCGCTCGTGGAAAAGCTATGAAGCCGTCGCGCGCGACATCGCCGGCGCGCTGGAGCGCCTCGGTTGCCGCGAAGTTGTTGTCATGCCCGAGGATATGCATCTGGGCGAGCGGCTGCGCGAGGCGGGCAGCCATCTGGCTTGGCTCAATTCCGGCGGCGTGCAGGGGTTCAGCTCCGTCGCGCATGCCCCGTCCATGCTTGAAATGCTCGGCGTTCCCTATATCGGCCACGACCCCTTGTTGGCGGCCATGCTGGACAACAAGCATGTCTTCAAACGCCAGATCATGGCATCCGGCCTGCCCACCGCGCCCTTCGTCGCCTGGCACCCCGCCTGCTACGCCAGCCCGGAGGACGACCCGGTGTTCATGCGGGCCTTCGGCGGCTGGGAGGGGGCCTATATCGTCAAGCCGGTGTCCGGCCGCGCCTCGCTGAACGTCAATTATGTTGAGCGCGCCGAAGACCTTGCGGGGGTCGCGCGCGAGGTGTTCGAAATCACGGGAAACCACGTCCTCATCGAGGGCTACCTGTCAGGCCGCGAATATTGCATTGCTGTGTGCGGGACGGTGATCGCAAAGGGCGGAAAAATCGAGCGGCGCCCGCAGCCTTTCGTTTTCGGCGGCCTTGAGCGCGCTTTCGAGGCGAACGAGAAAATCTTCACGTCGATGGATGTGAAGCCCATCAATTCAAACCGCGCCTGGCCCCTTGATGAAAAGGCCGATGCCGACGTGCTGGCGCGCCTCGCCGCTCTGGCGCGCGATGTGTATCTCGGCCTCGGTCTGGAAACCCTCGTGCGCCTCGACGTGCGCGCCAACGCGGGCGGCGATCTCTTCATCCTTGAAGCCAACCCGAAACCCGATCTGAAGGCGCCGACGCCGGAGCAGACCAGTCTGATCAGCATCGGGCTGGCGGCAAAGCAAATGACCTATGACGACCTGATCCTGTCGCTTCTCGCGGATCGCATCGACAATCTTTTCGCCCAGCGCAGAGGCGCAGCCGACCGGCTGCGGGCGCTCCTATGACCACGGGAACGGCAATGCCTGACAGCGGAACCACGCCCAATCCGACAGCCACCCTGACCGGGCGGCTGATCGACGCCTTCACCAGCTTCGTGGTGTCGGCAATGTCCTTCATTCTGCTGATCTACGTCGGGTACGGCGAATCCCGCCGAACCTACGAGCAGTTCCAGATCGAAAAGCTGGTCGGCCAGGGCGAACTGGTTCAGGATTCGCTGGAGGCGTTCCTGCGGAACGGCTTCCCCGTCCGCCAGTTTGCGGGCTTTGCGACGCTTGCCGAGCCCATTCTGTCATCGGATTCCACAGTGGCGCGCCTCGGCGTTGTCGACAATGCCGGCCAGACTGTTTTTGAGGCCGGCGAAGGAAAATTGAAGCTTCTCACCCACACGCGTGAAAGCGTTTCCGACCGGTATGAAATCCGCGATGCCGCGGACCGCCTTCAAGTGGTTCTGCCGCTGAGAAACCGCTTCGAAAAGGTCGGCAATATCGCTGTCACCATGCTCTATGAAAAGCTTGACGCGAGGGTGTCGGCGGCGTTCCGGCCTGTCGCTTACGTTGCTGCCGGCATCACCCTCGTCTTCTCCCTTTTCACTTTCCTGTTCGGCCACCGCCTCAAGGCCGGCAACGGCCGCTGGCTGGGCATAACGTTCGGGGCGCTGTTTTTGGCCATCGCCGCGCTCGTTATCGGCACGCTTATATCGCTTTATTCAGAGGGCGCGCAGTCGAAGGCCCGCGCTGTCGCATCCGCGCTCGGCGGGCGCCTCGACGATATCGTCATTTTCAAAATCAACCTTGAGGAAATCGAAGGCCTGAATGAAGTTCTCGCCGATTACCGCCGCCTCAATCCTGACGTCAGCGCGGCCGCCATTGTCGCCGATGGCAAAGTGCTCTTCCACACCGACAGAAAATTTGTCGGAAAGACATGGATTCCCGCCGCCAACGTCTACGATATCGCGGTTTCTCTGACCGGCGAGGCGGGCGCGTCGCAAACTTATCTTGCTGTCGAAATACCAAAAAGCATCATCTACTGGCAGGTCGGCCGGAGCGTGAAAAACTTCGCCGCGCTGTTCCTGGCCTCCGCCTTCTTCGCGGTGCTGTTCCTGGAGCTCGGGCGCGCTCTCCAGCGTCTGCATGCGAACCATGCGGGCGGCGGCGCGCGCGAATCCTCCGGCGCCGCGGTCAGCCTTGTGAAACCCGCGTTTTTTCTCGCCGTCTTTCTGGAGAATCTCACTTACGCCTTCCTGCCGCAATTCATCCGCGACGTCGTCTCCGCCAACGGCATTTCGCCGGCGTTCACATCGGCGCCGTTCATGGCCTATTACCTGTGTTTCGCTTTGGTGCTGCTCCCCGCGGGGCGCATGGAAACCCGCATCGGCTCGCGCAAGCTGATCATAGGCGGACTGCTGCTTTCGGCGCTGACATACGGGCTTCTGGTGACGACCCAGAGTTTCCCGATGATCATGCTGGCAAGAGCGCTCGCCGGCGTCGGCCAAGGCGCTCTGTTCATCGGCGTGCAATCCTACACGCTTTCCAACAGCGCCTCCGACCGCCGCACCGAGGCGGCCGGCGTCATCGTCTTCGGCTATCAGGCGGGAATGCTTTCGGGCATGGCGATCGGCTCGCTGCTGATCACCCATATCGGCATGACCGGCGTGTTCACCATCGGGGCCAGCGTGGCGCTCGCCGCTGCGTTTTACACCTTCATCGCGGTGCCCGCCAACGAGGACTTGCGCCCGGCCGAGCTGCTTGACCGCAGCCGCGGCATGATGCGCGATTTCATCGACATGATCCGCGACCGGCAGTTCCTGCGCACCATGTGCCTGATCGGCGTGCCGGCCAAAGCCGTAATGACAGGCGTCATTCTGTTCGCGCTGCCTCTGCTGCTGGCCAAACAGGGATTCGCGCCGGAGGATCTCGGCCAGATCATCATGCTCTACGCCGTCAGCGTCGTGGTTGTCAGCAATTTTGCCGCCAAATACGCGGACCGCGCCGGCGGCATCGAGACCCTGCTGTTCTGGGGCGCGCTGCTCAGCGGCGCGGGCATGCTTCTCATCGCCGGCGGCGTGTGGTCGCCGGCGCTCGACTGGCGCCTGTCGCCGGCGCTTGCGACAGGCATGCTGATCGTTGGCGTCTGCGTCGTCGGCCTTGCCCATGGCCTCGTCAACGCGCCCGTGATCACCCATGTCGCGGATGCTCCCATCGCGGCGCGCCTCGGCGCGACCTCGGTCGCCGCGACCTATCGCTTCGCCGAACGCATCGGCCATGTGACGGGTCCGCTGATCATGAGCGTTCTTTTCGCCGCGTTCGGCCAGAACTGGAGCCTGCTCTGCTGGATCGCCGGCGGCGTTGTTTTCTGCGGGCTGATCTTTCTGTCCACGTCAAGATCGGCGGATATGTCCGGTTACAATGCCGAGGTTTCGAAATGAGCATCATCACCCGCCGCTCCGCCGTCGGCATGATAGGCGGCTCGCTGTTTGCCGGCGTTCCCGCCGCCGCGCAAAACCAGGCGTCCTATTCCGACTGGTTCAAATACGGGCCCGAGGTCGAAAAATTCTGGAGCGTCGGCGAATATGAGAACGATCCCAACCGCGTTGTGATCCGCTCGCTGGGCATGGAGATCAGCTCCGGGCGCCGCATGATGGTGCTCTACCCTCGCGCCTCCTCCGCCTATGACACCGCCATCACAAAAATCCTCGATATTTTCGACGATAAAAACATGGCTGTTTGGATTGACGTGATCAACTATTCCGGCTCGGCCGACCGCGCCGCGGCGGCGCTGAAAGAGGCCGAGCGCAACAACATCGACCTTATCGTCGCCATGGGCTCCGAATCGACGGCGCTGCTTTGGCAGACCTACAAGGGCGGCCGCGTTCCCGTTGTGACCGTGTGCGCCAAAGACCCGGTGACCCTCGCGCAGATGCCGTCCTATGATGTCGGGTCGGGAACCAATTTCGCCTTCACCTCGCTAAACATGCCCATCGACGCGCAAATGGGCTACGTCCACCAGCTCCGCCCGAATTTGAAGCATCTCGCGGTGCTCGTTGATGAGACCAACGTCAGCGCGGTGGAGACGCAGGCCAAGCCCGTCAGCGAATACGGCGCCGCGCGGGGCATCCGCGTGCTGCAGCTCGGCGTCAAAGACCCGCGGCGCGCCCGCGAGGAGATTCGGGAGCTCGTTAAACGCGCCGTCGTGTTTATGCAGCGCAACGACCGCGACCTCCAAAACAGCATTTTCTGGATCACCGGAAGCACATCCGTCTTCAATGAGATCGCCACCATCAACGCCGAGGCGCTTGGCGTGCCCGTCCTCAGCGTGGTGCCCGAAGTGGTTCGCGAAGGCGATGACAGCGCGACTCTGTCCATCGGCGTCAGCTTTGAGAGCAACGCCCATCTCGCGGCCATTTACGCCGCCGACATTCTCGAAAAGAAGGCCGATGCCGGCAGCCTGAAAGTCGGCCTCGTGTCTCCGCCGGATATCGCCATCAATTTTCGCCGCGCCCGCGCCGTCGGCTTCAAAGTGCCGTTCAATTTTTTCGAGAGCGCCACCAATATCTACGATTACGACGGCAAGCCCGTGCGCATTAACGGCGTCATGCTGGCGCGCAAAAAAGCCTGAAGTTTTGCCCCCTGTCTCCCCGCGAATTCACAGCCGGAACTTGCCATGCCGAGAAACATCAGCCGCAGCCTGCCGCCTTCCGCGGCCAGGGAAAACAGGCAGGCGCCGGGACTTACGCAGGGGAATGCGGCGATTATCCCGGCCTTGAACCGGTCGCTTCTCGAATCCAGCTTCGCCGGCGAAACGCCGTTGCAACTGTCAGCGCGCGTCGCCGGTTTCATTGAACAGGCGTTTGCTCCCGCCGCCTGCCGGATGCTTGTGCATTGGGGCGACCCGGCGAAGCCGGCTGTTCGCAGGGAGCCGGAAGGCCGGATTGGCATTGAAACTGAAGCGGACCCGCTGACGGAATGCGCGGCGACAGGAGAGGCGGTTTCGATCAGCGACTTCAAGGCCGCGTCGCGCTGGCCGGCGCATTCGGCCGCCGCCATGCTCGGCGGCTGGAGCGCCTGTCGCATCGCGCCGCTGCGCGCGGGCGGGCGGGTGATCGGCGCTGTCGGGATTTACAGCGGCGCTTCGATTGAAGCGGCCGCGGATTTTCCCGCCGCCGCGGCGGACATCATAGCGATGGCTCTCGGGGCCTGCGAAAGAAACACCAAAGCCGCCGCCGACGCCGCGCGGTTCCATTCCCTGTCGACATCCATTCCCGGCGTCGTCTATCAGCGGCTTGTGACGCCGGAGGGCGACATCCGCTACACCTACATCAGCGAGAGTGCGCGCGAATTGTTCGGTGTGGAGGCGGACCTCATCGTCAGCGACCCCGAAGCGCTGTTCCGCCACTATGACGACGACTACAAAGAGACGTTCCGGGCAAAGCTCATAGCGGCCTCCCGCGCCATGTCCCCCTGGGATGTCGAAGCGAAGGTCATCCGCCCCGACGGGCAGGTGCGGTACACCCACGCCATCGCGCGCCCCGCCAGACTGGAGGACGGATCCGTTTTGTGGACAGGGGTCATTCTCAACGCGGACCGCATCAAGCAGATGGAGCTGGCGGCGGCCGACGCCGAAGCCAGCACGCGCGCCGCCATTGTCGAGAGCATGTCGCAGGGCATCGCCCTGTTCGACAGGAACGACCGCCTCGTCATCGCCAACAACTATTTCCGCGAGCTCTATCCGGCGCTGGCTCCCATGACGGCGCCGGGCACGCTGTACCGCGATTTCATTGAGGCGGAGCTTACCACGCTCAATATCGCCCGCCGCGAATCCGATCAGGAATCCCTCGCGCGCCGCGTCATGCAGCGGGATGAGGGCGGCTATATCGCGGAGCGGCGCATCGCCGACGAGCGCTGGATCATGGTGGCGGAAAACCGCACGGTGGATGGCGGCACCGTCATACTTCACACCGATGTTTCCGAGCTGAAGGTCCGCGAAAGCCGCATCCAT
>JANYFM010000051.1 GCA_025362655.1 Hyphomicrobiales bacterium | reverse complement strand
CAAATATTCAAACGTCGTGTCGTCTGGCGCGATGATGCCGGCGCGCGCGCCTGCTTCAATCGACATGTTGCAGACGGTCATGCGGCCTTCCATCGACAGGGCGCGGATGGCTTCGCCGGCATATTCGATGACGCTGCCGGTGCCGCCGGCGGTGCCGATTTCGCCGATGATGGACAGGACGATGTCTTTCGCCGTCACTCCATGGGGAATGATCCCGTCAACGGTGACGCGGATGTTTTTGGATTTGCGCTGGATCAGCGTCTGCGTCGCCAGCACATGCTCGACCTCCGACGTGCCGATGCCGCTGGCCAGCGCGCCAAAAGCCCCGTGCGTGGCCGTATGGCTGTCTCCGCAGACGATGGTTGTGCCGGGCAGCGTGAAGCCCTGCTCGGGGCCGATGATGTGGACAACGCCTTGGCGCTTGTCGTGCTCGTCGTAATATTCGAGGCCGAAGATTTTGGCGTTCTCGGCGAGATACTCGATCTGCGCCTTGCTCTCAGGGTCATCAATGGGCTTGGAGCGGTCGGTCGTCGGCACATTGTGGTCGACGACCAGCAGCGTGCGTTCCGGCGAGCGAACTTTGCGCCCGTTCAGGCGCAGGCTCTCAAAGGCCTGCGGGGATGTGACCTCGTGGACAAGATGCCGGTCAATATAGAGCAGCGTCGTTCCGTCAGGCTGCGCGTCAACGACGTGATCATCCCAGATTTTGTCGTAGAGGGTGCGCGGTTTTGCCTGTGCCATTGGAAACTCCATGGAATTGCCGCGCTGCGGCCGCCGGGCGGCGTGTTGAGTGTTCCTAGGCTTTCTAGCGGCACTCGGCGCCCGAAGGAAGGGCTTTGCAAATCGGCGCAATTGGCCGACACTGGCGCTGGTTTCACTCCCGCAGTGATGGAAAATGACAGATCGCCCCAAAGTCGCGCCCTATCTGACGGTTTCGCCGGCGGCAGCGGCGATTGCTTTCTACACGGCAGCCTTCGGCGCCAAGCAAAAGACGATGATGCCGGCCATCGACGGCTTGCGGATCACCCATTGCGAGCTGACGATCAACGGCGGCGCCGTGATGCTGTCGGACGCATTCCCGGAATACGGCAAAGTCCGCGCGCCGCTGCCCGGCGATCTCGCGACCATGTCGGTCAGCCTCGAATTCGACACCGCCGGCGAGGTGGATGAGACCGTGAAACGCGCGGCGGCGCTTGGGGCCACGACGGAAATGGGGCCGGTGAACTCGTTCTGGGGGACGAGATTCGCCGTCGTGAAAGACCCGTTCGGGCACCGATGGATGCTGAACGGGCCAGCCGGGGGGTGAGCGGCCCCCGGGCCTCATGGGCCGCGTTGACGCTGACGCCGCCGAAACCGCCGCAGACGCCGCTACTTCATGAGTTCGGATATCCTCGAACGGGTCTCGGCGGACAGGCCAAGGGTCTGCCGCACGAGCCCGTCTATTTCCTCGCCGGTCGCCTCGTCCAGCATCAGGCTGCGCGCGGCGGCCGCGGCGGTGAATTCAGGGTCCCGCAGCATCGCCTGAAAGGCCGCGCGCAAGGCCGCGAGGCGTTCCGGGGGAACGCCTGGGGTTGTCAATATGGACCGGCCGATATCGCCGGTGCTGGCGACCGCGAAGAGCACATCACGCCCCTCCCCGTCCGCCGCCAGTTCCGGCAGCGCCGGCACATCGGGGATAAGCCGGTGGCGCTTGACCGCCGCCTGATAGATCAGCGCCGCGCCTTGGTTCTTGATCCAGCCGGGCTGGCTGATCAGCATGCCGGGCAGACCGTAAGCGCCGATGATATCGACTTCGCCGCGCTCCATGGCCAGCTGAATTTCCGTGGTGCCCGCATAGCCGCGCACGAGATTGAACCGCGCTCCGGCATATTTATTCAGCGATGAGGGAAACAGCACTGTCGTTGAACCGCCGCCCGAGGCGCCGACGGTGTAAGTCTTCAAACGGACATCCCCAAACCCGCGGATGCCGCTCTTTTCCGAGGCGACGCCAATATCGATGTTGGAAGTGATCCGCCCGATATAGGGCATCGTCCTCACGTCCATCTTCGCGGCCGGATCGACCGCGCTGTCCAGCGCAAGGGTTTGCGCCAGGCTGCCGAAATGGGTGCCATCCTTTGGCGCGGCATCGTGGAGAAATTTCGCGGCGACGAAACTGCCGCCCCCCGGCATGTTTTGCGGGATCATCTGCGGATTGCCGGGAATGTGCTTTGGCAGATATTGCGCCACGAGGCGCGCATAGAGGTCATAGCCGCCGCCGGCCCCATAGCCGATGATCATCCGCAGCGTCTTGCCGCGGTAAAACTCCGCGACAGTCTGTGCCTTCGCGCTGGACGCGCAGGCGAGCAGCGCGGCGCAGGCCATCATCCGAAGCGCGGCGGCACAAATCACGCGGACCCCCTGGTTTGTTTCCGGATGACGGACCATCCGCGGATTTGGGAGGCCGGATTGCGCCGGCCGCCGGATAGCGGCGTGTTCAGCCGGAAACGCGTTTCAACGTTTTACACTCGGCGGCGAACAGCTCGTTTAGACACCAGTCGCTCAACTCGCGGCCGGTGGCGAACCAAACACTGCCGGTGGCCTTCATGTGGCGGATGATGCCGCGCAGCGCCAAAGTGCGGCCCGGGCGCCCGATGATGTAGGGATGACAGGTGAACGGCACATATTTGGGCTTATGCGCCGATTCCTCGAACATTTCGTCGAAATAGGCTTTCCAGGTATCAAGACCGAGAAACGGATTGCCGTATTCGCCGTGGCGGTGGCCGAACAAAGTGCCGTCGCCGAACGGCTGCCGGGGCAGTTCAACAAGAATTTTGCCGTCTTTTTCCCACAGGAATGGGCATTCCTCGTGGAAACAATTGGTGTTGTAAGTGAAGCCGTGCTCCATCAGAAGCTCAATCGTGTTGGTGCTCTGGGTGCAGGACCGCCAGCCAACGGGCCGCGTTCCCGCGCGCTTTTCGATCATGGCGACGGCCTTGCGCATCACCTCGTGCTCCTCGTTGCGGGGCAGGTAGCGCGCGATTTCGTGATTGTAGCCGTGGCCTTCAACCGCATGGCCGCCGGCGAGAATAGCTTTCACCGCCTCGGGATAGCGCTCGGCGATGGCGCCGCAGGTCAGGAAGCTCGCTGTGACGCCCTCTTCCTTCAGGATGCGCAGAATGCGGTAGATCGCGTGGTGCGGGCCGTATTCCCCCTGGCTCCAGCTTTCGTAATTCAAAATGCCGTTTTTGTCGGGCTTGACGTCCTCGCCGCCCTGAAAATCAAAAGTGAGAAACACCGCGACGCGCTCGCCCTTGGGCCAGCGCATGAGATCGTCGTAGTGATATTCCTTAACCATCGGGGTTGCTCCATCCGGATATGAATTCTCCGAGGGAAAGGATACAATGCAATGTGGCGGCGGGGTATCCACTGAATGGGAAAAACAGTTGTGCCGTCCGGCGCCTGCCCGCCATGGCTGTTAAGAGCCTTGGAGCGCGCGGCGCGGGACATCGGAGACTGGAGGGGCCGTCGGTGTCTGTGAAGCGCGTCCTGCGGGACCTGAACAAGCTGAACACGTTCGTGCGGGTGGCCGAACGCAAAAGCTTCACGCGCGCCGCGGAGGATCTGAGAACCACGCCCTCGATGATCAGCAAGCACATCAAAGAGCTGGAGGAGGCGCTTGGATTTGTGATTCTTAACCGCTCCACCCACGGCATGTCGCTGACCGAGGCCGGCGAGGGGCTCCTGCAAAACTGCCTTGAAATGCTGGACCAGATCGACAGCTATGTCACCGAGGCCCGCAATTCCCAGGAGACGCCGCACGGCACTTTGTCCCTGCAAACCATTGGCGACTACGCCGGGCTCGCCGCCGCGCCGGTTGTGGCGCGATACCTGTCAAAAATGCCGGGCCTCAAACTGCATCATTCCGCTTCCCCGGACGTTTCGCAGGGCCCCGGCGATGGAGCCGATATCATCCTGACGCTGAAACGGCTGACCGCGCCGGGCTTCCAAGAGGTCGATCTTGGCGCGGTCCGCCACGTTGTTTGCGCGTCGCCGGCTTATCTGGCCCTGCACGGGCCGGTGAGCGATCCCAGAATGCTGAAGGAGCGCAGTTGCATCGGCGATTTGAAATCGCCGTCCAAGGAATGGCCTTTCCACTCCAGCGGCCAGACCATGCTGGTGGAGATCGGCGGCCCGCTGCTCTCGAACGGCTGGGTTCTGGCCTGCGAGGCTGCCATTCTGGGACTGGGCATTGTCCGGGCGCCGGCCCGCGCCGTTGAAGCGGCGGTCGCGCGCGGGCAATTAATTTGTTTGCTCGAAAACAGCGTCGCTTCGCCCGAGAGGCTGCTCGCTTATCACTCCGGCGGCAGCGCGCTTCCCAAAAAAACAGCGGAATTTATGGCGCTTCTGCGCGAAATGGTTCTGTAGCGGGGGCGGCCGGGACCCGCAAACGCAAAACGCGGCCCGCAGGCCGCGTTCGCAAACTCCAAAAGCAATATTCTCAGCCCGCCTTCTTCGCAGCGGCGGTTGCGGCCTTTTTGTCCTTCTTCGCCTTGGTCTCGATGGTCTTTGCGGCGACGCGGACGGTCTTCTCGGCGGCGCTCTCCTGCTTCTCGACGATACGGGCCGATTTGCCGCGGCGGTCGCGCAGATAATAGAGCTTGGCGCGGCGGACTTTGCCCCGGCGCACCACTTTAATGCTGTCGATCATCGGCGAATAAATCGGGAAAACGCGCTCGACACCCTCGCCGTAGGAAATTTTTCTAACCGTGAAGCTCTCGTTGATGCCGCCCCCGTTGCGGGAAATGCAAACGCCCTCATAGGCCTGAATGCGGGCGCGCTCGCCCTCTTTGACCTTGACGTTGACAATCACCGTGTCGCCGGGCGCGAATTCCGGGATTGTCGGGTTGAGCTTCGCGATCTGTTCTTTATCAATGGCTTCAATGATGTTCATGAGTTCAAGTCCTGCGGTTCCGCTCCCTTGGGGGAGCGAGCGTTTCGCCACGCTGTTTTCAGTTGGGACCGCGCCTTTACAACAGAGGGCCGGGTCTGTCCACCGGGGCTCGCCTTCGCCGGAGGCGCGCGATAGGCTGACAGAGGAAAGCGCTTAACGCGGGAGACCCCTATGGCTGAAGCCGATATCCTGATGCGGCCGCCGCCGCAGGCCGCCAGCCTGGAGGCCGTTCTCAACTACGTCCTCGACACCGGCGAAGTCCTCTATAATTTTTCCGGCGGGGAGGGCTCGACGGAGATTCGCTCCAACATCACCGTGGATCCCAAAAGGATGACGATTCACAACGGGCGTCTCAGTGGCCCGTTTGACTTGGATGCCCAGGGCTTCCGCCTCGTCGATCATCCCACCGCGATGCGCGACTTCTTCGACAATGAGGAGCTGCGCCGGGTCTATTACCCGGAAATGGAGGCTCTGGCGCGGGCGCAGACCGGCGCGCGGCGGGCGGTCATTTTCGATCACACCCTGCGCACGGCGGATGATGAAAAACGCGAGGCGCTGAAAATCCGCGAGGTCGTGCGCCGCGTCCATAATGACTACACCGAAGCCTCGGCCCGCCAGCGCGTGCGCGACGTGTTGCCGGCGGAAGCGGAGGCGCTGCTCGCCGGGCGATTCGCCATTGTGCAGGCATGGCGGCCCATAAACCACCCCGTCGAGACATTCCCTCTGGCCCTATGCGATTCGCGCAGCCTGGCGGAGGGCGATCTCATTGTGACCGAGCGGCGCTATCCCGGCCGCACCGGCTATACATATTCGGTGCGCGCCAATCCCGCGCATCAATGGACGTGGTTTCCGCTGATGCAGCGCGGCGAGGCGCTGGTGTTCAAGGTCTATGATTCCCTCGATGACGGCCGGGCGCGTTTCGTGCCGCACACATCTTTCGTTGATCCGGCGCCGCCGCCGAAGGCGCGCCCGCGCGAGAGCATTGAGGCGCGGATGTTCGCGTTTTTCTAAAAACCCTCACGGCGGCGTCAGCACAAGCAGATCGTTGGCCTTGTCATTGCCGCCGCAGCCGCGCGAGCCTCCGGCGAAATAGATTTTATCGCCGAGCGCCGCGCCGCCGAAAGCATGGCGGCCGCTGGGCAGCGGCGTCAGCGTCAGCCATTTGCCCGCGGCCACATCGAAAGCCTCGGCTTCGTTGAAGGTTGCGCGGTTGCGGCATTCGCCGCCGGCGACGACGATTTTGCCTTTGGCAAAACCAAACGCAACGCCGGAGCGAGGCGTTGGCATCGGCGGCCCCTCCGACCATTTGTCCGCCGCGGGATCATAGACATCGTGCAGGCCGGTATTGTCGGCGGAGGCGGCGAAACGCCCGCCGATGACGTGGATTTTTCCGTCAACGGCAACCGTTGCCATGTGATCGCGCGCGCGCGGCAAAGGCGCCCGCGCGCTCCAGACGTTGGATGCGGGGTCCCAGACCTCGTGCAGCGCGGTTGTTGACTGGTCGGGGAGGCGGCCGCCAATCGCGTGGAGCCGGCCATCGAGCACGGCGACGCCGACCGCCGCGCGCGGGATTTTCATCGGCGGCAAAGCGCGCCACTCGTCGGCTTTGGGATCATATTCGAATACCCCGTCAATGGAGCCGGTGTGAACCTTGACGGGGCTGGAGAGGCCGCCGACAGCATAGATTTTGCCGTTCATGGTGGCGGCGCCGACGTGGCTGAGCTCAACCGGCAGCGGCGCGCGCCAGCGCCAGAGGTTCGTGAGAGAATCATATTCGCCGTGAAAAGCGCTGATCATCCGTCCCTCGACGCCGCCGCCGAGCGCATGGATTTTACCATCGAGCGCGGCGGCGGCGATCTCGGTAATGGCATGCGGCAATGGCGCGGCCTGCGACCACACGCCGGGATAGGCGGGAAACTGGGCGCGCGCCGCGCCCGCGCAGCCCAGCGCGGCCACGGCTGTGAACATGCCTATCGCGCGCAGCAAAACCTGCATCGGGCGCCCCTCCATTTCCGCAATCCTGCCACAGGATGGGGGCGAAAGCATCCCGCGCTTCCCGCCCGGCGAAAAGCGCGATAGGCTGTGTTCCACGGCGGGAGTTCCGGGCAACAGGGGAAGCGTCACATGAAGCGCATTTGGCTGACGGCGGCGGCGCTCGCCGCGACACTCCATGCGGGAGCGGCGGCGGCTCAGCCGCTGATCGACTGGGACAAAATCCAGATCAAAACTGTCGATCTCGGCAACCAGACCTATATGCTTGAAGGCATGGGCGGCAATATCACCATCGC
>JANYFM010000342.1 GCA_025362655.1 Hyphomicrobiales bacterium | reverse complement strand
CTCCAAGGTTCGCGTCATAGTTTGGTGATGCGCGTCGAGAGCGCCTACCCGGCCCGCCAGCCAGCGCGAGGCATGAAAGTCAGCCCGGCAGCCGCGATCCATGCATGTCTTAAGGATAAAAAGCTTCGCTATCGTCCTTAGAAAAAAGCAGGGGGAGAAAAAACCCAGGAGAAAAAAAACCAGGGGGACCAACTCTTTCGAGCGGTCCCCCGGCTATCTCGACGCTCTCTTCGGCTTACGCCTATCCACCATTCCGGTTGGACTGCCTCACAGCAGCGGAAGGAACCTTCCAGTCGATCCGGTTTCCTTATGCCCGCAATATAATTTTCTTAGCGGAAATGTCAAGTTTTTTCGCCGCGCAATTCAAGTTTTTCAATGCGTTATCGCACAAGGGGATACCGGAGCCCGAAAGCCCACCAAGGCCGATGCACCCTCGCGATATCGGGCAAAAATTAGTCCCTAAAAAATAAGGGCTTTTCCGGCGCATAAATCAGGCCAAGCGGGCATGGTTCCGCCGAATTGCCGCTGCCGGGTTGGGCGGCTAAGGTCGCGCCTTCTTGAAAGCGCGGGGCGGCTTTGACACTCATATTCAAAATCGTGCCGGCGCCCTTGTGGCGCGCCGCGCAGGCAGCGGGCGTGTTCGCCGGCGCGCCCGTTGATCTAGCCGACGGCTACATTCACTTTTCCACCGCCGAACAGGCGCGCGAAACCGCCGCGAAGCATTTCGCCGGCCAGGATGATTTGCTGCTGGTGAGCGTCGAGGCTGAGGATTTCGGCGCGGCTTTGCGCTGGGAGCCCTCGCGCGGCGGCGCGCTGTTTCCCCACCTTTACGCGCCGCTTCCCGCCGCCTCGGCCCGGACGGCGCGGGCGATTCCCTTGGACAGCGCCGGCTGCCACGATTTCACCGGACTTCTGGAATGATCGGCCTCGCCGGGCGACTGCTCCGCCCTCTGCTGTTCATGCTTGAGCCGGAAGCGGCGCACCGCGCCTCCATCGCCGCCTTGAAGCTCATGCCGCCGGGCAAGAGCATCCCGGCCGATCCGAGGCTGGAAACGAGCGCCTTTGGCTTGACCTTCCCCAACCCGCTGGGCATGGCGGCGGGCTATGACAAGGGCGGCGAGGCGCCGGACGCCCTGCTGCGCCTCGGCTTCGGTTTCGTCGAAATCGGCACGATCACGCCTTTGCCGCAGGATGGAAATCCGAGGCCGCGGATGTTTCGCCTGCCCGCCGACGAGGGCGTCATCAACCGCCTTGGCTTTAACAGCGAGGGCCACGGCCCGCCGCACAGGCGTCTGCTGGCCCGCCGGGGGCGCCCGGGCATCGTCGGCGTCAACATCGGCGCCAATAAGGACACCGCCGACCGCGCGGGCGACTATGTCGCGGGAGTGCGGGTCTTCGCCGATGCCGCCTCCTATTTCACGATCAACGTTTCCTCGCCCAACACGCCGGGCCTGCGCGATCTCCAGCAGGCCGCCGCGCTCGACGATTTGCTGGCGCGCGTGCTGGATGCGCGGGATGCGGCGTCCGCCGTTCATGGCCGCAAACCCGTGCTGCTGAAAATCGCGCCGGATCTGGAGCTTGCCGATCTCGATGATATCGCCCGCGTCGCCCGCGCCCGCGGCATAGACGGATTGATTGTCTCGAACACGACGATCACCCGCCCCGCCTCGCTGCGCGACAAGGGGGCGGCGGCGCAGGCCGGGGGGCTCTCGGGAAGGCCGCTGTTTGCGCTTTCCACGCGGATGCTTGCGGCGGCTTATTTGCGCGTTGAAGGACAGTTCCCGCTGATCGGCGCGGGCGGCATCGACAGCGCGGCGGGCGCCTATGCCAAGATTGAAGCGGGGGCGACGCTGATTCAGCTCTATTCATCGCTTGTCTATAAGGGGCCGGGCCTTGCGCGCGAAATTACCAAGGGCCTCGCGGAACGCGCTTCAAAAGCGGGCGACGCGCGTGTGAGCGATGCGCTGGGGCGCAACGCGCGGGACTGGGCCGAGGGCAGGCTGACGCGCGCGTGAGCGCCATTCAGCGCATCGGATTCATCCGGTGCCACTGGCCATTCGGCGCCTGCGCCCAATACTGCCCGAGATTATCCATCTGATAGGCCTGCCCGGTGGAGGGATCGCGGCTGACCTGGCCGGGCTGTGTGTGCTGAAGCGCCTGCTGCTGGCCGGTGGCCGGATCGGTCCAAGTGCTGCGTCCCTGCAAATAATTGCCGAATTCGGCGTTATTGCGCTGGAAGCCGCTCATATAGCCCTGCTGGGCCTGTCCGCGCTGCGCCTCGGCCTGCCGCATCCCCTGGGCGGCGGCGTATTCCTTGGCTTGGTTTTGCCGCTCGACCTGCCCGGCAATCGCCTGGCCCTGCTGGGTGAACCGCCCCTGCCGCGCGCATTCGTAGGCAAATTGCCGCGGGTTCATTTGGCCGCCCTGAGCGCGGTGCTGCTGATAATGCTGGATGCAGACGGGGTCCCGCATGGCATTCTGAATCACCTGCTCTTCAACCTGCTGCATCTGCTGGTTCATCACCTGCTGCTGCTGCTGGCTTTGGCGCAGCATGGCGCCATAATCGGGCCCGAGATTGTAGCCGCCGTACATGACCTGCGCCGCGGCGGGGCCGGCAATCAAAAGCGCGCCGGCGATCGTCGCGGCGGCAGCGGCGCGGATTGCGATGGTTTTCATAGCCGTCTCCCGTGGATTGAATGATGCGGGATTATGTCATGCCCAAGCCAGCCCGCTGTGCGTCCGCGCACACCGCGTCACAGAAGGGTCATCGCGGCCCCCAAGCAGAGCGCGCCCTGCCTGCGGCCGCCCGGCAGAGAAGGCCGTCCGGCTTTTCGGCAATCCAAGGCGCGGGCGGGTTTGCGGATGCGCAGGCACCGGAGCGGTGACCCGCCGCGGCGCGATTGACTTGCGGCGAGATTGACTTGCGGCGCGGGAGCGTCATTATCGGCTGCATGTACGAAAATAACACCGCCGCTTGATAAAATCGCGGCGCAATAAAAACCATGGCGGAGGGATGAGCATGAGCGACGCGCGCATCGAAACCATCGGATTCATCGGTCTGGGCAATATAGGACTGCCCGCATCCATCAACCTGATGCGTTCCGGCTTCAAAGTTGTCGGTTTCAGCTTGACGAATATGGAGGCGTTTGCGGCGGCGGGAGGCATTGCGGCCGCTTCGGCGGCGGATGCCGCGGGGCGGTGCGATGTCCTCGTGCAATGCCTGCCGGTCGCCGCCTCGCTTGAATCCGCGGTCTATGGCCCGGAAGGCCTGCTGAAAACAATGCGCCCCGGCGCGACGCTGATTGAACTGAGCACCTACGCGCTCAAAGACAAGACGCGGCTGCTGAACGCCGTTGAGAAGGCCGGCGGGAAATTGCTGGATTGCGAACTGACGGCGCGCTCCGGCGGGGCGACCGTCGCCGAGCGCGAATGCGTGCTGTTTATCAGCGGGGACGAGACGCTGGCGCGGGCGATGCGTCCGGTGTTCGACGGGTTGACCAACCACAGTGTTTATCTCGGCGGGTTCGGCACATCGCTGAAGCTCAAGACCGTCAACAACCTGCTGGTTGCCGTGCACAGCGTGGCGGCGGCGGAGGCGATGGCGCTTGGCCACCGGGCGGGAATTGATTTGCGCGTGATGGCCGAGCATTTGCCGCGCGGCGCGGGCGGGTCCGCGGCGCTGGCCAATTTCGCGCCGCAGATCGCCGCCGGCGGTTTTGACAAGCTCCTCATCGGCGAAATGAAAATTTTCAACAAGTATTTCGATTTCATCGCGGACCTTTCGGAGTCCTGCGGCGGCGTCACGCCGCTGGCCGACGCAGCGCGCGATTATCTGACACGCGCGGTGGCGGCGGGGCTGGGAGAACAAGACCTTTCCGCTGTCTATAAAATATTCGACGAGGGACGCAGGCCGTAAAAGCCGCCGGGATTCAAGGTCCGCTGGCCCCGCGCACTGGGCACGTATAAGCTGCCTTTCAATTCGGAAGGAAGCGTCAAAGGAGGAACGCGCAATGGTCACCCCCAAAGTTATCGTGACGGTGGCCCCCACCGGGGGCATGGCGACGAAACAGCAGAATCCGAATCTGCCAACGCAGCCGGAGGAGATCGCCGAATCCGTCCACCGCTCCTACAACGAGGGGGCGAGCATCGTCGCGGTTCACGCGCGCCGGCCCGATGACCAGGCGACATGCAACCCGGAGATTTACGGGCGCATCAACACGCTGATCCGCGAAAAATGCGACATCATCATCAACAATTCCACCGGCGGGGGCGTGGACGGCGACATGCCGCGCACGCTGCGGCCGGGCCTTGAGGAGATCAAGTTCGAGGAGCGGATCAAGGGCCTCGACGCGCCGCATTGCGAAATGGCGACATTCGACGGCATGACCATCCTCGCGCAGTTCAAAGGCCGCAGCCTGCTGTCGCTGACCGATTCCAACGATTGCGACCGGCTGGCGAAGCGCTTTCAGGAGCGGGGCATCAAGCCGGAATGGGAGGTGTTCAGCCTGTCCCATCTGCTGCAGGATACGACGCGGCTGATCGAGGCGGGCTATGACAAGCCGCCTTACTTCATCAACGCCGTGCTCAACGCGATGGGATTTCAGGGCGGCTATCCCTATTCGCCCAAGATCGTGCAGATGTTCAAAGATCATCTGCCGAAGGATTCCATTTTTTGCGTGAGCGCCATCGGCTCCGCGCAATTGCCCGCAACCACGCAGGCGGTTCTGATGGGCGCGCATATCCGCGTCGGGCTTGAGGATAACAATTATTACGCCCGCGGCGATCTCGCCACCAACGAGCGGCTGGTGGCGCGCGCGGTGCGCATCATCCGCGAGCTCGGCGCCGAGCCCGCGACCCCGGCGGAGGCGCGGGCGATGCTTGGGCTGGCGCCTGTCAAGGCGCCGTCGCGCCACGCGGCGGCGTGAACCCATAATTATCCTTCGGGAGGACAACCCATGACGCTCCAGCAAAACACCAACCGCATCCAGACCACCCACATCGGCAGCCTGCCGCG
>JANYFM010000341.1 GCA_025362655.1 Hyphomicrobiales bacterium | reverse complement strand
CTCGAGCGAGGGCGCCTGGACACGTCCCTGCACCCGTTTGAGATTTCGTTCACCCGCGACGATGTGCGCATCACCACGCGTTACCATCACGATTTATGGCGCCGGGATTTTACGGGGTCTTCGGGATTGTTCTCGGTTATTCTCCATCCTGCGCCGGAATCTGCCGTCGCCGCCATGCTCGACGGATTGGAATTGTTCGGCATGGGCTATTCCTGGGGCGGCTTTGAGAGCCTCGTCATCCCCTTCGATTGCTCCAGCTACCGCACCGCGACCACATGGAATCCGGGCGGCCCGGCCCTGCGCTTTCAAGTTGGGCTTGAGGATATCGATGATTTAACCGCGGATCTGGACCGCGGGTTTGCCAGGCAGCGAGCGGCGGGCTGATCCCGGGCCGCCGCTATCGGCCGCCTTCTTTTTCCTCGATCCAGCGCAGGAACGCGGAATCGGCAAGACGCTGTGAGACGGCCGCTGATGCATGCGCTGTTATATCGTCCGCCGAAACCGCCATGGCGATGAAGGCGTTGCAATTGCGCCCGCCGGCGAAAACGAGAATGCGGCGCGGGCTCCCCTCCTTCGTCGCATAGAGACGGGTTCGGCCGGGCATCCCCGCGACGTCAGCGGGTTCGCCGCGCGCGAGGGGCACATAGGCGCCGGAGACCAAGTCCACATCGCCGACACGATCGATTTCCTCATCGTCGGCGACGCCTTTGGCGCAGTCGCAGAATCCAACTTTAACGCGGGCGTAAAGCCGCACTTCCCCGCCGCAATCTTCAACTTTGCATTGAAACGCCCTTCCATTGGGCCAGGCATCGCGCAAAAACGGCCATTCAATTTCGCGCCAGGGCGGGGGCGCGGCATCGACAGCGCGCGCGGCGCCGCTGGCGGCGAACAAAAGCGCCGCGCTCATCGCCCATAAGTTCCATCGCGCCATGCGCCGCATCCCCTTCGGTTTAGCCGGCGGAGGGATCGAGTATGATCTTGCCCAAGCCTCTGTCCGCCTCCATCAGCCGATGCGCTTCAACCGCTTGGGACAACGGCAGCACGCGGTCGAAACGCGCTTTAATCTTCCCCTCGGCGGCGGCCTTAAAACAAAGCTGCAAATCACCTGGCGCGCTGCCGGGCATGCCGCGGATGGTAATCCGTTTGTCATAAAGATGGAAAAAATCAATGGGAACGACAGGCCCCCCGTGAGCGCCGGCCGTCACCAAGCGCCCGCCCTCGCCAAGCGCCAGAAAGGCTACCGGCAGGACCTTGGGATTGGCGATATTGTCATACAGCACGCTGACGCCCCTTCCCCCGGTCATCCGCATGACCCCGGCCAGCAAATCCTGCGCGGCATAATCAATGGCGTGATCCGCGCCGCATTGGAGCCCCGCGTCGGCGCGGGCGCGCGATCCCGCCGCCGCGATCACCCTTGCGCCCAATACATTCTTGGCGATTTGAATGCCCATCGCGCCGAGATTGCCGCCGGCGCCCATGATCAGCACCCATTCGCCGGCCTTCAATTGCGCGATGTTGCACAGCAGGTTCCACGCGGTGGGGCCGTGGCGCATGACGACAGCGGCCTCATGGAAATCGAGGCCCTCCGGCAATCGCGCCGTCTTGAAGGCAGGCACGCAGACCAATTCAGCAAAGCCGCCGGGCCGTTTGATCCCCATCATGCCCTGCGGGCCGTCATAGCCCGCGCCATCCTCAGCGCAGGGGTCCAGCGGCATGCCGCCGGCGGCGGCGGCGTGATCGCCCGCCCGGAATTTGGTCACGCCCTCGCCGACCGCGTCGATAACGCCGGCGCAATCAACACCGGGAATGAGCGGCAGCGCGGGCTCCCTGTGCATCTGCGTGCCCGCGCGCAGGGCAACGTCGAGCACGCGGTTGACGGTGGAGGCGTGAACGCGGATGCGCACCTCCCCTGGGCGCGGCAGCGGATCGGGCACGGTTTCGTATTTCATGACACCGGGCGGGCCGAATTCACGGATGACGATGGCTTTCATCGCGCCGCGCCGATCATCTCAAGCGCCGAGCGCCCCAGCATCGAATAGGGATTGCCGAGAGTTTCGCCGATTTCAAAATGATTGAGGCCTATGCCGGTCTGAAGCTTCACGGGCTTGCCCGCCCGTTCGACAGCGGCGGCGAATTCGCGGTTCTGGCGTTGGAATTCCGGGGATTCCTGATCGCCGTAGGAGACAGTCACGGGGCAGTTCAAAAGACCGATATGCCGGATCGAGGACAAAGCCTCCACATTCGCGTCGGTAAAATTCACATAGGAACCACGCGCCGAAAGCCGCACCGGCGCCAGTTCATACATGCCGCTGGTGACCATGCCGCCTTTCAAGATCGACATCGGCGCGTCGTAAAGCGCGGGCCAATCCGTCGTCAGCGCATTGCCGGTCAGGTGCGCGCCGGAGGAATGGCCGTGAATGTAAATGCGTTCGGGGTCGGCGCCCAGGACCGCCGCGTTGCGGTAAATCCAGACGATCGCGCGGCGCACCTGATCGATCATCGGCATCAAATCGCCGCCGGTCTCCAGAACGTTGCTGAAATCGAGCGCGATGTAATTGCAGCCCGCATCGACGAACATTTGCGCCGGGCCATGGCAGCGCGCCGAGGCGCCCGAACGCCAAGCCCCGCCGTGAACATGAACGAAGACCGGCGCGCCCGCCCGCCTCGCCCGGAAGAGGTCCAGCCGCTCGATTTCCGCCTCGCCGTAAGCGAGGCGCTCGGGGCCTCCCATCCGCGCGCTGATGTCAGCGCTGTGCGCATCGCAGCGGGCATGGACAATCGCCATATTGGGAGCCCAATTTGACTGGTCATAGCAGCGGTCGAGCTCCGCCTGATCGTATTGCATGAAAACGCGCGGGGCGGCGGCGGTCATTCCTTGTCTCCGGGGTTCAGCGCAATTTCGCATCGCGTGCGGCGCGCCGCAAGCGGCGGTTTCAATCGGCGAGAACCGCGAAGACTTCGCCGCCGCGCACCTCGACCCTGTACGAGCGCAGATCGATGCTGCACGGCGCCATAACGGCCTTGCCGGTCTTCACATCGAACCCCCCGAAGTGCGCCGCGCATTCGATCATGTCGCCATCGAGCGCGCCTTCAGCGAGGCTGGAGAGGCCATGGGTGCAATTGTCGTCCGTGGCGTAAAACGCGCCATCGACATTGTAGACGGCGATGGCGGGGCCGTCTTTGTGCTCAACGCGGCGGACCGAGCCGGGCGCGAGATCGGCAACGCGGCAAAGGAGGACGGATTTAGGTGCTGACATTGTCATCTCCGGAGGGCGGCGGGCCCGCGCGCCCTTTAGGGGAAACCGGCTTGAATTTCCATGGGGATTAAAGCCGGCCCATCGCCGAATTGACACCCCCCGCCCCGGCTCCTATCCCTTCGTCTATCCGCAATTCAGAGGTTCGCCATGACCGCCAGCCGCTCCTACGTGATCGACGACCGGGAAAAGGGCCTGTTCCTGCTCGACCGCTCGGTTCACGTCTCCGAGGACATTCTGCGCGAGGAGATGGAAAAAATCTTCTCCAAGTGCTGGATTTACGCGGGGCATGCCTCGGAGCTGAAAAAGAACGGCGATTTCGTCACCCGCAAAGTCGCCGGCCGCCCCATCATTTTCAGCCGTGACCAGAAGGGCGCGATCCACTGCCTGTTCAACACCTGCCGGCACCGCGGCGCGATAGTATGCGCCGACCGCACGGGAAACGCGCGGCGTTTCATGTGCGCCTATCACGGCTGGAGCTACAACAACGACGGCGCCCTGGCGCGCGTTCCGGGAGAGGATGCCTATCCCGAGGCCTTCGACAAAAGCACTCTGGGCCTGAAGCGCCCGGCGAAATTCGAGTCTTACCGCGGCTTCTGGTTTCTCAACCTCGATCCCCACGCGGTTCCGCTGCTCGAATATCTTGGCAAAACCACTGACTATATCGATCTTGTGATTGATCAATCGCCGTCGGGCGAAATGGAGATACTTCCCGGCACGCAGGAATATGATGTCAACGCCAACTGGAAGCTGATGGTTGAGAACAGCGTCGATGACTACCATCTGCCGACGACGCATTCGACGTGGCTCAACTTCATGCGCAATTCCGGCGTCGTCATGGAGCCGCCGAAGGAAAAGGGCATGGTGCTGCCGACCAAAGGCTACGCCATCGATCTCGGCGCAGGGCATTTCACCACCGACAACATTAATTTCCGCGGACGCCCCGTGGCAAAATGGATTCCGCTTTACGGCGAGGCGGCGCGGCCGGAAATGGACGCGATCCGCGCCGAGCTTATGGAGCGTTTGGGGCCTGAGCGCGCCGCACGGGTCTGCGACACCAACCGCAATCTCGTGATTTTCCCCAACCTCGTGATCAATGACGGCTCATCGGTGACCGTGCGAACCTTCTATCCCGAAGGCGTCGATAAAATGCACGTGACGGCTTGGGCGCTCGGCCCGGTTGAGGAAAGCGAGAGCGCCCGCGCCCGCCGCCTCGACGCCTTCCTGACCTTCTACGGCCCCGGCGGCTTTGCCACGCCCGACGATGTCGAGGCGCTGGAAATGGTGCAGAAGGGCCTCGCCAATTGGCAGGACGACCGCTGGTCGGAAATGTCGCGCGGCATGGGGCGCGAGGGCAGCGAGCAGTTGAACTCCGATGAATTTCATCTGCGGCTTTTCTGGCGCAAGTGGAACGAAATGATGGGAGGCGCGGCATGAGCGCCGCCGCAACCCGCGCCGCCGTCGAGGACTTTTTGTTCCACGAGGCCGAGCTTCTCGATAATTGGCGGCTGAACGAGTGGGAAAAGCTGCTGACGGACGACGCCAGCTATTACATTCCCCCCAATGATGATCTGGAGGGCAGCCACCGGACCACGTTGTTCATCATCGCCGACGACCGCGAGCGGATCCGCCAGCGCGTCATCCGCGTTCTCGACCCCAATTGCCACGCGGAATATCCGAAATCGCGGCTGTCGCGGATTCTCGGAAATGTGCGCATCGCCGCTGACGGGGATGGCTTTGTGACCGCGACGGGAAATTTCATCGCGCACCGCTACCGCCGTTATGAGCGCATGGGCGAATATGTCGGGAGCTTTCGCTATATTTTGAAACGCCACGGCGAATCGTTTTTGATTAAAGAGCGCCGCATGTTCCTGAAATCGCATGAGCTGGGATCGCTGGGTTCTGTGAGCTTCATTCTCTGATGCCCGGCGCCCTCTCCAGACGCGCCTTCGCGGCGGGCGCGCTGGCGGCGGCGGCAACGCTCGCCCAGGCGCAGAGCGGCAATTCCCGCTTTGACGCGCTTCTTCAATCGCTTTGGCCCAAAGCGCAGGCGCAGGGCGTCAGCCGGGCGGTCTTTGACGCGGCGATCGCGGGGGTCGTCCCGGACCCCGCGCTTGCCGGCTCGGGCGAGAATCAGGCGGAGTTCGAGCGGACGCTGAAAGCCTATCTCGATGATGCCGCCTCCCCGGCGCGCGGCGCCCGCGGACGCGCGGAACTCGCGCGCCACCGCGCCGATCTCGCGCGGGCGGAGGGCCGTTACGGCGTGCCCGCTGAAATCATTGTCGCGATCTGGGGCATGGAAACCGATTTCGGCCGCGCCGCCGGCGACAAAGACGCGCTGCGCTCGCTGGCCAGCCTGGCGTTTTCGCGCGCCGATGGGGAACGCTTCGCGGACGAGGTTATCGCGGCGATGGCGATGCTGGAGCGCGGCATTCCGCGCGCCAAATTGCAGGGCTCGTGGGCCGGCGCCATGGGCCACCCGCAGTTTCTGCCCTCCGCCTATTTGAAATATGCGGTGTCTCCCGGCGGCGCGAAAACGCCGGACATCTGGTCTTCCATTCCCGATGCGCATGCGTCCATCGCCAATTTTATCCGCGCGGAGGGATGGCGGCCGGGCATCCCATGGGGATGCGAGGTCGTCATTCCCGCCGGCTTCGATTGGCTCTCCCTGGATGCAACGCCGGCGGATTTTTCCGGCCAAGGCGTGCGTAGCGCCGATGGACGCTCCCTCCCCGCCGGCGCCCGGGCGACGCTGTTTTTCCCCGCCGGCGCGGCCGGACCGGCGTTTTTGCTGACCGAGAATTATTGGGTGCTCAAGCAATACAACAATTCGGATTCCTACGCGATGTCGACCGCCTGGCTTGGCGAGCGCATCGCTGGGCGGGGCGCCCTGCGCGCCGCCTGGCCGGCGGATTTCCGCCTGCTGGCGCGCGGCGACAGAATCCGCCTGCAAACGCTGCTGCGCGATCAGGGCTACTATTGGGACAAAATCGATGGACGCTTCGGTCCGGCATCGCGCGGCGCCATTCACAAATTTCAGGTGAACGCGGGGATTTTTCCCGCCGATGGTTTTGCTTCCGCCGGCGTGCTGGCGCGGCTGGCGGACGCGCGCTGATGCGAAACGGCGCTATCGTTTTATCCCGTAATACATCATCAGGCAGCGCTCAAAAAAACGCGACGGCAGAAAGGGCTTCAACGCGGTCAGCGCGCGCTGCGGCATAGGACCTGTGGTGTAACGCACCGCGTGGTTGCGCGCCGCGATCAGCGAGGCAACGCGGCGCGCGACCATGGCGGGAGCGGCGCCCGCCGTCTCCTCTTTCTCAAACAGCGCCACCACCTTTTCGAAGTTGGCGCGATAGGCGGAGCCCTCCCCCGAGGCCGCCGCGCGGATGCGGTTGGCGACGACGCCGGTGGCGATATCGCCGGGCTCCAGCAGCACCGCTTCAATCCCAAAAGCCGCGATCTCCGGGCGCAGGGATTCCGTCAGCCCCTCCAGCGCGAATTTGCCGGCGCTGTAGAGGCCCTGAAACGGCAGTCCCAGCAGGCCCGCGAGCGAGCTCACATTGATGATCAAACCGGATTTTTGCGCGCGCATCGGCGCCAGCACAGCGCGGCAGAGGCGCAGCGCGCCGAAGAAATTCGTCTCAAACTGCGCGCGCGCCTCTTCCATCGATGTGTCCTCCACTGAGCCGGCGTAAACCACGCCGGCATTGTTGACGACAACATCGATGCGGCCCTGTTCGGCGAGGATTTGCGCAATCGCCCGGGCGACGGAATCATCGTTGGCCACGTCGAGCGCCATCCAGCGCCAGGGCGGCGGCGCGGCGGCGGGCGCGCGGCTCCCCCCATAGACGATGTGGGACTGCCCGTGCAGCAGGTCGGCGCAGGCGCGCCCGATGCCGGACGTCGCGCCGGTGACGAGAATGACTTTTTCCGCGGCCATTGCGGCCTCCGCCTTCACAATGCCTTGCCGTAAATCCGATAGGTCTTGACGGGCGGCCCGGCCGCAAGCTCCGCGATGCCGCGCATGGTCCGGTTGGATTCGAGAATCCACGAAAACTCCACCCATTCCAATGGGTATTTGCGCGACTCCTCGAGAAACTCGCTGATCAGCAGCGCAAGGATTCCCGCGCCCATCGCGCCGCGCGCGGCGGGCCGCAGGCCCAGCAGCACAACCCGCGCCGAAGCAAGCTTTTCACGCCACAGGGCGAAGGCGAACCTGGCCCAGTTCAGCGGAAACAGCTTGCCGCCGTAATTGCGGATGATCTCGTTGTAATCAGGCAGCGCGGCCATCATGCCGACGGCTTCCCCATCAAGATAGACAAAGCGGGCGGAGCTTCCGCGGAAGAACCAGCGCAATTCGCCCATCACCATTTCCAGCTCATCGGCGCTGATCGGACAAAAGCCCCAGTTGTCCTTCCAGGCGTCGTTGAAAATATCGGCCACCAGCGCCAGTTCGCGCCTGAATTGCCGCGTATCCGCCGGACGCACGCGGACGCGGTTCGATGCTTTTGCCGCGGCGGCGAGACGGCGGACCTTTTCGCCAGCCTCAGACGGCTTCATGCGGTAGGCGTAGAGGTCCATCTCCTTCGCCAAGCCCGCGCGTTCCAGCAAGCCGCCGGCCCAGGGCTTCGACTGCGTCATGAACACGGCGGGCGGCGTATCGAATCCCTCGACCAGAAGCCCGCATTCCTCGTTGATGGTGAGGTTCATCGGGCCGATCATTTTGAGGCAGCCCTTTTGCCTCAGCCAATCCGCCGCCGCCTCCACGAGGATGCCGGCGGCCTCCTGATCGTCGCGGCAATCGAAAAAGCCAAAATGCCCGGCGCCATCCTTGTGGGTCTCCTGATGAAGGCGGTTAACCTGCGCGCTGATGCGTCCGACAGCCTCGTTGCCGCGCCAGGCGGTAAAAAAAGCCGCCTCGCCGAATTCGAAGAAGGGATTCTTGCCGGGGGTCAGACGGCGACGCTCCATAATGTCGAGCGGCGGCACCCAAGTTGGATCGCCGGCATAGATCGGCGCGGGAACGCGCATGAAAGCTTCGCGCTGGGCCGCCGTTTCAACTTTCTCGATGCGGAGGCCGGATGCCGCTCGCGCGCTCATGGACGCGGTCTGGCTGTTCCCGCCTTGCCGAAAGCCAGGGTCACGTTTAGCCCGCCAAAAGCGAAGGAATTGGACAAGGCCGATTGCATGGGATGGACCCGCGGCCCCTCGGGCACGACATCGAGCGCGCATTCAGGATCGATTTCGTTGAAATTCAGCGTCGGCGGGGCGATTCCCGCCTCCAAAGCCGCTAGCGTCGCCAGCGCCTCCAGCGCGCCCGATGCGCCCATTGCGTGGCCAAACATCGATTTGCTTGACGACACCGGCACCCTGTCAACTCCCGCGCCGAATGCGGCCCTGATGGCTCCCGCCTCCAGTTTGTCGTTGGCGACCGTTCCGGTGCCGTGGGCGTTGATGTAGCCGATGTCGCCGGCGGCAAGACCGCTGTCCGCCAGCGCGCCGTTAATGGCAGAAAGCATGCCAATGCCGTTGGGTCTCGTGAGGTCTCCGGCATCGCTGGTCATCGCGCCGCCGAGCAAATGGCCGTGAACCCGCGCGCCCCTCGCCGCCGCTTGGCCGGGCCGTTCCAGCACAACGATCCCTGCGCCTTCGCCCAAAATAATGCCCTGCCGGTCTTTTGAAAAGGGACGGCAAATCGTTGGCGAAACAACGCGGAGCACATCCCATATTTGCAGATAGCCGAAATGAAAGCACGCGTCCGTGCCGCCCGCAATAACAACATCGGCAAGCCCCGAGCGAATCAGCATCAGGCCCAGCACCATGGCGTGGGACGCCGAGGCGCAAGCGGTGGAGACCGCAAGAACCGGTCCTTGCGCGCCGGCTTCGCGCGCAACGCGGCTCGCCGGGGCGTTGGTCATGGACATGGGGATGGAGAGCGGCGCGGGTTTCTTGCCTTCGTTCAGCAGCCGCCGCCAGCCAGCCTCCAGGATATGCGAGCCGCCATTGGCCGAACCTATCACGACTCCGACGCGCTCCGGCGGCACGCCCGCGTCCGTCAATCCCGCCTCGCTCCAAGCCTGCCTCGCGGCGGCGGCGGCAAATTGACTAAACGGGTCCAGAGTATTGCAGGTGCGCTCGTCGAAAAAGCGGGACGGATCGAAGTCCAGAACCGGCGCGCCCCTATTGAACCGCAGGCCTTGCGGAGGATAATCTCCAATCTCGGTGATCGATGACTTGCCCGCCAGCACGGACTGCTCAAAGGACTTGATGTCGAGGCCGGAGCTCGAAATCACGCCTCGACCGGTGACATCGGCCCAAGACGCGGCCATTCAGGAGGCCTTGCCTTCGATGGGAATAAACTTCAAAATCGCGTTCACAAAATCCCCAACGGTGTCGTATTTCTGATCCTGCGGCAAATTCACCGCGACACCGAACACCTCTTCTACCTTAAATATGACGTGAATTACGTCAATTGAGTCAATTTTGACGCCCTCAATCGGGGTTTTAAGATCAAAAACGATGTCTTTATCCTGGATTTCGGAGCGAATATACTCCAAAATCTGGGCAGCAGTCTTGTCGCGATCATATGTCAAGAAGTTGCCTCTAATCCCGCTTTTTACGAAAGCGCAGGGCCGGAGCCGAACGCAAGAGCGGTCTATATACCGCCAAATGCTGCCATGGCAACCAAAAGCCCTGGGAGATTATCCGCGTTTGCCCACCAGCCCTTAGACCTCTGGTTGTGCGGCATGCGGCGGGTCTGCGCTGGAAATTCATGACCAGCCAGGATAGTGAGGGTCTGCGGCTCCGGTCAAAGCAGAGGGTCGGCCCGCGCATACCCGCCGGTTTATAGAGAACCCACGAGGCAGAACCTTTGGCCAGCGACCGCAACAGCCTTGATTCCTATGCCCGCCGCTGGATGGAAATAATCGCCTTCGCCAGTGTCGGGGAAGAGAATCCCTGGTATGTCGCCTATGACAGCTTGGCGGCTGATTTCACCGCGCGCGGTGAAAAACTTGTGAGCTTTTCCCACTACGACTACGTCGGCCTTGCCGGACACCCCGCCGTGGCCGCCGCCGCGGGCGCCGCGATTATATCCACGGGCACAGGTGTCGGGGCCTCGCGATTGGTGGGCGGCGAAAGGGCGGCGCACCGCGCCTTCGAGCGCGGCCTCGCGGAGTTCCTGGGGGTCGAGGATACCGTCTCGCTGGTCAGCGGCTACGGCACAAACGTGTCGCTGCTCGGGCACATGCTCGGCAAGAATGACGTAATCATCTCGGACGGGCTTTCCCATAACAGCATCCTGGCGGGCTCCACGCTTTCCCGGGCGCTCTCCCTGCAGTTCGCGCATAATGACACCGACGCCCTCGAATTCCTGTTGAGGACGCGGCGGGCGGAATTCTCGCGCGCGTTGATTGTCGTCGAGGGCCTCTACAGCATGGACGGGGATATCCCTGACCTTGAGCGGATTCTCGCGCTGCGGGACAAGCACAACGCCTGGCTGATGATCGACGAGGCGCATTCCATCGGTGTGCTTGGAGCCTCCGGCCGCGGCATTGCCGAGCATTTCAATGTCGATCCCTCGCGCATTGACCTGATTATCGGCACGCTTTCCAAGACGTTCGTGAGCTGCGGCGGGTTTATTGGCGCGAAGCAGGACGTCATCGACTGGCTGCGCTACACTTTGCCGGGATTCATCTACAGCGTGGGCCTCGCGCCGCCGATCACCGCCTCGGCGCATGCGGCGCTCAAAGTATTTTCGGCGGAGCCGCAGCGGGTCGTGAAAATGCGCGCAAACTCCCGCTATTTTTTGGAAAAAGCGCGCGCGGCGGGCCTTGATACCGGCGAGGCCATCGGCGCGGGTGTTGTGCCGGTGCTGTTCGACACGGTGGAACAGACCATGCGGATGTCGAAGCATCTGATGGAATGCGGCTTCTACATTCCGCCGATTGTCCACGTGGGCGTGCCCCGGGACAAGCCGCGGCTGCGGTTCTTCCTGTCGCAAAAGCATACGTTTGAAGACTTGGACCGGGTGATTGCGGCCATGCTGGCATTCCCCGCAGCGCGGCGCCCGGTCGCTGTCTCAGAGCATGCCGCCGGCTGACCGGCCGTTTTATCGCGAAAGCCGGAGCAAACCACCCGCCCAGCCGCGTATCGCGCGCCACCGCGCGGTCAAGCGGTTCGATGAGAACACCGCTGGCTGCGGCGCTATCAGCAGGTCTCCAAAGACCACGCGCAAACGTTCAGTTTCAAGCGCGATTCCAAGCGCCCAGGCTTCGGCGAGGCCGCGAGGCTGCTCCGGGGCCGTTGTTGAGGCTGCCAGCGGCGCCGGCGCAGCGCGCTCTTCCTTGCCCCCTGTCAGGTCGGCAACGATGCCGTGCGAATATTCCTGCCAGCGCAACAGGGGCCGGCTGCCCGCCTCGCGGGCCAATCTGCCGGCCAGTTCCCCATCCGCGCTTAGCCGCTCCAGCGCGCTCGAGACTTGGTCCGCCGCGCGCATATCCACAGTCAGACAGCCGCCGGGCGCGGCCAATTCAGCCATTACACCGGAATTGTGACACAGGCAGGGTTTGCCCATCCAGAGGCTCTCCAGAATCGGCAGGCCGAACCCCTCGACCAGCGAAGGATAGACGAGAAACGCAGCGGCGCTGATTTCCCGCGCGACGCGCTCGTCGGATACCGCCCCCAGCCAGACGATGCGGGGATTTTCGCGGCAAGCCGCTTCGACAAACTCCGCCAGCTCGGGAGAGCCCCCATAGCGGTTGCCGATCAGCGTGAGGCGCGCGTCGATATCGGGCCGGCGCGCGAGGAAATCCAGCATCGCCGCGATCAGCGTCTTGTGATTCTTGCGCGGCTCGATCGTCGATACGCAAACTATGGAGACCTGCCCGGTCGCGCCGGGCGCGCCGTCCGGCAGGCGCCGCGGCTCCGAAGCGAATTGCCCGGGCAGCCAGCGCGTTGTGAGTTTCGCGTCAATGGGCAGCCCGCGCTCACCGGCCCATTTTTCGAAATTCCGCTGGGTCACGCTTGAAATGCAGATAACGCGGTCCGCCGCGGCGACGCCTTCAAGATAGGGCGGAAACATCGCGACAATGTCCGCCGCGCAATATTCCGGATGATAGACGGGAATGAGATCGTAGAGAATAACGGCGGTCTCGAAGCCTGCTTTGCGCGCCCATGCGAGGCGCGTCGGCGCCTGTCCATCCATCGCGATTTCCGGCAAAAAAAGCAGCGGCGGCGCTGCGCCGGAGCCCGCAAGGGACAGACCGAGCGCCGCAGGGGACAGCCGCTCCTCCGACCGGTTTTGAATATAGGCGGCAAGCTCCCTCGGACCGCCATAGGCTTCAAGGCAGGCGCGGTGGCGGGCCTCCACGACCCGGTATTGCCTGGTTTCCCCGTCCCACCAGACGAAAACCAGATTGACGAGGGGGTTCCCCTGCATATGCGCCAGGAGTTTGCGCGTCACCCGCGTAACGCCGGAATTGGCGGGATCGCGGGAGGAATTGCTGACATCGACAAAAACCAGCCGCGCCGAGGCCGGCGCCCCGCCTTGGCTTTCGCCGGCGATCTCCGCGAGCGCTGCGATATAAGCGCTTGTCGCGTTTTTCCACAGGAAGCGGGCGCGATACCGCGCGAAAGCCGCCGGATTGAGCATCCCCGCCGGCGCCGCCCCTGCAAGGATCAGCGCGGCCTTGCGCCCAATTTCGCCGGGGCTTGAGGCGAGGCACCAAGGATCCAATATCACTTCGGGATGGGCGCCGGCGTTGAGCGCGAGAACCGGCTTTCCGGCAAATTGCATTTCGCCGACCGGCAGGTTGAAGCCCTCCCAAATCGACACGCTCACGCCAACATCGGATATCGCCATGACCTCAGCCAGAGCCGCGTCACTGACGAAGCCGAGGAGCTGGACGCTGCCGGCGCAATCGGCGGGAACAGCAACGCTGGCGTCATCACCCAAAATCAGCAGGACGCTTTCCGCGCGGGCCGCGCGCAACGCGCGCAGGACTTCAAACACGGATGGGGAGTTTTTGTAGCCCGAGGATTCATACCGGCCGAGATTCAATATCAGCGGCACGCCTTTGCCGGCCATCGCGCGCAATTTGTCCAGCAAAGCGCTCTCGCGGGCATCCTCGCCGCGGGAAGATTTGAAAATCGCG
Organism: Hyphomicrobiales bacterium; assembly: GCA_025362655.1. Taxonomy (GTDB): domain Bacteria; phylum Pseudomonadota; class Alphaproteobacteria; order Rhizobiales; family Beijerinckiaceae; genus Terripilifer. The sequence continues at coordinate 6,807 of JANYFM010000341.1, read as the reverse complement.
TCCTCAAGGTGATCGACCCCGAGAAGGATGGTTTTGACGCCATGATCGCCGCCACGGTCCGGAATCGTCTGCGAGTCGCGAATAAACCGGCTGATCGGCAGCACAGAGGTGAAATGAGGGAGCGAGGCGGCGCGAAGCCGGCGAACCTCAAGCTGGGGGGCCAGCGCGTGCTGGGACAATCCATCCTGCGCTATCGCTCCCGCATCGATGAACACGCTGGGGAGCGCCCGCCGCAGCCCAACCCGGGCGGCCGAGAAAAACGGCCAGCCGCCGCTGACGACAACGTCGGGTTTTTCCGCCGCGCTGAACTCGTCGAGAATGTTCGCAAGCGCCGTCTCCGCCGCCGCCTCGGCGGCATGAAGGCCGATGCCTTCAGGCATTTCGACAACGTGGAGGGACGGCCCGAAGAGTTCCCGCACTTGCGGGTCGCACCGCGCGCAAACGAGCGTCACGCGATGACCCTGCGCAGCGAGCCCGCGGCCCAGCATCAGCAGGATGCGGTCAACGCCAAAGCGAAAAACAAGGCGCTCGTTGCACAGCACGACGTGGAGAGATCGCGTCATGCGGCGCGCCCAAAGCTTGCGGAGACGCTCATCGCGCCGGGTCTCCGGCATATATTAAAAAAGCTTCAGGCCTCGCCGCCTGAGCCAGCATGCCGGCGGCATGGCCCGCGCCCCCCATCCATTCGCCCCGCGCGGGCTTGTTCTTCAAAAGAGCCGCGAAAACGGCGGCAAGCTCATAATTGTCCGCGTAGGAAACCGCGCAAAAGCTGGCGGTTTCAAGGCCCATGGCGACACCCTGCGAGCGCGGCGCGATGATGGGAATGCGCGCCCGCAAAGCCCTGAGCACCGCGCCTTCCATTTCATAGTCCTCCCAAAGCCACAGGGCGGCCGCCTGATCCCAGACGGATGCGGAAGCATAGTTCACATGCACGAAGCGGGCCCGTGGAACATTTTCTGAAACTTTGGCGTAGTTTTCGAAAAACTTCGCGATGGAAAGCTGAGGCCAGCCGCCGCCGCACAAAATCACCGGCACGTCGGTTTCAGCAGACTCACGGGTCAACAAATCTTTAAATTGCGCGTCATAGCCATCGGCGGCGGCGGATTCGCTAAAACCCCCGCGCCGCGCGAGGTTGAATTCCCCGTGGGCGCGCGCGAGGCCAGGCTCCGCAATATATCTCACCATGCAGCCGGCCAGAGCCATCGCATCGCCGGGAGGACACAGCAGGCCGCCGGCCCCGTCTTCAACAAGTTCGGCGTTGCCGCCGGTCGCCGTGGCAATTTGCGCCCGGCCGGCGGCAATCGCCTCCAGCAAAACAACGGGCTGATTCTCAGGCCAAATGGAGGGCAGCACGAGAACGCCGCTTTGCCCAAGCAGGCCGGGGATCGCGCTTTGCGGAAGTTTGCCCAGAAATTTCACCGGAGCGGCTTTGCCGAGTTTTGTGATTTCACTCTTCAGCCAGGCCTCCAAATGCCCGGCGCCGACGATATCCAGCTCCCAGCGGCCCGTCAGTTCGGAACGGCCCAGCAAAACTTTCACGGTTTGCATGAGCACCCTGAGGCCTTTGTGCTCGCCAAGATAACCAATGCAGACGAAACGCATTTTTGACCGGGAATCGCCGGCCCCGTCGCCGAAACGCCCGATATCGATGCCATTGCCGCGCACGCAGAGGCGGCCGGCGCCAATTCCCGCCTCTTCATAGGAAGCCGCCAGATATTGGCTTGGCGAAACCAGCGCGTCCGCCTGATCAAGGCACCAGGCGACATAGTCGCGCCGCGCGCGGATCGGCAGATCGATGCCGGTTTCGGCGCGGATATGTGTCAGGCAGAGGGTGCATTCCTCAAAATCGCGGCAATAGGACTGGTCATTGCGCAGGCGCGTGTTTTTGAAGCAGAAGCCCCAGTGATCGTGCAGGGTAACGAGTGTTTTGACGCCGCGCCGCTTCGCCGCCGGAATGAGATTGGCGCCGAGGCCGATGACGTTGTGAAAATGCGCGACATCAGGCGCAAAGTCCGTGATAATCGCGTCAAGACGCCGCGCGGCCGCCTCCCAATGAAAGGCATCGCCGGGTTCGAGCGAACGGATCACCAGCCGGTGGACCGCCATTCCATCGACAGTTTCCCTGTCGAAATCCCCCGGCATCCTGCCCGCCTCCGGCAAGCGCCCGGCGAAAACCGCAACCTCGTGCCCGCGGTTTTTCATTTGCAGCGCAAGCCGGTGCGCGACGATTTCGGCGCCGCCGAGAACGAAGGGAGGGAAAAAATTGGTGACAATCAGGATGCGAATTGCGGACCCGCCTGTTTCAATCCTATGACCGGATAAATCTATCAATCGGCCGGAAGCAAACTGAGGTTGGGCGCCGCATGTTGAAGCGCCCGCACCGAGCTGCGCGCGCCCTCCACCATGACCAGCGGGCCGCTGCGCGGCTCCGGCGTGAGATAGGCGAGCGCGAACCCGCCCCAGACTTCGCCGACCCCATTGACAATCGACGGCTCGATGATCTGGCCGGGCACGAAATCCAGATCAATACTGCGCACATGGGGGTTGGCGGCCCAGTTGGCGAGGCGCATTCCCTGGCGGCACAGGCCATTGCCTGAATCATGCGCCATGATGATCATCGGCTTCAAAGGCGTGTATTGCAGCACCAGATCGATGTCGCGGCGAACGCCCTCCGTCGAGTGGTCCGCGTCAATCAGAACGAATTCAAGCGGCGTGCCTTTCTCGCCGAGCATTTGGAGGATGCGGGGTATTTCCGTGACAGAATCGCCGACAATCAGCTCCGCATTGGGCGGATTGTCGAACCGTCCGATTATGCCGGGATCGATATCGATTGCGTAAATCTTCTCAACGAACTGGCTCGTCAGCGCGAGGCTGCCGCCGTGGTAGACGCCGACTTCAAGCGACACTTTGGGGCGCATGCGCGCGAGAACCCCGGTCAAAGCGATGCGCTCGGAAGGCATCATCTGCCAATTGTCCCGGGGCACGCCTGGAAACAGAAAGTCGTCGTGGGTATTCATTGCATGGACCCTGGATTTGCCCGCGGGCGCATTGCCTTGGCGGCGGAAATTGCCGTCGCCGGCAGGCCGGGGATTTACCAACCCGGGCGCCGCCGCGCAACCGACGCGCGCCGATGCGCCCAATCATGGACCGAAATTCATCAATGCCCCGCCGGGCTGGCGCCGCTTTTTGGTTTTTTAATGCTTTGCTATAAGATAACCGCTGTCCGGCGGCTCAAAACACGTGGTTTCCAATTCACGCAGAACCCAAACGAAAGCCCGCCCGGATGACGCAGCCATCAGCGAACGCGATCACCATCGTCATTCCCACTTACAATCGGCGCGCCAAGCTTCAACTGGCCGTTGAAAGCGTTTTGGCGGAAACGCGGGTTCCCCTCGCTATCCATATATTTGACAATGCATCAACCGACGGAACGCAGGACTATGTCAGGGCTGCGGCAGCGCTGGATTCCCGTATTTCGTATTTTAGAAACGAAACCAATATTGGATCCGTGCCGAATTACGCGCTGGCTCTGGGCAGCGTGACATCCGAATACTATATACCGCTCGCGGATGACGATTGGCTTCTGCCTGATTTTATTTTTGACGCTTACGAGATTCTGGAGCGGCACGGCCAAGCCGGCGCGGCTGTCTTTGTCACGGAGGCGCGGGACGCGGGCGGAACTGTCCAAGCTACCTACCCCCTGCATCCCGGCCAAATCCATTTTGGCTATCTGGAACCGACCGCGCATCTGCGCGACTGGATGGTTTACGGCCATTATTCGTGGAGCTCCATTCTCTGGCGTTCGTCAACGCTTGTGGCTGTCGGGCACCCCTACCTTCACGTGGGATTGCCCAGCGACGTCGATTTTCAGGCGCAGATTTTCTGCCGGTTTCCGGTGTTTTTAGTGAACCGGCCGGGGGCGGTGTTCAATCTGCATCCCGAGCAGGCCTGTGGTCAGTATAATCTGACGCATATGCCAAACTGGAGCGCGCTGTTCGAACGGCTCGACACTTCCATTCACAGCCTTGGTTTGTTTGACTTCGGGGAATACCTTGACCTGCGGCAGGCCATGCAAGAGCGTTATCATAGGACTTGGACACTCGCGGCCAGCCAGCCGCTTGGAGACAAGGAACTCGTTAAAATAGCCGCGCAGGCGGGATTTCGGCTCGGCGACTGGGACTTTGCGTTTTCGCTGCTGGATCAACTGCCGGATGAGCCGGGAAAGCGCCCGGTCCTTCAAAGCGCCGGAGGGCGTATAGGACTTTTGCCGGTTCTGTCCGGCGGCCCGGGCTCGATCGCTTCGCCGAAGCCCAAAGCATTCCAATCGCCGCGGCTGGGGGTCTTGCTATGGCTTAAAGAAACCTGCGTCGCCTATAAGCGGATGGCCGCCGAAACGGCGCGTCTGACCATCGTGGCCGACGCCCATGCCAGCCTGACGGCGAGCCATTCGACGCTGGAGGCGACTGCGTCGCGCCTCGGCGAGGTCATTGCCGCTTTTGGACAGAAAATTGTGAAGCTTGAACAGGACGCCGTGGACCTTGCTATTCGAACCGCCGCCGAAATATCGCAGATCGAAAGCCAACGTGAGGCTGCATTGCTGGAAGCGCGGGATTGGCGGGCGCGATCTGAAAGCTCCGAGCGCAATTTGACAGAGTTGACCGATCATTGGCTGCTGAGGGTTCTGTTCAAGATTCACCTGCTGCGTCCGCCTCCCTCAGCGCCAAATCCGTGAGCGGCGCGGCCCCGGCTTGCGCGTCCAGACCCGTTACGGCGTTTCCGGCCGCAGGCGGAAACTCTCCGCTGTGAATGAAATTTTCGGCAATCGACGCCGGTGACGCGCCGGCCAGCAGCGCCCCGACGTGCGTTCGAAGGCCGCCGGGGTCGGCCTCCCGTCGGAGCAAGCTCCGGTAAAGCGCGCGAACAAGGGCTTCGGCCTCGTGAGTATTGATCGGCTTTGCCTTGGACATTCTATTTCACTTTCCCCGGCGCGCCACGCGGATCACCGCAAAAGGCCTATCCGCGGCAATAGCCGGGTTCAGCGGTTTTCTCAACGTGTTCCAAGCCAGGCGGGACGGGGGCTTTGGCTCGCCGGGATTTTTATTTATTACAACAATTGGTTGAATGATCTATTGTTTGAAAAAAGATTAAACCTCCCCTATTTGGAGGATGCGCAGTCCCGGCAATGTGCTAGACTTCCCTAGCGTGAACAAGGAATTCGCGGCGCATCGGGTTTAACGATTTGCGCCGAGTGGAGCCTGGAGCCGGAGGGCCGCCGTCATGATTATCAACATCGTTTATGAAAACAGCGGACTGAGCGCGCCGCAAAGTTTCCGGGACGGCATTCAGCAGGCCGTGAATATTTTAACCGCGGCATACGATGACAATATCACTGTGAACATTCAGGTGGGTTACGACACCTATCGAAATCAGACCTTCGCGCAACAGGGCTTTTCATCCAATATTTCGGTGGCTAACGCCAATACGGTCAGCGTTGATTACACTGAACTGCGCGATGCGCTCAATCATCGCTCCACGACGGCGGACGACGCCGTCGCCGTTAACAGCCTCGGATATGGGACGACACTCGGCGGAAAGAGAACCTGGAATGTGGGCACCGCGGAAGCGCGCGCGCTCGGCCTTTACACCGCTAATAACAATCTGCTTGACGGCTTTGCCGGCTTTTCCAGCACATTTACCGGCAACGTTCTTGTGGCCGGCGCGTTACACGAGCTTACCCACGCGCTGGGCCGGATCGCCGGTCAGGCTCTTGACCTTTTCCGATACAACGCGCCGGGCGTGCATGAATTCAATATCGGAAGCGTGCCGACGACGCCGGCCGCGCCAGCGTATTTTTCCATTGACGGCGGATTCACCAATCTCGCGAATTTCGGACGCTCGTCCGATCCCGGCGACTTTCTGAACGACGATCTCTCGGGCAATGATCCTGACAACGAAAATGTCGGCAACAACCCGACGCTGACGGCTCTCGATTCGAGAACCCTCGACGTCATGGGTTATCACCGGGCGGGCAGCGCCGCATCGCCCTACGTCAACGATGAATATGCCGCCAATACTTCCACCACCGGCTTTGTCGCCGTCGGCGGACAGGCCTATGGCTATCTCAACACCCAGGGCGACCAGGATTGGTTCCGCATGAGCCTTCGCGCGGGGCATCATTACATTTTGCGGGAAAGCGGCGTCGCCAGCCTGAATTACGGCACGCAGGACCCTTATCTGAGACTTTACAACAGTGCGGGAACGCTGGCGCTGCAAGATGATGATTCCGGACCCCTTCAGGATTCGCTGATTATTCTCACCGCCAATACCACCGGCAATTATTTTCTATCTGCGGGCGGCTTCAACGACGTTCACACCGGGTCCTACCGCGTCAGCGTCACCGACACCGCCAATATTCACAGCGACGTCAACGGCAACGGCACGTCGGACCTGATCCTGCAAAATGGCGGCACTGTCGTTGACTGGATTCTCGGCAACGATCAGGCGGCGCCCCTTTCCGGCAACCTCGTCGGCGCCAACGTCTCCGGCTGGCTGGTCGTTGGCAGCGGAGATTTCAACGGCGATGGCATTTCGGATGTGCTCCTCCAAAACGGCGCGACCATCGTGCAATGGCGGATGAACAGCGGCGGCACGGTTGCCTCAGGCAGCGTGCTGGGAGCGGCCCCTGGCTGGACAGTGCGCGGGACCGGCGATTTCAATAACGACGGCGTGACCGACGTTTTGCTTCAAAACGGCGGCACGATCGTCGAATGGTCCATGCAAAACGGCGCGGTGGCCGGCGGCACCGTG
>JANYFM010000267.1 GCA_025362655.1 Hyphomicrobiales bacterium | reverse complement strand
CCTCAATCCACTCCATCGTCAGCACGTCTTTCGAGGTGCGGTCCCAATCGATGGCGGGAACGCGGAAGTCCAGGTCTTTCGCGGTGTTTTCGGCGAATTCCGAGGCGGCCGCCGCCTCCAGCCGGAAATCCATTTCCATGCGCACGCCGCGCGCCAGCGTCTCGATCACGCCGGTCATCCGCAGCCGCCGCGCCTCGGCGAAATGCTTTTCAGCGAAACGCGCGGCGAAGAACATGTCCGAGAGGTCGCGCGCAAAGCGGCGCTCGACGCCGGGCCGCAGGATTTTCACAGCAACATCGCGCTCGCCGGCGGCATCGCGCACACGCGCCTTGTGAACCTGCGCCACCGAGGCGGCGGCGACAGGCTCGCCGAAACCCGTGAATATATCCTCGAGTTTTTTGCCGAAGGCCGCCTCGACGATTTTCACCGCCGCGTCCCGGGGGAAGGCGGGCATCCGGTCCTGCAGCAGCTCCAGTTCGCGCACGACTTTGGGTCCGACCACATCGGGCCGGGTCGAGAGAAATTGTCCGAGCTTCACATAGGAGGGGCCGAGACGCGCGATGGCGATGGCGATGCGGCTCGCGCCCGGCTTAATGCCGCGGCGGGCCACGAGGCGCGCCAGCGCCAGCGGCAGCCGCCCGGCCGGCGGCACAAGCTGTGGATCGACGCTGGCAAACACGCCTTCGCGGGCGAGCACGAAACCCGCATGCGCCAGCCGAATGCAGTGGGAGAGCGCGCGGATCACCCTAGAGCTTCCAGCCCGAGTGTATCGCCACGATCCCGCCGGTCAGCCGGGTGAAGGAGGCGCGGCGGAACCCGGCGGCTTCGATCATCGCCTGAAAATCCTCCGCGGCCGGAAACCTGCGGATGGATTCGACGAGATAGCGGTAGGGCGCGCCGTCGCCGGTCACCGCTTTGCCGATGGCGGGAATGGCGCTGAACGACCACGCGTCATAAATGCTGTCGAGAACGGGCACATTGACCGCCGAAAATTCGAGGCACAAAAACCGTCCGCCAGGCTTGAGGGCGCGGCGCGCCTCCGCCAGCGCGGCGTCGATCCGCGGCACATTGCGGATGCCAAACGCGATTGTATAGGCGTCGAAGGATTTGTCCGGAAAAGGCAGCGCCTCCGCATTGGCCTCGACGAAATCGAGATGGGCGAGCCCAAGCTTTTGCGCCCGTTCGCGCCCAACCCCCAGCATATCCGCGTTGATATCCAGCACGGTGACCCGCGTCAGCGGGCCGCCGGCCCGCGCCACTCTGAACGCCACATCACCGGTGCCGCCGGCGACATCGAGGTGGCGGAACGGGCGCGTTTTCGAAGGCTTGACCATGCCAGCCAGCACGTCTTTCCAGACGCGGTGCAGGCCCGCCGACATCAAATCGTTCATCAGATCGTAGCGGGAAGCGACTTTGCGGAAGACATCGTCCACATGCCCCTGCTTTTCCCCCAGCGGCACGCTGCGGAAGCCGAAATGGGTCTCCGGCGGGGCCTGATCCTGTTGCTGCGTCATCTTGAACTCCGGAAGCGACCATAGACCGCGGCGGCGCCCGTGGCTATGCGGCGGCGCGCCGCTGCCGGGATCGACGGGGGGCCGCGCGGCGGTGTAGGACACCGGCCATGCCCGAGCTCCCCGAAGTTGAAACCGTGCGGCGCGGCCTTGAGCCCGCCATGGCCGGCGCGCGGTTTGAAAAAGTCGAGCTTCGCCGCGCCGGCCTGCGTTTCCCATTCCCGGATAATTTCGCGTCGCGGCTGGCGGGCCGCCGGGTTGAGGCGCTGGGGCGCCGCGCCAAATATCTGCTCGCTGATCTCGACGACGGCGCGGCGCTGATCATGCATCTGGGCATGAGCGGCTCGTTCCGCGTCAATGGCGCCGCGCCCGGCGTTTTTCATCACGCCCGCTCGAAGGGCGCCGCGCATGATCACGTCGTCTTCCATCTCTCCGGCGGGGCCAGCGTCACCTACAATGATCCGCGCCGTTTCGGTTTTATGCTGCTGGAGCGGCGCGAGGCGCTCGCGGAGCACAAGCTGTTCCGCGATATCGGCGTCGAGCCGCTTGGCAACGAATTGGACGGCGCTTTGCTGGCGCGGCTGTTCGCCGGCAAAGCCGCGCCGCTGAAAGCCGCGCTGCTGGATCAGAGCCTGATAGCGGGCCTCGGCAATATCTACGTTTGCGAAGCGCTGCACCGGGCCGGCCTGTCGCCCCGCCGCGCGGCCGGCACAATCGCGCGCAAAGACGGCGCCGTGAGCGCCCGCGCCGCGCTGCTGGCGCGCTGCATCCGCGAAGTGCTGGAGGAGGCGGTGGCGGCGGGCGGCTCCAGCCTCAGGGATCACCGCCAGGCCGATGGCTCGCTGGGCTATTTTCAGCACAATTTCCGCGTCTACGGGCGCGGGGGCGGCCCCTGCGTGTCTCCAGGCTGCGAAGGCCTCGTGCAGCGCATTGCGCAGTCGGGCCGTTCGACGTTTTTTTGCGGCGCCTGCCAGCGCTGACTGTTTTGGGTCAAATCTTTCCCTGGAACGCATCCGCGATAAATGCGTGCGCCAGCGAGAAGCCCTGGCGGTTCGCATGGGCGGAAAACTGCGCGAAGGGCGGGCGGTTGGCGTTCGGGTCGGTGAAGCTGTGATAGACGCCGCCAAAGGTGAGCATTGTCCAGCGCGCGCCGGCGGCGGTCATTTCCTCCTCCAGAGCGTGCCGCTGGCTTTTAGGCGCGACGGGATCCTCCGCGCCGTGAACCACGAGAACGGCGGCTTTCACTTCGCCTGATTTGGCGGGCATTGGGGTGCCGAGATCGCCGTGCATGCTGACGACGGCGGCGACATCCGCGCCGGAGCGCGCGAGATCGAGAACGTTCGCGCCGCCGAAACAATAGCCGATGGCGGCGCGCAGTTTCGGATTGCCGATGCCGCGCTCGCGCGCCGCGCGGGTCATGGCATCAAGCGCGGCGTTCATGCGGCCGCGGGTGAGCGGGGCGTCCGTCATATAGGGTTTCAGAAACTCCTGCGGGACTTCCGTCCCCTTGGGCCGGCGCGTCGGCCCGTACATATCGACGACGAAAGCGACATAGCCGCAAATGGCGAGCTCGCGGCCCATCTCGATGGCGCGCGGCGTCATGCCCGCCCAGTTGGGCGCCACCAGCAACAGCGGCTGCGGCGCTTGGGCGGCTTCGTCCCAGACAAGCTCGCCCTCCAATTCAACGCCCGCGTGGGAATAGGCGATTTTTTCAGATTTCATTGGGTGTTCCTCGTGTCGTTCCTTAAGGGCTTCGCCGCGCTTCTAGCGCAAAAGCCGGCGGCATGAAAACCCCGCGCGGGCCTCTGGCAATAGGCGCACACCACGGCTAATATCGCGGCGCGCAACAGATGGGGCTCAACCCGGGGACTAAACCCGTTGGCCCAAACAAGGGAGGATTTATGGGCGTTTCGCGCCGTTCCGCTGTTCTGTCCGGCCTTGCGGCCTCGCTGCCGCTGCCGGCGATCGGCCAGACGCCTCTGGTCAAAATCGTCGTCGGCTACCCCACAGCTTCCGATTTCGTGCTGGTGGGAATTGCCCAGGATAAAGGTTATTTCGCCAAACGCGGCATTGATGCGGAGCCCAAACGCATCCCCATCATGTCCGGCATTCCCGCGGCGCTGCTCTCCGGCGATTTGCAGATCGGCGCCTGCACAATTCCCGTGCTGCTGCAGGCTACTGACGGCGGGCTCGATTTTCAGCTTGTTTCCGGTGTTTCGCGCGATTTAAAAACGTCCGCCAAAATGGGGCTTATCGTGCGGTCGGGCCTGAAAATTGAAAAGCCGGAGGACCTGAAAGGCAAGAAGATCGGCGTTGCCGGGTTCAACTCGACCATGGACGTGTTCTTCCGCAAGTGGCTCAAAATGAAGGGCGTCGATGAGCGGGACGTGACGCGTGTCGAGGCGATTTTCCCGCAAATGCCGGACCTGCTGAAAACCGGCGTGATCGACGCGGCAACCATCACCGACCCGTTCCGCGCCATGGCCGTCAACTCAGGCGCCGGCACAATCTTTTCTGACTATGCCGCCGAAGTGTCGCCGGATTTTTTGGTGGTTGGCTTCATGGCGACCGGCGACTTCGTCCGAAAAAATCCCGCTGTGGTCGCGGGGTTTCGCGAGGCACTTAAGGAAGCGCAGGTTTTCGCCGTCGCCAACCCGGCGGAGCGGCAGGAATTTGAGAAAAAATATCTCGGCATTTCCTCGCCCGGCCAGCCCAACTGGGATGCGCTCGTCAGGCCCGGCGATCTCGATGTATTCATTTCCGTCGGCAAAGAGCTGGGGCTTTACCGCACCGCTTTTGACGCGGCAAAGCTGATCGCGAAATAACCCGCGCCATAAAAGGAGTTTACAATGGGTGTCTCACGCCGTTCCGCTGTTCTGACCGGTCTAGAGCCTTTTCCTGTCTGACGGAATCGATGGGAATTCCCAAATCAGCTTTGTTCTGATTCAAGATTCGCGCTGGCAAAGGAGGCCAGCGCGCATGGTCCAGCCGCTTTCCCTCGATCTTCGCGTTCGCGTCGTTGCCGCCGTCGATGGCGGCATGTCCCGTCGCCGGGCCGCCGAACGCTTCGGCGTGAGCGCCGCCAGCGGGGTGCGCTGGTGCCAGCTTGCGCGCAGGCAGGGCGACGCCAAGCCAAGGCGGCAAGGCGGCGACCGCCATTCGCATCGCATTGAGGCGCACGCCGACTTTATTCTCGGCCTCGTCGCCGAGACGCCCGACATCACGCTCGCCGAGATCCGCGACCGCCTCGCCGAGATCGGAGAGTCGGTCGTCGTCTCGACCGTG
>JANYFM010000203.1 GCA_025362655.1 Hyphomicrobiales bacterium | reverse complement strand
ACATGACCGCGTTCTCTACCGGCAGCGTCACAAGATCGAGAACATGGTCGGAAGGCTCAAGGACTGGCGGCGCATTCACACCCGCTACGACAGATGCGCGCACACCTTCATGTCGGCCATCTGAATCGCTGCGACTGTCATCTTTTGGTTGTGATCAATGAGTGTTGAGCCTAGGGTCCGGAGCTATGAGCGCGCAACGCATGGAAGCAACGATTGAGCTGCTCGGCAGGCTGATCGCGTTCGACACGGAAAGCTCAAAATCCAATCTGGAAATTGTCGGTTTCATCGAGGACTATCTGCGCGCCCGCAATGTCGCCTTCACCCGCGTGCCCAATGCCGCCGGCGACAAAGCCGCGCTGTTCGCCACCATCGGCCCGATGCGCGGCGGCGGCATCGTGCTTTCGGGCCATACCGATGTTGTGCCGGTCGCCGGACAGGCCTGGACCTCCGATCCCTTCGCCATGCGGCGGGCGGGCGGGCGCCTGTACGGGCGCGGCGCCTGCGACATGAAAGGTTTCGGCGCCATCGCGCTTGCGATGATTGAGGAATTCCAGCAGGCGCCGCTGCGCGCGCCGATCCACATTTTGCTGAGCTACGACGAAGAGACGACGTGCCTTGGGCCGGTCGACACGATCGCGCGTTTCGGCGCGGATTTGCCGCGCCCGGCCGCCGTTATTGTCGGCGAGCCCACGGGCATGCGGGTCGCCGATGCGCATAAATCCGTCGCCACTTATATAACGCGCGTCCACGGGCATGAAGCGCATTCGTCCAATCCCGCGCTCGGCGCCAATGCAATCGAGGGCGCCTGCGCGCTGGTTAGCGAGCTTTACCGGTACGCGGATGAGCTGGCCGCGCTGGGCGATCCCTCGGGACGCTTTGATCCGGCGGCCTCCACCATCGGGGTGGGCACGATCCACGGCGGCACGGCGCGCAACATACTCGCCAAGGAATGCGCTTTCCACTGGGAGTTCCGCGGCCTGCCGGGCGCGGCGCGGGACAGCGCTTTGCGGCGCCTTGAGGAATATTCAGCCCGCGTCGTGCTGCCGCGGCTGACGCGCCACGCCCCGCTGGCGCGCATCGAGACGCGGATTGAGGTCGAAGTGCCTGGCCTCGCGCCCGAGCCCGGCTCGATGGCGGAGACGCTCGCCTACAAGCTGGCGAAAACCAACCGAACCATCGCGGTGTCTTTCGCGACCGAGGCGGGGCGTTTTCAGGGCGCGGGAATTCCCACCGTGGTCTGCGGTCCCGGCAGCATCGAACAGGCGCATCAGCCCGACGAATATCTGGAGGAATCCGAACTCGCCGCCGGCATCGGATTCATGCGGCGGCTGGCGCTCGAATTGTCGTGAGGCCGCGCCTTTACCGCGCGCCGCGCAGGTTCATCAGCCGCAGCACCAGCCACACCGGCACGACGATGGCCGCGCCGGCGAGAATATAAGCGGCGATTTCGCGCACCGCGTCAAAGCCCAGCGCCCACAGGCGGTTCACCAGGCGCTCGATGGCGCGGAATATGTCGAACGGGCGGATGTCGAGCCACATCAGCAGCGCGCCGACGATCAGCGATACCACCAGCAGCCGTATGAAGACGGCTCCCGGCGATCCCCCAAGGAAATTATGCAAGCCCGCGGCGGCAGCCGGGGCAGGGGCCCCCTGCGGCCCGGCGGGGCCGGAGCCGGACGCCCAGCGCAACTGCGGGCGCACAGCGGAGGCGGGCGATTGGGTCTCGTTGCTCATAATCAATTCCTCTCAAATTTCAGGTTTAACGCCGCGTTTCCGTCTCGTCGCGCATAATCCGCATCATGCGGCGCATAAATTCCTCGGCAAGGTCCATCGCTTTGCCCGCCTCTTCTTTCGAGGGAAGCCCGGATCCCCCGCGCGCGGCCGCCGGCGGCGCTCCGCTCTCCTGCCCGGCAAGGCGCTGCGTCAGCCGCTCGATCTCGCTCATCAGCGCGGCCCGGTCGTCGGCCGCAGCCCGGCATTCGGCGCCCGCACCCGTAAGAGTGCAGACCGACACCGCGCCGGTGCGCGTGTCGAGGCGCAGAAAACCGCTGCCGGCGGCGGTCATCTGGTAGCGCCCGTTATCGCCGGCCGGCTGCGCCAAAGCGGGCGCCGTCAGGGCGGGCGACATCAGGGCGGTTAAAACGACAGAAGCGCAAATCAGCCGCACGGGACACTCCTGATCTCAATAAGCGGGTCCGCCGCTCATATAGGGGACCTTCCCGGCAAAAACAGGGCGGCTTTCAGTTGACCGCGGGCTCACCGCGCTTGCCCGGCTCGTTATTGCCGGGCTCCGTCCGCAAAGGCTCCGCCCTCCATTGCCCCGCCTCGATGCGGGCGGCGGAGATCACGGCTTGGGTCCGGCTCTCCACCCCGAGCTTTTGCAGGATCGCTGACACATGCGCTTTAACGGTGGCTTCCGACACGCTCAGCTCCCACGCGATCTGTTTGTTCAGCAGGCCCTCCGACAGCATCATCATCACCCGCACCTGCTGGGGCGTCAGCGAGGCGAGGCGGCGCACAGTGTCGGCGGTGTCTTTGTCGGCGGGGAGGCTGAAATCCACATCCGCCGGCGTCCATGTGCCTCCCGCGAGCACGGCGGAAATGGCATCGCGCATGGTCTCAATTCCGGTGGTTTTCGGGATAAACCCGCAGGCGCCGAAATCGATGCAGCGGCGCATCACGCCGCGGTCCTCGTTGGCCGAGACGATGACCACGGGCACGCCGGGATGCTGGGCCCGCAAATACATCAGGCCGGAAAAACCGCGCACGCCCGGCATGGCAAGATCCAGCAGAATGAGATCGGCGTCGGGATTGGCATCGAGTTCGGCGCTGATTTCGCTGAGATCGCCGCATTCGGCGATGGCGCAATCCTTCACCGCGCCCTCCACCGCTTGGCGCAAAGCGCCGCGGATCAGAGGATGGTCGTCGGCGATCACGATACGCGTCGATTCGCCCATAAGGCGGTCCTCCCGGGGGCCGGTGCGCGGATTTCGCCGCCGCCGCCTCATTCGAAGCTTGCAAACGCCACAAGACTTCTATTGTTGCAACAGATTTCTTTCCGTCCCGCGCCGCGCGGCGCCAAAGGCGGCGCCTGTTCGGACGGCTTTGCAGGGCATCCCTTGAAAAATCCGCTGACCGACGAGGACTTGCAGGAGCGGGCGGGCATAGACGGCCGGGTCGCGTTCGGGGTCGCGGTGTTTCTGGGGGCCGCCGGCCTCGTGGCGCTCCTCGACAGGGTCGGCGTTCCCGAGCGTTTCGTCGAAATTTTGGGGCCGATGGTCATGATCGCCGGCTTGGCGGCCATCGGCGTTCTCCTGCGCACCATGCGCGTTTCGCGGTTCTATGCCGGCGGACGCGCGATGCCCCCCGCCTATGCCGGCCTCGCGATGGCGACGCTGGGCGCGGGGCTTTTCCTGCCGTTTCTGCCGCCCGTGGAGGCGGCCATGTCCCTGCCGGGTCTGTTGCTGGGCTTTGGCGGCGGCATGGCGCTGGCGGCCCTGCTGACGGGGCCTCTGCTGCGCAAGACCGGCGCCTTCTCGGTGCCCGACCTGATCGCCGGGCGTTTTCCCAATGTGGCGCTGCGGCTGGGTGTTATCACGGTCGTTGGAGCGGCCAGCCT
>JANYFM010000183.1 GCA_025362655.1 Hyphomicrobiales bacterium | reverse complement strand
TCGCCGATCTATTCTTCGCGCTGCCCTATGCCGCCTTTATCTATGTGGCCTTCGCTTTCGGCCTGATGCTGTATTTCCGCGACAAGCCGCGGATGCGGCTGTTTATCCGCGCCTTCGCGGCGATGTATTTGCTGGCTTTCGTCATTTGGATCGCCATGCCCACCGCGCCGCCCTGGTACGTTCAGTCCCATGGCTGCGTGATCGATATGGCCGCAAATTCCAGCGCGGCGGGCCTGCTGCGCGCCGACGAAGCCTTGGGTATCACCTATTTTAGGGATTTCTACGCCCGCGCGCCCAATCCCTTCGGCGCGGTTCCCTCCCTGCACAATGCTTTCCCGATGCTGGGCCTGCTCGCGGTCTGGCCCATCGCCGGATGGAAAGAGCGGCTCGCCAACATCCTCTATATCGCGTGGATGCTTGCCGCGAGCCTCTACCTCGACCATCACTGGCTGACCGACGGGCTTGCAGGCTGGCTATGCGCCGGCGCCGCAATCCTGGCGGGCGCGCGTTGGCTGCGGCTTTCGCCAAGCGGCGGATCAGGCTAAGGACTGTTCTTGGCCTCATGGGCTGACCGGACAAACGATGAATACCGACTTTATCCGCATGGACGGGATCGATCCGCACCGGGAACGGGCGCAGGCGATCCTTGCCGCGCATCCCAGCGTCCGCGCCCTCATTGGGCGCAATCCGTGGACCGCCGCCATCGCGGCCGGCATCGTGGCTCTACAGGCGCTCGCGGCGTTTGCCGTCGGCTGGGCTTTCCCGGGGGGGTGGTGGCAGGCGCTGCTCGCCGCCGCCTGTTTGGGCGCTTTCGCCAATCACGCGCTCTACGTTGTCTGCCATGACGCGACCCATGGCACGATTTTCCGGCAAGCCTGGGCCAACCGCCTCGTTCTGCTGCTCGCGGACCTGCCCAATGTCACGCCGGGCTCGATGGCGTTTCGCGGCTATCACCTGCTGCACCATTCGGGCCGCAGCCATTATTACGGGGATCCCGACATTCCCAACGAATGGGAGGCACGGCTCGTTGGCAACGTCTGGTGGCGCAAAGCCGTCTGGATGGCCTTCTTCCCATGGCTGCAAATTGCGCGGGTCGGGCGGGTGCCCCCCGTGAAACTGTTCGACGGCTGGGCGCTGGCGAATTACGGCAGCTGCCTCGTGTTCGCGCTGACCCTATGGCACGCCGCCGGCTGGAGCGCGGTGCTTTACCTCTTCGCGTCGTTTTGGTTCGCGACGGGCCTGCATCCGCTCGGCGCGCGCTGGATATCCGAGCATTATGTGCTGAAGGCCGGCCACGACACCAATTCCTACTACGGCATTCTCAACGCGCTCGCGCTGAACATCGGCTATCACAACGAGCATCACGATTTCCCGCGCATTCCGTGGAACCGCCTGCCGGCGCTCAAGCGTCTCGCGCCGGAATTCTACGAGCCCCTGCCCTCGCACACATCGTGGACGCGGCTGACGCTCGAATTCATCTTCGACCCGCGCTATTCGCTGTTCTCGCGCGTGGTGCGGGAGCCCGCGGCGGAATAAAACCCAATCACGCCGGCTCGACCCATACCGCCGTGCCATAGGCGAGCACTTCGGTAACCCCGTCCATGATTTCATTGGCGTCATAGCGCATGCCGATGATGGCATTGGCGCCGCCCTCCTGCGCGTGCTGGCACATATGGTCGAAGGCCTCCTGGCGGGCGGTTTCCGCCAGATTGACATAGATCGACAATTTGCCGCCGAAGATCGATTGAAGCCCGCCCGCGAGATTGCCGAGCACGCTGCGCGAACGCACCGTGATCCCGCGCACAACGCCGAGATGGCGGGTGACCTTGTAACCGGTGACATCGTTGGTGGTGGAGACGATCATGAGAGCCTCGGGGATGGAGGGAAACCGCTCGGGGATCATACCCGGATTCGCGGAATAAAACGCCCCCCACCGGGCGGAAAACAAGAAGCGGGCAGGCGTTGCCCGCGCGTCCGCCTATTTCGTGACCGCAATCGCGCCCGCGCGCGGCCCCGCGCCGATGTCCACACAGTCCTTTCGGCCCGAAGCGATACAGGCGCCGAGTTTTTCCTGATCCATGAACAGCTTCACCGTCAGCCAGGTGATCGCAAGCAGCGCGGCAATCCCCAGCCCCGCGTAGAGATTGACCCGCCCGCGCCGGGCATAGTCGGTGGTGTCGGGCCTGACGGGCTTTTCCGCCTTCTGGTCGATCATGGCTGTCGTTTTCCCATCGCAGACGCCTGCCTTTACACCCGAAAACCCTCCCTGCGAAAGGCGCGCCCCGCTCTTGCCGTCCCGCGCGATTTCCCTCAAAGGTAGCGGCTAAATATTGGCAATCAAGGGAGCCGGCCATGCTGCAATATTCGCCCGCTAAAGCGCCTGCCTCCTGGGACCCGGACAAGTTTCGCCTGCGCCGCCTCGTCGAGCGCATGATCGATATCGGCGAGGTCGAAATCCGCGATGAGCCCGTGTCCTTAAGCGATCTCAGCCCGATTATCGAAAACACCTCGAAAGCCGTGCTGTTTCGCAAAGCCGGGCCGGAACAGCATGAACTCGTGGCCTCTGTGCCCGCCTCGCGCAAACGGCTCGCCGCCTCCCTTGGCGTGCCGCAGGAAAAAATGCACGACGAATATCTGCGCCGCATTGCCAATCCCCAGCGCTGCTTCGAAGTCTCCGGCAAAGAGGCGCCGGTGCAGGAAGTCGTACTGACAGGCGATCAGGTCGATCTGACAAAACTGCCGTTCCATGTGCAGCATGAATATGACGGCGCGCCCTATATTTCGTCGGGCCTCGACTACTGCGCCGACCCGCTGACAGGCCGCAGCAATGTCGGCGCGCGCCGCCTGATGCTGCGCGGCAAAAACAAATGCGGCGTCAATGTCACCGCGCCCTCCGACCTGCGCGAAATCTACCTTGGATGCGTCAAACGCGGCGAGCGGCTGCCGATCAGCTTCACCGTCGGCGCCCATCCCATGGACCTGATGGCGGCGACCCAGCGCACCGCCGGGCATGAGCTGGACCGCCTCGCCACCTTTCGCGGCGAGCCGGCGGCGCTGGTCAAATGCCTCACCAATGACCTCTACGTGCCCGCCGACGCGGAAATGGTGCTGGAAGGCTATTTCGACGAGCGCGGCTATATCGAGGACGAAGGCCCCTACGGCGAATACATGGGCTATTACGGCCCGATGCACGGCGACCCCGTGTTCCACGTCACCGCCATCACCCGCCGCCGCGACGTGCTGCATCAAACCGTCAAACACGGCGTCGGCAAGCGCCTCGGCGAATGCGACATGGCCCCGGGCCGCGAAATGCAGACGGAAGCCCAGATTATCGGCCTGCTGCGTCAGGCGGGGCTCGACCCCGCCGCCGCCCATGTGCCCGGCGGCCCCGGCGCCTCCAGCCACGCCCGCGTCGCTATCCGCAAGAAATCCGACGGCGACGCTAGAGCCGCCATCGCCATCATCCTTGCCAATATTCTCACGGTGAAACATGTCTATGTCACCGACGAGGATGTGGACGTGCGCTCCAGCGCGGAGATGGAATGGGCCATGTCCAGCCGCTTTCAGGCCAACAAGGACATCGTGATCCTGGAAAATATGAAAACCATGCCGATGGACCCCTCCGCGCCCTCGCGCGGCATTGGAGCAAAGGCTGGCTTCGACCTCACCTTCCCCTACCCCCGCAACACCTCGATCACCGGGCGCGTGCCGCAGGCGCCTGACATCAGCGGCCCCGCGCGCTTTCAAACCGTCCGCCAGGCGCTGGAGGAAAATGGAGCCACCCATTTCGCCAAAATCATGGCGCTGGTGGGCAGCCGCGACGGACGCGAAATCGTGCTCGAAATCGAGCGCCTGCGCGGCGAGAACCTAATCCACCGGGATCACAACGGCGATTATTTCATCAAGAAATCCTAACCGCCGCGGCGCCGCCCGATCAAGGGACACACATGGACGAAATTCGCGCCCGGCTGGCAAAACTCGACGCCTGCGCGGTATCCGACGCGCTGGATCAATGCGGCATCCGCCCCTCGGTGACGGGGCTCGCGCCGCTTTCGGTCCGCCGCCGCATCTCTGGCCGGATTGTCACGGTAAAACTGTCGGCGGGCTCTCCGCCCCCCGGCCCGCATGCGCGGCATCTCTGCACGGCGGCCATTGACCGCGCGCAGGCCGGCGATGTCGTCGTCATCGAGCAGCTCACCGGCATCGACTGCGCGGGATGGGGGGGCATACTCTCCAACGCCGCCGCGCATAAACGCCTCGCCGGGGTGATTATCGAGGGTCCCGCGCGCGACATCGACGAATCCGCTGAGATCGGCTTTCCCGTCTACGCGCGCTGCGCAACGGCAAGGACCGCGCGCGGCCGCGTCCACGAATCCGAAACCGGAGGCCCCGTTCAAGTCGGCGGCGATGCCGTTCATGAGGGCGACTGGGTGGTGGCGGACGCCAGCGGGGCGGCTTTCATCCCGGCAGCCCGCATCAACGAAGTTCTGGAAGCCGCCGAAAGGATCGCCGCCAAAGAGGCCGGCATGACCAAAGCCGTGCTGGCCGGACACCGCGTCAGCGACGTCATGGGCGCCGATTATGAGCGCCTGCTGGAGAAGAAGCCTGGCGCGTGAGCGGCGCGTCAGGCGGATGGAGCGGGTGAAGGGAATCGAACCCTCGTATTCAGCTTGGAAGCAAAATGCGGGTGTAATGATTTCA
>JANYFM010000165.1 GCA_025362655.1 Hyphomicrobiales bacterium | reverse complement strand
CGCGACCAGGCCGTGCTGCAACCGGCGTTCTTCCCGTTCGACGCCGACATAGACATCCGCGAGAGAGCGCGCCATGGCCTGGATAGTGAAGCTGCGTTCGACTGTGCTTCGGGATTCCGCGGCGCGGTCTTCACCGCGTTCGGCGCCCGGCATGTCCGGAGGCTGGAAAATATTTCATTTCAATTCCGGCGCGCGGTGACAAAACCCAGCGTTCCCACAAACCGGGATGCGCTCAAAAACCGCAAGGCCGGGCGTTTGTCAAAAGGGCTGGCTTCAAAATAAACCGCGCCGGGATTCAGTGAAAACCCTGCCGCTTCGATTATCAATTTGGCCTGCGCAAGGGTCCAAGCGTTGTATTGAACGGAAAAATGCGGAAGCTTCCGCCCGATTTGGAGCTTTGAATAGGCGCGCCACAGGCTCCGGCGGTTCGAAAAGCTGAGCGCCAGCAGCGCGCCGGGCTTTGTCGCCCGGAATAGATTGCGCAGCAGCGCGGCGGGATCGGGCACAAACTCGATCACGCTGGAGCACACCACCGCCCCGTACCGTCCTGATTCGAGGCTGTCTCCATTGTCGTCCCGCGCTTCAAAACACGCGCGTTCCGGGTGCGGATTGGCCTCGCGCGCCGCGGCGATCATTGTTTCCGCCGGATCAAAGCCCTCAACCGAGTAGCCCCGCGCCGCCAGCAGGTGCGAAATCCGTCCCGGTCCGCAGCCGTAATCCAGAACGCGGTCGCTCTGCGGCGCGGCGCCGGCGACGGCCTCGACAAAAAGCCGGCCGCGCAGATAGGTCCCGGCTTTCAAGGCCTCGTCGATTTGCCGAGTGAAAGCGCCGCTGTGTTCGTCAAAAATCTTGGTGGTCATCATCGTTCCCGTTCGCGGCGCTGTTGAATGCATTGGTTGATTTTGACGGGTTGGCGGCTGTCACGCTGCCTCTAACAATAAAAAGGCGGGTCTGTCCCGATAAATATTCGGAACCATCGCCACTGGCGCGGCGGCTAAGGCCCGGGTTTAGCCAAGTTGCGGATTTCCAGTGCGAATCGGAACAGTCTTCCCTAAGGATAGTGGCGGGCCGGACGGTAAAATTAACAATTCGTTTACCATGTCTGCCCGATAAAGAGGTCCCGCAGCGTTCCGTATTTGCGTCAGTCGCCTGATTAACCCGCGCAAAGACCGCCCATGCCGCTGCTAGCCGCTTCGCAATTTCTGTCCGCCGGTTCCGGCGGGATTTCGCGTGTTGCGCGCCTTACCCTGCGCGCCGCGATTGATGATGGAAAAACGGTGGAAGCGCTTGCGGCTTCGGACACGAGCCGGGTCGTCGATCTCCCCGCGAACGTGCGGAATTTTTCCGGCAACCGGGTGCGATTTGCTGTCGCGTGCCAGGCCGCGGCCCTCAAGTGCGACCATGTATTCTATGATTTTGCGGGGACCGCGCGCGTTCACATGGGAATTCCCTATTATGAGCGTCCCTATGCCGTCTGGATTCACGGGATGGAGGTCTGGGAAGGACTGCGCCGGGACCGGATGAGCAAAATCGCGGGGGCGGAGACGGTCGTCGCAAACAGTCATTTCACCCGCGGCCGGGCCGGCGAGCTTCACGGGGATGCGTTTGCCCGGTCGCGTGTCTGCTGGCTCGGAACTCCCGAGGATGAGCCCGGATTGATCTCCGCGCGCCGTTCTGAAAGGCCGCCGCTGGTTCTTGTGGTCGCCCGCATCGAGACCGGGCGCGATAAAGGCCACGACGCGCTGATCGCCGCTTGGCCCCAAATTCTCGCGTCGGTTCCCGATGCGCGCCTCGTGATCGCCGGCCATGGCACCCGGCTGGAAGAGGTTCAGCGGCTGGCGGCGCGCTCCCCCGCCAGCGCCAATATTGACGTGCTCGGTTTTGTTTCCGAGGAGCGCCTGGAGCGCCTTTTCTCCGAGGCAAGCGTGTTCGCCATGCCCAGCCGCGGCGAGGGCTTCGGCCTTGTCTATATCGAGGCCATGCGGCACTCGGTCCCCGTCATCGCTTCGGTCCACGATGCGGGCCAGGAGGTGAACCTTGACGGTGTCACCGGCTATAACGTCGATCTTGACCGGCGCGGCGAACTGGCGGAGCGCTTGGTCGGGCTGCTGTGCAACCGCGACCAGGCGGCGGCCATGGGCCGCAGCGGGCTCAAGCGCTGGCGCGACCATTTCAGCTACAGCCGTTTCCGCGAGCGCTTTACGCCGATTCTACGGGATTTTGTCCGCGGCGGGTGAGCCGGGCCGTTGCGGGCCCCTGCGGCGGGCTTTTGCCTCAAACTCGGGCCAATCGTGCGCGCAATGCGGCCGCCGGGTTGAAATTTGATTCACGTTCCTGCCATAAGCCCGCTCGACGGGAATCGTCCGGTTCGCGCCGGCGGGGGTAAACGATGGAGCAATCTGTGACGGGCCCGCAAATCATTCATCCCGCCGTTCCAGTCGCGAGACTCGCGCGGGCGCTGCGGTTTTTGAAGGCGGTTCCCGGCTGGCGCGGATTGGTCAACCGCCTGCTGCCGGCGGGGGCGTCCGGGCCCTTCGCCATCGTCAATGAAGGCGTCGCTTTCGCGGGCGATCTCAACTCTTATATTGACCGCCAATTGTACTTGTTTGGCAGCTACGAGGCGGAGCATCTGGCCGACTTTCTTTCCAGCGTCCCCGCGTCCGGCCGCGGAACGATCCTCGATATCGGCGCGAACGTCGGCACGCACAGCCTGTTTTTCTCAAAGAACTTCGCCGCGGTTCACGCCTTCGAGCCCAATCCCGCGCTCTGGGCGCCGTTTGAAAAAAATATGGCAATGAACAAAGCGGACAATGTCACGCTTCACAAAGTCGGCCTTGGCCGGAAAGATGAGGATTTGACGCTCTATCTCACAGAGAAAAACAACTTCGGGCTCGGCACGTTTTCAACAGTGGAGCAATATGATGTGCCCTTGAAGGCCGCCGCGGTATGCAAGGTTGTCAACGCCGGCCCTTACCTCGCCGCCTCCGGTGTCGAGCGGTGCGACGCGATCAAAATCGACGTTCAGGGCTTTGAGCCGGAGGTGATCGCCAGTTTGCGCGGCTTGATCGAAGCGAGCCGCCCGGTGGTCTGGTTCGAACTGGGCGGGGGAACGCAAACCCAGCTTCGCACACGCGCCGATGTGGAGGCGCTTTTCCCCTGGCCAATCCGCCTGCGCCGCATGCTGCCGGTCAAACCGCCGGGCGGCGTTCCCGCCGATGACGGGACCGGCGCGCAGAGCGTGTTGCCGATGGGCGATTATATCGTGACGCCCCGGTAAGCCCTCGGCGCATGGCCGCTAGCCCAGCGCCTCCACGCTCGCCGCCATCAGCCCGCCCAGGATCGCCGAGCCGGCTTTCGTCGGATGCAGGCTGCCGGCGTAATAGACGGGATCGAGCCCGCTGGCGTTGAAAATGCCCATCACGGGGTCCCCCGCGAAGTCGCACAGGCCGTCCGCGAAGGATGCCCAGTTGGCCCGCAAGTTGGTGTTGAGCGGGGTCCGGATGTTGTTGAACGGTATCGCCCCAAGGCTTGTATTGGCCCTTGGCAGCACCGTGGCGACGATGACCTTGAACCCCGTCGCCCGCGCCGCAAGGCAGAAATTTTTGATCGTTCCCGATCCGTCGGACGCGCAAAGAGACGCCGCGCTGGACCCGGTTTCAATATCATTGGTGCCCGCCGCGAAAAAAATAACGTTCTTCGCGCCCGCGCGGTAAAGCGGCGCGATATTGGCGGCGTAATTGGTGTTGAAGAACGCCACCGTCTGGCCCGATGCCGCCTTGCTGAACACTTGGTAATTGCGGGTGATGGAGCCGTAGCCCATCCGCCAATAGGGCGAGACCGGGTGGCTGTCCGCTCCCGCCGTGATGCTGTCACCGGCGGGAATGAAAACGTCGCGAAGCTGCGGCGTGATCTTGAAGTTGGCATAGGTTCCAAGCTTGAGCGCCGTCACGTCGTTGGCGCTGAGCGCGGAGTTGTAGAGGATGAGCCCGAGGTAGTCGGCCATCAACGTATAGCCGACGTATTTGCCGATGGCCCCGCCCGCGGTTGCGAAGGACGCCTGCGCGCCGCCCGCATAGACCGCCTCATTGACAGTGACCGCTTCGGCGGAAGCCCCTGAGGATATGCACATGAACGACGCAGTGCCTTCAATCGAGCCGTAGACCGTTCCCGGCAGGTCTTGAAGTTTCCCGCCATTGGTCGAGATTATAAGCTTGGCCTGCGTGTAATCCTGGGGGTTGCCGATGATCGCGTAAGCGCTTGCGCCCTGCGCGGGGGATGGCGCTTGCATGATCATAACCGCGGTGAGAGCGCCCCGATCCATCACGACGGAATTAGCCAGTTCGAGGGACGGCGACGTGGAACCGTTCTCGATGTTGATGAAGGACACCGCGCGATAGCCGTTGACTGTGTTGGCGGTCCAGGCCGGTTCAAACGCGCCGGCGGATAGATCGCGCCCGTTGCCGGACTGGTCGTACCATTTGACGATTGTGCCGGTGGACGCGCCGATAAAGGTGTCGGCGGCGGCGGCGTCAACGACGGATTGACCGCCGGAAGCGGCGAAGCCGATATCGAGCTGCGTGTTGTCAGAGGCGCGTTTGACGCGCAGGCAGGGACCGGAATAGGCGGCAACGAATTTAATGACGCCGCACGCGACGTGGGGGACGGGCGTGATCCGGCCGCAAAGGGGGCCGCCCTGGCCGGCCAATGGCGTCCACACGGCGGCGCCCGCGGCAACCGACGAGGCTTGAAAAAGCGCCCCGGTCGAGGCGTTCAGCCACGAGGCGCCGGCGCCATAGCCCTTGGTCGAATCGTCGGCCGCGGAAGGATCGCGCTGCGTGATCACGCCGGATGCGCTGACGCTGATTGTTGCGGACCAAGCGCCCGCGCCGGTCGAATTGACTCCGGCCGCGCGTAAATCATAGCTGACGCCGCTGATGAGCCCGGTGATCGTCCGCGCCGGTGACGACGACGCTGGATGCTGCGCGGTCACCCATGGCCCGCCGGACGTGAGCCTGAACTGCACGATATAATCCAGCGGCTTTGCCGCCAGCGCGTTCCACACCAGTGATATCGCGTTCGCTCCGACCGCTGCGCCGGCGAGGCCGGTGACAACAAGGGGCGGCGCGGGATTTGCCGCGCCCGATGCATTGGCCAGCGCGGCGGGCAGGGCGGCAAAGGCTGACAGTCCAAGGAAACGCTGGCCGCCCGCGTTGTAATTGGCAATATCGGCCGCGGCGTCATTGACGTATCCCGCCTGGCCGGAAAATATCGCGCAGCGGGCATTGCGCGCCGGCGCGCTCAGATGAGCGGGGTCGATGGCGCCCGCCAGCGCCGGCACCGCCGCCACATTGTCCGGCGTCATCCGTCCCGTCAGAAACCAACTGCCGGCCGCGCCGCTGATTCGCGCGCGAAAGCCGGCGATGAGCGAATCGAGCGCCGCCGAATAGGCGCTTTGGCTCATGGAGGCATCCGCCTCGCCCTGGTGCCAGAGCACGCCGGCAAAACGGTTGTTGGGGCTGGAGGCCAGCGCGAGGCCAGCCTGCCGGACCGCCGTCTCGAACAACGCGCCGCCGGGATTGCCGGCGCTCCAATCGCCCGGCGCCGCGCCGGTGGAAAAACCGCTGGCATTGACCGCGCAGGGGACAAGCAAAACCCGGCGGTTGCCGGCAATCGAGGCGGCGTAAAGCCGCGCGAAAGCCAGCGCGAAACCATTGCGCGCCGTGGCGGGAACCGCGTGAAGCAGCGGCTCCTGGGCGCTGGTGACAGCATTGGCATAGGCGCCGGAAGCGGCGAATTGCAGCACCCGGGGGTCCGCCAAGTCGAGCCCGGCATCGAGCCCGAGGCCATTGCCGAGCGCGTTGTTTTGGCCCGCCGCAAGGATCACGTCAAAGCCGACATCCCCCGCGTTCACGCCGCCGAGATTGGTTTGCGGGAGCGACACCGCGCCGCTGGAGCGGTCGATGACCAAGGCTTCGCGCCAGGACAGGCCATCGGCGCTGACCTTGACGTGGAAATCATCGTCCCCCGCCGTGCCGAACTCCGCGCGGCCTGAATAGCCTGTCTGGAACAGCAGGCTCGCGGTATTGCCCGCCGCGGCCTTGTTGATCTTGGCCTGATGCCCGGAGCCCGCATTGTCAAACAGGGAGGCGTCGCTTTTGACCGCAAGGCGGTTGGTTGTGTCGGCGATAGTGTTCACCCCGACAAGAGCCGCCGGGTTGACGCTGCCGCCGCCCGCCGCGATCCAGCCCGTGCCGTTCCAGGCCAGCAGCCTGCCCTCGCTGGCGGCCCAGACGACCCAGCCCGTCTGCGGCGCCATAAACGCCCACGCCCCGTCTTGAAAAGCCGCAATGGAATTGGCGTGCCCGGCCCAAACGCCGGTCGCGCCCGCCGCCACAATGTATCTCGCGCCGTTGGCGGGGCTGGCCGGAGCGCTGGTGAGCGTCCGGTCAAGCGCCGTGGCCTGCACAAGCGCGTCAAGCAGGCGCAGCGCCTCGTTGTGGGTGACATGCTTTTGCGCCTGGGCGGGCGCGATATAGGGCAGATTGAGATTGGGGCTGTTGTCCATGAATTTGCGGTCCCGCGCCTGATTGATTGACGATGCGCGTGATGCTAAGGCCGACGCTCTATTTGGGGATAAGTATTCCCTTTGCGTTTCGGGGCGGGGTCCGCGAAACTTTCTTGGCCGGTCCGGGCGGCCCCGCGGGAGCGCGAACCCTATGAGCGTTGATTCGCTGCACCGCCGGTTTTACGCCGGCGAAAAATATGACGGCACGAAACAGTTTTACGACTGGATCCGGCAATCCTCATCGCCGGCCTCGCGCATGCTCAATCTCGGCGCGGGGCCCGCCACGCTCTCCCCGGTGCGGACCTTCAAGGGCGAGGTCGCCGAGATCGTCGGGGCCGATGTCGATGCCTCCGTGATGGAAAACAACGAACTCGACCGCGCCGTGATGATTGAGGGCGGGCGCCTGCCGCTGGAGGATAACAGTTTCGACATCGCCTACAGCGATTACGTGCTGGAGCATGTCGAGCATCCCGAAATGTTCCTCGCCGAGCTTTGCCGCGTGCTGAAGCCCGGCGCCTCGTACTTTTTCCGCACGCCGAATATTTATCACTACGTCGCGATGATCTCGGCGGCGACGCCGCAGTGGTTTCACCATAAAATAGCCAACCGCGCCCGCTCCAATTCCGAAGGTTCCCAAGAGCCGTGGCCGACGTTTTACCGGATGAACAGCCGGGGAGCTCTAACGCGGGCGTCCCGCAACGCGGGGTTCACCAGCGTTGATCTGCGCATGGTTGAGATGGAGCCCTCCTATCTGCGCTTTAATTCGGCGGCTTTCCTGATCGGCACAGCCTATGAGCGCGCCGTCAATTCAAGCGAAATTTTCGCCGGGGCGAGGTCAAATATCTTCGGGCGGCTAATGAAATGAGCGATGAGCTGGAAACACCGGCCCCTGGACGTG
>JANYFM010000135.1 GCA_025362655.1 Hyphomicrobiales bacterium | reverse complement strand
GCATCGTGTCGGTTTTGAGATCGGCCTCGTTGATCTCAATATCCACCTCCTGCGCCTCCGGCAGCACGGCGACTGTCGCGGCGGATGTGTGGATGCGCCCCTGTGTCTCCGTGTCCGGCACGCGCTGCACGCGGTGAACGCCGGATTCGAATTTCAGTTTGGCGAAAACGCCGCGGCCGCTGATCTCCGCGATGATTTCCTTGTAGCCCCCGGCGGCGCCCTCGCTGGCGGAAAGCATTTCCAGTTTCCAGCCTTTGGCCTCCGCGTAGCGCTGATACATGCGGAAGAGATCGCCGGCGAAAAGCGCCGCCTCGTCGCCGCCGGTGCCGGCGCGCACCTCGAGAATCGCGCCGCCTTCGTCGGCGGCGTCCTTTGGCAGCAAAGCGATGCGGATGCGCTGCTCCACCTCCGCCATCCCGGCGCGCGCGGCGGCGGCCTCCTCTTCCGCGAGGCCGCGCATTTCGGCGTCGAGCGCGGGATCGGCAAGCATGGCCTCGATGCCGGCGAGATCGTCCCGCGCGGCGCGCCAGGCGAGGACGGCGGCGGCGACGCCGGAGAGATCGGAATATTCGCGCGACAGCGCGGCGAATTCGGCCCCGCCGCCGCCCGCCGAGAGGCGCGAGGAAAGCTCCTCGTGGCGGCGCAGGATCAGATCGAGTTTGTCGGAGGAAAGCATGGTCTCTCATTCACGAAAAGCGAAAAACGTTCCGGCCGGCCGGGGTCCGCTAAAGCGGAACGCCCCGCGCCTCGGCAAAGGCGCGCAGCTCTTCGCGCAGCGAGGCCGCGCCGTCATGCGCGGCAAGCCGGGGCGCGAGGAACTCCCGCGCCTCCGAAGCGTTCAGCGCGAGGATCATGGCCTTGACCGGCCCGATGGACGAGGCCGCCATCGAAAGTCCGCGATAGCCGATGCCAATCAGCGCGAGAGCCTCCAGCGCGCGCCCGCCGATTTCGCCGCACAGGGTGACCGGCGTGCCGGTTTCGGCGGCTTTGTCGATGATGCCTTTGAGCGCGCGAAGCAGCGGCGGGGAAAGCGGATCGAAACGGCCCGAGACGCGCTTGTTGTCGCGGTCGGCGGCGGTGAGATATTGCATCAGATCATTGGAGCCGACCGACAGGAAATCGACGCGCGCGAGGACCTCCTCAAGCTGCCAGAGTATCGAGGGCACTTCGACCATGATGCCGAGCTTCAGGGAAGCCGGCGTCTCATGGCCCTGGGCGGCGAGCCGCCGCACCTCGCGCAGGGTCATGGCTTTGGCCGCGTCAAACTCCCCGCACGCGGCGATCATCGGAAACATGATGCGCAGATCGCGCCCGCCGCCGGCGCGCAGCATGGCGCGCAGCTGCGAGCGCAGCAGGCCGGGGCGGTCGAGGCCGATGCGGATGGCGCGCCAGCCGAGGGCGGGATTTTCCTCCTCGAATTTCCGCATATAGGGCAGCGCTTTGTCGCCTCCGATGTCCAGCGTGCGGAAGGTCACAGGCTTGGCGCCCATGGCGTCGAGCACGGATTTGTAAAGCGTCACCTGCTCGTTAACGCGGGGGAACTGCGGCGCGAGCATGAACTGCAATTCCGTGCGGAACAGGCCGATGGATTCCGCTCCGGTTTCCTCGACATGGGGCATGTCAATCACGAGGCCCGCATTCATGTGCAAATCGATTTTGACGCCGTCTTTCGTCACGGCCGGCATGTCGCGCAGGGCGCGGTACTGTTCCTGGCGGCGCGCCCGCAGCCGCGCCTTGTCCGCATAGGCCGCCTGCACATCGGGCGGCGGCCGCAGATGCGCCTCGCCGGTGGCCCCGTCGATAATGATGGCGTCGCCCTGCTCGACCAGCGACGTGATGTTGGCGATATCGCCGACGGCGGGAATGCCAAGCGCCCGCGCGACGATGGCGACGTGGCTTGACGCGCCGCCCTCCTCCAGCACGAGGCCGCGAAGTTTTTTCCGGTCATAATCCAGCAGCGCCGCCGGACCCATGGTGCGCGCGACGAGAATGGCATTGTCGGGCAGATCGGCATTGGCGGTGACGAGGGGCTGTCCCGTCAACTGATGCAGAACCCGGTTGGCGAGGTCGTCGAGATCATGCAGACGTTCGCGCAGATAGGGATCGGTGGAGCGCTGCAGCCGCGCGCGCGAATTGTTCTGCACGCGCTCAACGGCGGCCTCCGCCGTCAGACCTGTCACCACGGCCTCCTGCAGGCGGCGCAGCCAGCCGGGATCATGCGCGATCATGCGGAAGGCTTCGAGCACATCGCGATGCTCGCCCGGCCCGTCCTCCTCGCCGGCCTTGATAAGCTGGTCGATGGAGTCGCGGACGATGCCGATGGCGTCGTCGAGGCGCGCTTTCTCTTTCTTGATATCCTCAGCGATGATCTGCCTGACGATCACGCGGGGGCGTTGGAGCACCACATGGCCGAGCCCGACGCCGTCAGCAACGGCGGAGCCCGACAGCGCCAGCGGCCCGCGCGAGGCGATGTCGGCTCCGGGGCGCACAATCGATTGCAACTCGCCCGACGCGATCATTTCCGCCAGCAGCATGGCGGTTGTTTGAAGGACTTCGACCTCCTCCTCCGGATAGGCGCGCCGCACCCGGTTCTGCACCACGAGAACGCCGAGCGTGTTGCCGCCGCGAAGAATCGGCACGCCGAGGAACGAATTGTAAATTTCCTCGCCCGTCTCCGGCTTGTAGGAGAAAGCGGGATGCGACTGGGCGTCCGACAGAGACAGCGGCTCGGCGCTTTCCGCGATCAGGCCGACAAGGCCCTCGCCCGAGCGCATGGTCGTTTGATGCACGGCTTCGCGGTTGAGGCCTTCAGTGGCGAACAGCTCAAGGCGCGCATCAGCGCGCAGCACATAGACCGAGCAGACTTCGGCGACCATGTTGCTGGCTATATTGACCACGATTTTGTCGAGGCGCGCCTGGGCATTGACCGGCTCCGCCATGATTTCGCGGAGTCGGCGCAACAGCAATCGCGGTCCTGCCGGCGCGCCAGCCATAGGCCAATTCCAGGTGGGGCCGCCGCCGCCCCTCGCTTTGAAACGGGGCCGCGGTTCGCAGCCGCCCGTTCCTTTCAGCCGTATAGGCAAGCCCCGCGCGCCCGGCAAGGGCGCGAGCGGGGGGCGCGCGCGCAGCCTCGACTTCGCGGCTGAAATGAAGGCATATCCGGCGCTTTGGAGAAGGCGGGGCATGAAAAGCGCGGCACGCAGACTTGAGGCTTTCAGGGCGCTTGCCGCCGCCGCGCACAAGGCGCTGGAACCCGCATTCGGCCTGCGTCTTTGGGACGGATCGAGCGTGCCCGCGGATTGGCCCGCCCGCGGCTTGGCCGTCAGCATCGCCGATGAGGG
Source organism: Hyphomicrobiales bacterium (assembly GCA_025362655.1). GTDB lineage: Bacteria > Pseudomonadota > Alphaproteobacteria > Rhizobiales > Beijerinckiaceae > Terripilifer. The sequence continues at coordinate 7,401 of JANYFM010000135.1, read as the reverse complement.
CGCGGTGGCCGCGCTGATCCGCAAGCCGAACCCGGACACGCTGGCCAATCTTTGGGCATCGGGGCGCCTCGATATTGTCAATGGAGATATGTTCGATCTCGCGGCGGGCCGCCCGAAGGTCCGCTCGCGCGAATGGCGAAAACGCCTTGATAAAACACAAGCGCTGGCAGTGGCGGCGCAATTCCTGTTCGTGCCGCGCGGCGGCCCGTGGCCGCTGGAAGGCATTGCCCGGGACCGCGAGAGCGGCGGCGGCGCGGAGGAAAACAAGAAAAACATCGGCTATCACTACGATCTCTCGAATGCGTTTTACGGGCTCTGGCTGGATCCGGATATGGTCTACACCTGCGCGTATTTTACCGATTGGGATAATTCGCTGGAACAGGCGCAGAGTGACAAGCTGGAGATGACATGCCGCAAACTGCGGCTGAAACCCGGCGAGACCCTGCTCGATATCGGCTGCGGCTGGGGCTCTTTCGTCATTCACGCCGCTCAACATCACGGTGTGGAGGCGCACGGGGTGTCGCTGTCGGAGCGGCAGGTGGAATATGCGCGGGCCAAAGTGGAGCGCCTCGGCTTGCAGGACCGCGTCCGCATTGAACTGATCGATTATGCGCTGGTTCAGGGGAGTTACGACAAAGTCTCATCCATCGGCATGTTCGAGGCGATCGGCGTCCGCAACTTCGAAACCTATTTCAGCACGGTGAGCCGGGTGCTGAAGCCGGGCGGGCTGTATCTGCATCACGCGATCACGCGGCCGGGCAAAAGCAACGCCGCGCGCACCGGCAAAAAGCGCGCCGACTTCGCCGCGCTGACGCGCTATATTTTTCCAGGCGGCGAGCTGGATTATATCGGCCGCACCATCACCAATCTTGAGCGTCACGGCTTTGAGGTTCACGACGTCGAGAATTGGCGCGGGCATTACATGCGCACATGCCGGTTCTGGCACGACCGGCTGCTTGCCAAATGGGATGAGGCGGTGTTGGAGGTCGGCGGGGCGACAGCGCGGGTATGGCTCGCCTATCTCGGCGCGTGCTCGATCACCTTCGAGCGCAACAATGCGCTGCTGTATCAGACGCTGTCATCGAAGCGCGTCAAAGGCCCGTCGGCGCTGCCGCCCTCGCGTGCGGATTTATACCGCGGCGGTCAGGCCGCGGCATCGGGGAGCGCGGACACGCGGGCCGCCGCTGACCGCCCGCTCTGAGCCGCGTCAGCCGAGTTTGGCCAGCGTGCCGGTTTCAGCGGCCAGCAGGTAATAGAAAGTGACACGCGGCTTATCGTGGTCGGCTTTCATTTTTTCGCAGACTTTTTTCATGGCGGCGTCCACGGCTTTGGCATCCTCGAGGCCGAGCTTCTTTTTCGCGAAGCCGTTGCGCACGGTGGCGAGCTCGTCCTTGTCCGAGCAGGCGACCAGCGAGGAATCTCTTTTCTGCAATGCGATGCCGCAATATTTGACGATGGACGCGATTTTTTTGTCGTCGGCGCCAGCGTCGTATTTTTTCACATGGGTTGCGTGATCAGCCATGGCGAGCCCTCCTTTTGGGGATGTTAATGATTCCCCCAAGGACAGTATCGGCTGATAAACCGGGTCTTGCCAAGCCGAATTTGAGGCAGCCCGGTTCCGCGTCAGCGCCCGGCCAGCACGCGGGTGCCGACGGAGACGCGGTCAAACAGGTCGATCACGTCCTCATTCAGCATGCGGATGCAGCCGTAGGAAGCGGCGGTGCCGATGGAGGCGCGCATGGCGGCGGTGGTGCCGTGAATGGCGATCTCGCGGCGGTCGAGGGTCAAGGCGCGCGCGCCCATGGGGTTGTTGGGGGCGCCGCCGGCAATCACCTGGGGCAGGCGGGGATGGTCGCGCTTGACCTCGGCGGGCGGCGACCAGGCGGGCCGCACATGCTTGCCCTCAATGCTCGCCCAGCCCGACCAGGCCCGCCCGCCCCGTCCTATGGCGACCGGCCAGGAGAGAACCGCGCCGCTGGATTGCGTGAGGTACAGCCGCTTGCGGCTTTGGCTGATGAGGATGGTGCCGGGCGGCAGAGCGGCGAGTTCGCCGGCCGGACCCTCCGCGCGCGCGCGGGCCTGTGCCGGCATGGCAATGCCCGCCAAAACGGAGGCTAATCCTGCCGACACCAAGAGCCGGCGGCTGAAAAGCGGATGGTTTTCCATGGGCGACCCGTTCCGGATGGCCGGGGGAAGCGCCATGCCTCCCGCTCGATCCGAAAGGGGTTTTACCAGCAACGCCCCGGCTGCCGGGCCGCTTTCCGCCAAAACGGTTAAGAGGCGGCGGGCAACGGTCCCCGCCGCCCAAGGGCCGCCTACGCCGCCGCGAGATTCCGCAGCACGTACTGCATGATGCCGCCGTTCTTGAAATATTCGAGCTCGTCGAGCGTCGCGATGCGGCAGAGGAGCGGCACCTGCCTGCTGCTTCCGTCGGCGTATTTCACCGACATTTCCATCATCTGGCGCGGCGCCAATCCCACCGCGAGGCCGTGGATGGTGATCAGCTCATCGCCTTTGAGGCCGAGGGTTTGCGCCGAGGTTCCCGCTTCAAAAGTCAGCGGCAGCACGCCCATGCCCACGAGGTTGGAGCGGTGGATGCGCTCGAAGCTCTGGGCGATGACCGCGCGCACGCCGAGCAGTTTGGTGCCCTTCGCCGCCCAGTCGCGCGACGAGCCGTTGCCGTATTCCTCGCCGGCGAAGACAACCAGCGGCACGCCGTCTTTCTGATATTTCATCGAGGCTTCGAAAATCGACAGTTTCTCGCCCGAGGGATAGTGCCGCGTGTTGCCGCCCTCGGCGACATTGCCGTCAGCGCCTTTGTTCATGAAATTCTTGATGCGGATGTTGGCGAAAGTGCCGCGCATCATCACCTCATGATTGCCGCGCCTTGTTCCATACTGGTTGAAGTCGCCCTCGCGCACTTGGCGCTCGGTCAGCCATTTGCCGGCCGGCGAGGCGAACTTGATCGAGCCCGCGGGAGAGATGTGATCGGTGGTGATTTTGTCGCCGAAGACCGCGAGGATGCGCGCGTCAGCAATATCGGTGACGGGATCGGGCGTCATGGTCATGCCCTCGAAATAGGGCGGGTTGGCCACGTAGGTCGAATTGATCGGCCATTTGTAGGTCTCGCCGGCGGGCGCTTTCACCTTGCGCCAGTTGGCATCGCCCTTGAACACATCGGCGTACCGCTCTCTAAATATTTTCTTCGTGACGAATTTCTTGATGAATCCGTCGATTTCCCTGTTGGTCGGCCAGACGTCGCGCAGATAGACGGGCTTGCCGTCCTTGCCGTTCCCGAGCGGCTCTTTGGTCAGGTCCATGTAGATGTTGCCGGCCAGCGCATAGGCCACAACGAGGGGCGGCGAGGCGAGATAATTCGCCTGCACATCCGCGTTGACGCGGCCCTCGAAGTTGCGGTTGCCCGACAGCACGGCGGCGGCCACGATGTTATTCTTGTTTATCGATTCCGACACCGCCTCCGGCAGCGGGCCGGAATTGCCGATGCAGGTGGTGCAGCCGTAGCCGACGAGATTGAAGCCGACCTTGTCCAAAAACTTTTGCAGGCCGGCGTTGGCGAGATATTCGCCGACGACCTGGGAGCCGGGCGCCAGCGAGGTTTTCACCCATGGTTTGGATTTCAGGCCCTTCTCCGCCGCGTTGCGCGCCAGCAGGCCCGCCGCGATGAGAACACTCGGGTTCGATGTGTTGGTGCAGGAGGTGATCGCGGCGATCACGACATCTCCGTGGCCGAGATCGTAATTCGCGCCGGGCACGGCGAAGCGTTTGCGCTGCTCGTCGCCCTTGCGGTACTCGCTGACCATGGCTTTTTCGAAGCCCTCGCCGATATCCTCCAGCGCCTGGCGCCCTTCGGGGCGCTTCGGGCCGGCCATCGAGGGCACAACGGCGCCGAGATCAAGCTCCAGTGTCGCGGTGAAGACAGGGTCTTCCGATTTGGCGGTGCGGAACATGCCCTGCGCTTTGGCGTAAGCCTCGACGAGCGCCACCCGCGCCGTTTTGCGGTTTGAGTTGTCGAGGAAAGCGATGGTCTCGCCGTCGATGGGGAAATAGCCGCAGGTGGCGCCGTATTCGGGCGCCATATTGCCGATGGTGGCGCGGTCCGCCAGGGTCAGATCATCAAGGCCGGGGCCGAAGAATTCCACAAATTTGCTGACAACGCCGAGCTTGCGCAGCATCTGCGTCACCGTCAGCACGAGATCGGTGGCGGTGACGCCTTCTTTCATCTCGCCCGTGAGTTTGAAGCCGATGACTTCCGGCAGCAGCATGGACAGCGGCTGTCCCAGCATGCAGGCCTCCGCCTCAATGCCGCCGACGCCCCAGCCCAGAACCGCGAGGCCGTTGACCATGGTGGTGTGCGAATCCGTGCCGACAAGCGTGTCGGGATAGGCAACCTCGACGGTGGAGGCGGCGCCGCGCGCGGGCTTGTATTTTTCCTTCTTGGTCCAGACGGTCTGCGACAGATATTCCAGATTAACCTGGTGGCAGATGCCGGTGCCCGGCGGCACAACCGCGAAATTGTCGAAAGCGCCCTGGCCCCATTTGAGAAACTGATAGCGCTCGCCGTTGCGGGCATATTCGAGATCGACGTTTTTCTTGAAGGCCTTCGGCGTGCCGAATTCATCGATGATGACGGAATGGTCGATGACAAGGTCAACGGGAACCAGAGGATTCACGCTGGAGGCCTTGCCGCCGAGCTTGGTCACGGCATCGCGCATCGCCGCGAGATCCACCACGGCGGGGACGCCGGTGAAATCCTGCATGAGGACCCGGGCCGGCCTGAATGCGATTTCCTTCTCGGTCTTGCCTTTGTTGTCGACCCATTGCGCGCAGCCCAGAATATCCTCTTTTGTCACCGAGCGCCCGTCCTCGAAGCGAAGCAGGTTCTCGACGATGACCTTCATGGAATAGGGCAGTTTCGAAATGCCTTTGAGACCGTTTTTCTCAGCCTGTTTCAGCGAGAAATAATGGTAGGTCTTGGAGCCGACTTTGAGCGGCTTGCGGCATTTGAAACTGTCCAGCGACATGAGTGAAGCCCCGTTTTTCGTTGGTGTCGATGCGGAAGCCCGGCTTATAGATAGTTTTCTCGCGGGCGGCTACATGCAAGCGTGCCTGCAAAAGCAACAATTGCCTGAGAGCCGATAATTTTGCCTGTTCTGTGCTTTCCCCCAAACGTGAGGCTCGCCGCCGCCGGCCTCGTCCTGTCGCGCGGCGGGCGGACGATTGTCGAGGGTTTGTCGCTGACGCTTGCCAGCGGCGAGGCGCTGGTCGTCACAGGCCCGAACGGCGCGGGAAAATCGACGCTGCTGCGGGCGCTGGCGGGGCTGCTGGAGCCGGAAAGCGGCTTGGTTTCGTTTGAGACGCTGGACGCGGAGCCTGACCCGGTATCCACGCATGCGCATTATCTTGGCCATGCGGAGGCGCTGAAGGGGGCGCTCACGGCGCGGGAAAACCTTGAATTTTGGGCGTCCATGCTGGGCGCCGGGGACGGGCTTTCGCCGGTTGCCGCGCTGGAGCGGCTGGCGCTTGGCCGCGCGGCGGATTTGCCGGCGGCGTGGCTTTCGGCGGGGCAAAAGCGGCGCGCGGCGCTGGCCCGCCTGCTCGTCGCGCCGCGCCCGCTGTGGCTGCTCGACGAGCCCGCGACAGCGCTGGACGCGGCGGCGCAAGAGCTTTTGGCAGGCGTGATGGGCGAGCATCTGGCGGCCGGCGGGCTGATCGTGGCGGCGACCCACGCGCCGCTGGGTCTCGAAGGCGCGCGCGAGCTTCGGCTTGGGGGCGCGCCATGAAGAGCGCTTTATTGGCCCTTTTTATCCGTGAAATCCGCCTGGCGCGCCGTATCGGGGGCGGCGGGGCGATGGGGGTGGTGTTCTTTCTGATCCTTGTGACCCTTGTGCCCTTCGCCATGGGTCCGGACCTTAACCTGCTGGCGCGGATCGGCCCGGCAATTTTGTGGATCGCCGCGCTGCTGGCGACCCTTTTGGGCCTCGACCGGCTGTTTCAGGCCGATCATGAGGATGGCTCTCTCGATTTGCTGCAAATGGCCGACGTGCCGCTGGAGCTGATCGTGGCGGTGAAATGTCTGGCGCATTGGACCATGACCTGTCTGCCGCTGGTCATTGCCGCGCCGGTTTTTGGCCTGATGCTGGCGCTGGAGGGGCCGGCGCTGGCGGGGGTCACGCTGTCGCTGCTGGCGGGCACGCCGGCGCTGACTTTTATTGGCGCCATCGGCGCGGCGCTGACCGTGAGCCTGCGGCGGGGCGGTTTGCTGATGGCGATCCTGGTGCTGCCTTTCACCGTGCCGGTGCTGATTTTCGGCGTCTCGGCGGCCTCCGCCGCCAGCGGCGGGACGGTGCCGTTTATGACGCCGCTGCTGATTTTATGCGCGCTGACGCTGGCCAGCGCGGCGCTGGCGCCGTTCGCGGCGGCGGCGGCGCTGAGGGGCGGGGACTAATCGCCAAAGGTCATGAGGCAAAGCACAAAGAGATTGAATCACTGGCAATCTGATTTGCCTATCGTCCACGAGCATTTGGCTGAGATTTAAGGACAGCTGTTGTGCTGTTCATATCAGCCATCGCTAAACCGCGTGACGAATATGTCATAAGCTTGTATGCTGGCTTTATGGGACAATTGATCTTCAGCACCAACGTCAGTTTGGACGGCTGCGTCGACCATCAAGAAGGAATCGCCGACGACGAAACTCACGCCTACTTTATCCATCTGATGGACGAGTGTGGCGCGATGCTTTGGGGCCGCGTTACTTACGAGATGATGGAAAGCTGCTGGCCGGCAGTCGCTCGTGGCGAAATGGAGGCGCCGCCGATCATACGTGAGTGGGCGGTTAAGTTGGATGCCAAGCCAAAGTACGTGGTGTCTTCAACGCGAAACGACTTCCCATGGACCAATAGCTGCCACATCGCGGGTGATCTGCGAACGGGTGTGCAGAATCTAAAGGACGCGACCCCGGCGGGCGTGCTCCTTGGCAGCGGCAAGCTCGCAGCGGAGCTGGATCGACTGGATTTGATTGATGAATACATGTTCCTCGTTCAACCGAGAGTCGTCGGCCACGGACCTACCCTTTATGGGAGCGGCCTGCCGAACACGCGGCACCTTGAGCTGATCTCCGCCAAACCACTCTCAAACGGCGTTGTTGCCATGCGCTACCGGCGCGCTCCAACGAAGCCGTAAGGCCTGAATTGCTCGTGGACGACTTTACACAAAAGCGCGCCAGGTTTTCTCCGCGGCGACTGCTTTATGAGTATGCAGCCAAGTTGCAAAATGAATTTGTATCGATTTGATACAACCCCGCCTATGATTTCAACGACGCGCTGAACCCGGTCGGCGCCCCGCTGTTGGCGCGCATCGCCCTGCGGCGGCGGCGGGATTGGC
>JANYFM010000102.1 GCA_025362655.1 Hyphomicrobiales bacterium | reverse complement strand
GTGTGCGGCGCATCGCCGGTGCGCTGATCTCGCGCGGGCTGAGCGCGGAGCGGCCGCTGGTGATCCTCTCCGGCAATGATCTCGATCATGCGCTGCTCGGCATGGGCGCGCTCTATGCCGGAGTCGCGTATGCGCCGGTGTCGCCGGCTTATTCGCTGGTGTCGTCCGATCATGGCAAGCTTAAATATATCATGGAGCTGCTGACGCCGGGCTTGGTTTTCGCGGCGGACGGCGCTCAGTTTGCCAAGGCTATCGCGGGGGCGGTTCCCGCGGATATAGAGCTGGTCACCGCGCGGAACGCCCCGCCGGGGCGGCCTTCGACAGATTTGGCCGCGCTGCTGGATTCGCCGGACACGCCGGCTGTGGATGCGGCCCATGAGGCAGTCGGGCCCGACACGATCGCCAAATTCCTGTTCACATCAGGCTCAACCGGAATGCCCAAAGGCGTCATCAACACGCAGCGAATGCTGTGCGCCAATGCGGAGATGGCCAGCGCGCATTTCGCTTTCATGCGGGACGAGCCGCCGGTCACGCTTGACTGGTCGCCGTGGAACCATACGGCGGGCGGCAATCATAATTTTAATTTGCTGCTATACCACGGCGGCACTTATTATCTGGACGACGGCAAGCCTGTGCCAGGCGCCATCGAGGCGACCGTGCGCAATTTGCGGGAGGTTTCGCCGACCTGGTATTTCAACGTGCCCAAAGGCTTTGCCGCTCTGGCGCCCTATCTGCGCGCGGATCCCGCGCTATGCGGGACGTTTTTCGAAAAGCTCAACATGCTCTGGTATGCCGGCGCGGGCATGGCCCGGCATCTTTGGGATGAGCTGGATGCGCTGAGCGTGCGCACGCGGGGCGAGCGCGTCATCATATTGACCGGTCTTGGCTCGACGGAGACGGCGCCTTTTGCGCTGGCCGCGAACCAGACGATGGAGGGCGCCGGGAATATCGGCGTGCCCGCGCGCGGCACGATGATGAAACTCGTGCCGAGCGAGGGCAAATGGGAGGCGCGGCTGCGCGGCCCGCATATCACGCCGGGCTATTGGCGCCAGCCGGAACTGACCGCCAAAGCCTTCGATGAGGAGGGCTTTTACAAGCTCGGCGACGCCGTGCGTTTCGCCGACGAAAGCGACGCCGGCAAAGGTTTCTTTTTCGACGGGCGCACCGCCGAGGATTTCAAGCTGAACACCGGCACATGGGTTGCCGTCGGCCCGCTGCGCGCCGCCTTTATCGATCATTTCGCGCCCTATATCCACGACGCCGTGATCGCCGGCCTGAATGAGGATTATCTCGGCATTCTCGCATTTCCCGATATGGACGCCTGCCGCAAACTGGCCGGGGCGGGGCCTGAGACGCCCGCGCGGGAGGTTCTGGCAAATCCGGCGCTGCGGGCTGAAATGCGGGCGCTGCTGGCGTCCCTCGCCGCCAAGAGCACCGGCAGCTCGACCCGCGTTCAGCGCTTGATTCTGCTGGAGGACGGACCCTCCATTGACAAGGGCGAGATGACCGACAAGGGCTCGATCAACCAGCGCGCCGTGCTGGGCGCCCGGGCCCATCTGGCGGCGGCGCTATACGCGGAGCCTGCGGCGGATTTCGTGCTGAGCGCAAAATAGAGCGGCATCAAATCTTGTAATATTCCGACAGCGGATCGTTCTTTCCGTTGTTAAGGATGGCAATGCCGGCGGTATATTGCGTGATCGGCGTTTGCAGGGCGGCGGACATGGTGCTGATGTTCTTGTCGTTGAGCTGGGTGCCGGTGCTGATGGTTTTGCCGGCCAGCCCGCCCTGCGGATGCAGGGTCGCGTCGTCCTGCTGGAGGCGGTTGTGCATCAGCTCGTGGAATGCCAGCCGGGCGAGCGCGGAAGCGTCCTCGCCGCGCGCGTAAACCTCGGAGGCGCCCGCGGCGTAAACGGTGCTTCCATCGGCGGTAAGATCGGGCGATTTGGCTCCCGGCACGTTCTTGATGACGCTCTTTCCCGAGGGCATGAAGTATACCAGCAGCTCATGCGCGGTCGGCGCCGCGGAGGAGGCGCTGAAAGACACCGAGTTTGAAGTGAAAAACTTATCCTTGTCGATGATCGTCCTGAAGAGGCCCTCCAACTGGCTCTTTATGGCCGCGGCAAGGGCGGGCGTGAGCGCGCCAAGCGGGTCCACCATCCAGGTTTTGTATTCGCCAGCCATCGCAGCCTCCCGGTTCGTCCAAAGCGCATTCCGCCGGACTGATGAAACGCTGTCCTTATGACACAAATCGCGGCGTGCATGTGTGATAACGCACACCGCGATGTTGACGGATTTGGCGCGGTTTGACCGCCTCTCGGCGCCAGGGCATCTTCCCTGCCGGCTGAGCCTTGGAGATTTTGGATGCGTGGAGCGTGGCGGTTTTCGACGGGCATGGCGGTGTTTTTTGCCGCCGGCGGTGTGTTCGG
>JANYFM010000074.1 GCA_025362655.1 Hyphomicrobiales bacterium | reverse complement strand
CAGCCTCGATGCGCTCGCGGCGGAGATGGAGCGCGACAAGGCGAAGGCCCGGGAGATGCTGGCTGGGCGGGGGTGAAAGCGCTCCCGGAACAAACAGACCGCCTGAAACATCCGCATGGGGAGCATCTGGGGCGGGCGGTTTTCTGACCCGCCTTGAACCCTCCGGCCCCTTGGTCCAGTGTCTCCCCGCGCCGCGCCTTCCACGCGCCAAGGAACACCCATTGCCCGACTCCTCCGCAAAACCCCGCGTTGGCCTGTTTGCCACCTGCCTCGTCGATCTATTCCGCCCCAGCGTCGGCTTTGCCGCCGCGCGGCTGATCGAACGCGGCGGCTGCGAGGTGATCGTGCCCGCGCAGACCTGCTGCGGCCAGCCGGCGTTCAACTCGGGCGACCGCAAAAACGCGCGGGAAATCGCCGCGCAAAACATCGAAGCCTTCGCCGGCTGCGATTATATCGTCGCGCCGTCCGGCTCCTGCGCGGGCATGATGGCGAAACATTATCCCGAGCTTTTCGAGGGCGATCCCAACATGGCCGCGCGGGCCAACGCCTTCGCCGCCAAGTGCCATGAGCTGTTAAGTTTTCTGGTCGATGAGCGCGGCGTGACGAAGGCGGAGGCGGATTATCCGCGTGAGGTCACGTACCATGATTCCTGCGCGGGCCTGCGCGAGCTGAATGTGCAAAGCCAGCCGCGCAAACTGCTGGCGAGCGTCGGGGGGCTGACCCTGACGGAGCTAAAAAACAGCGATGTCTGCTGCGGTTTTGGCGGAACTTTCGCAGTCAAATACGGCGAAATCTCCGATGCCATCGTCACCGAAAAATGCGCCCATATCACCGCCGGCGGCGCGGGAGTGCTGCTGGCCGGCGATCTGGGCTGCCTCATGAACATGGCGGGCAAGCTGTCGCGGCAGGGCAGCAAAATCGAAGTCCGCCACATCGCCGAAGTGCTGGCGGGGATGACGGACGAGCCGCCCATCAGCGCGCCAAGGGAGCCGGGGAAATGAGCGCGCTCCCGACCTCGGAAAATTTTAAAGCGAATGCCCATGCGGCGCTCGGCGATGCGCAATTGCAAAAGGCGCTCGGCCATGTGCGCGTCAATTTCATCGAGCGGCGCGCCTCGGCCGCGGCGGGGCTGCCGGAATTCGAGGCTTTGCGCGACAGCGCGCGCGACATCAAGAACCACACGCTTGCGCATCTCGATCTTTATCTCGAAGCTTACGAAAAAAATGTCACCGCATCGGGCGGCAGGGTTCACTTCGCGCGCGACGCCAAAGAAGCCTGCGCGCTGATCGTTGATATCTGCAAAGCCGAGGGCGCGCGCAACGTCACCAAGGGAAAGTCCATGGTGTCCGAGGAGATCGGGCTCAACGCGGCGATAGAGGCGGCGGGCATGGCCGCGGTGGAAACCGATCTCGGCGAATATATCATTCAGCTGCGGGGCGAGGCGCCCTCGCATATCATCGCGCCCGCGGTGCATCTCAACAAAGAGCAGGTGGAGGCGGATTTCCGCCGCGTCCACACGGCGCTGCCGGAGGGCCGCAACCTTGACGCGCCCGAATCCCTGCTGGCGGAGGCGCGCGGCATTCTGCGCGAAAAATTTCTCGACGCCGATGTCGGCGTCACCGGCGCGAATTTTCTCGTGGCGGAAACCGGCACGTCGATCATCGTGACCAATGAGGGCAACGGCGATCTCACGCAGACGCTGCCGCGCGCGCACATCGTCATCGCGTCCATTGAAAAGATTGTGCCGACGCTGGAGGACGCCTCGCAAATCCTGCGCGTGCTGGCGCGCTCCGCCACCGGCCAGGATATGAGCGTTTACACTACACTTTCGACCGGCCCGCGCCGCGCGAGCGATCCCGACGGGCCGCGGGCCTATCACGTGGTGCTGCTCGACAACGGCAGAAGCGCGATGCTCGGCACGGAGTTCGAGGACATGCTGCGCTGCATCCGCTGCGGCGCCTGCATGAACCATTGTCCGGTGTATCACGCGGTGGGAGGGCACGCTTACGGCTGGGTCTATCCAGGGCCGATGGGCGCGGTGCTGACGCCCTCGCTGATCGGCGTCGACAAGGGCGGGCATCTGCCGAACGCCTCGACCTTTTGCGGGCGCTGTGAAAGCGTCTGCCCTGTGCGCATTCCCCTGCCGAAAATGATGCGCCATTGGCGCGAGCGGGAATTCGAGCGGCATCTGTCGCCGGCATCCGTGCGTTACGGCATCGGCGTGTGGGCGTTTTTCGCCAAACGCCCGGCGCTGTACCGGCTCGCGGCGGGCATTGCGATGGGCGCGCTGGGGCTGCTGGGGAGCGCGCGCGGGAGGTTCCGCAAGCTGCCGCTGGCCGGCGGCTGGACCGACCACCGCGACATGCCCGCGCCGCAGGGCCGGACGTTTCAAAGCCAGTGGAAGGCGAAGGGCGGGCGGACGCGGTGAGGCGCCCAGCCTGTGAGGCGCCCAGCCTTTCGAAACGGCGGCGAATGGCGTAAAACACGGTCTCTTCGGATGGAAAGCCCGCGCTGTGCCCAACGAAACACTCTACGACTCCGTTTTTCTCGCTTGGACCGAGCAGCAGGCCGAGGCCCTGCGCCGCGCCGCGCGCGAGCGCGCCAACACGCCGCTCGCGGCCCGGCCCGCGCTTGAAGCCTTTATTCGCAAGGGCGCATTTACAGAAACGGAAGTGCTCAATGCCGGCGTTTTCCCGGAGCCGGCCTCCAGCGCTCTGAACGGGAATTCCCATTGACCTCCGCCCGCGACGACGTGCTCTCCAACATCCGGCGCTCGCTCGGCGTCACCGGCCACGAGGCGCCGCGCATTGCCGCTGTGGACGAGCGCCTCGCCCGCGCCGCGCCGGGCGTCGTTCCCGCGCGCGGACAGCTTGACCCCGCGGCGCGGCTCGCGCTGTTCCGCGCGCAGGCGGAGGCTGTGCAGGCAAGCCTCGCAGTCGCCGCTTCGGCCAAGGATGTGCCGGCCGAAATCGCGCGCTACCTGCGGGACAACAACCTCCCGGCGACGCTGCGCATGGGAGCGGACCCGCGTCTCGCGGCCATGGACTGGGGCGCCACAACGCTGGCTGTCACGCGCGGCCCCTCGGCGGGCGACGATCTCAACGCCGTCAGCCATGCGTTCGCGGGCGCGGCGGAGACCGGGACGCTGGTTTTGGTTTCAGGAACGGACAATCCGACGACGCTGAATTTTCTGCCCGACAATCACATCGTCGTGCTGCGCGCGGCGGATATTGACGGGGATTATGAGAGCGTGTGGACGCGCCTTCGCGCGACATTCGGCAAGGGACTGATGCCGCGCGCGGTCAATATGATCACGGGACCCTCGCGCTCCGGCGACATCGAGCAGAAACTGCTGCTCGGCGCGCACGGGCCAAGGCGGCTTCACATTGTGATCGTGGGGGACTGAGCCCCAAACGGCTTGAGGCCTGCCTCATGCCGTTTTGCATGCGCGAACGCGCGGATTTCAAAGAAAATTCTTTTTCACGCCCCGCCGAAACTTTTGGGCGCGGCTGAAATGACCGAAGCCGCGCCGCCGCTGATTTGCAGGACGGAAAGCCCGCGCTCATTCTGGCCGTCGGCGCGGAAACGGAACACGCCGTCGGCGCCGTTAAAGCCGGAGCCGTTGGTCAACACGCTCTCGGCGAAGCGCTGCGAACCCTGCTGACGGGCCAGCGCCGCGGCAAGCGATGTGGCGTCATAGGCGAGGGTGGCGATCCGCGTCGGGTCCGAGTTGAATTTGGCGCGATAGCGCGTCGCGAAGGAATTGAACCCGTTGTTTTCGGGCGCGGCAAACCACGCGCCCTGAAGGGCCGGCAATTTCAGCACGCGGGAATCGCTCCATAAGCCGGTGCCGAGGATTTGGACCTTTTTGGTGTCGATGCCGTTGGCGGTCAAAGCCTGCGCGACGGCGGCCATCGCGTCCGCCTGTTCGGGAATGAACAAAGCGTCGATCTGACCGTCGAGCGCGGCAATTTTCTGCGCGGCGGCGGCGGCGCCCCCCGCGGAATAATGTTCAATCGCGAGGACACGGATGCCCTTTTGCGCCGCAGCGGTTTGGAAGGCGGCCTCGGCGACGCGCCCGTAGTCGCTATTGGGGATCATCGCCGCCATGCTTTTCTTGCCGCGCGAGGAGGCAAAATCGACAATGCGCTCGACGTAGCTCTCGACGAGGAAAGACAGCAGATAGACACCGCGCGCGGCGACGCTGGTGTCCGTGGAGAAGGCGATCAACTGGCGGTTGGCGCCGCGCGCGACGGACCCGGCCTCGCGCACATTGGGCGCGAACAGCGGCCCCAGAATAATCTCCGCGCCCTCGGCAATCGCCGATTGGGCCGCGGCGCGCGCGCCGTCCGGGGTCGACCGGTCGTCCTTGACGAGGATCGTCACGTCATTGGCGCCGGAATCCGCGATGGCCATTGCGGCGGCGTTGCGGAGCGATGCTCCCACCACGCTGGGGCCGCTGCCCTGGGTGAGAGGAATGATCAGCGCGATTCGCACCGGGCCGGAGCCGATGAGGTTGGCATCCCCTCCCAGCGGCCCGGACTGGACCGGCTGCGTCGGCGCCGACAGGGAGCGCTCCGGATAGGGCGCGGTGCCGACGCCGCCGATGGGGCCGCAGCCGGCGGCAAACAGGCCCGCGCCGATGCCGAGCAGAAGGCGCGGCAGCGCTGCGCGGGGGCCGGCATCAAAAAAAGGGTTCAAATTCCACCTCATCCCGCCGCGCCGCGGCAATCGTGTTCCCGCGCGCCTGCGAATTCAACCGTTTCAAACCTAATTTGCGCGCGCCGCAAATCAGAATACCCTGTGGTCAGCCCGCGATCAAATTGCGGGGGCCCGGGCGATGCGAATCGTCCCGGATTTCCACCCTCAATTTTCTAAATTGATGGAATTTGGCGGCAATTTCACGGCAGCGCATGACGAAAGCCCGGCAAAGCTCCCCGACGAAAGGCAAAAGCGAACCGGCATCGGCCCCGCGAACGCCCGGCTTTGCCGTTTTCGGCCTGCGCGCCGAGGCCGAGCCAATCGCGCCCGGCCTGCATGTGGTGGCGACACCCATCGGCAATCTGCGGGATATCTCCCTGCGGGCGCTGGCGGTGCTGGCGGCCGCCGACGCGGTGCTGGCCGAGGACAAGCGCGTCACCCGCGTGCTGCTCGCCCACTACGGCATCACGACGCCGCTGATCGCCTATCACGAGCACAATGCCGCGAGCGTCCGGCCGCAGCTTATCGAGCGCCTCCAGGCGGGCGGCGCGCTGGCGCTTGTGTCGGATGCCGGCACGCCGCTGGTTTCCGACCCTGGATTTAAGCTGGTGGGGGACGCGGCGGCGGCGGGCATTGAGGTGTTTGCCATCCCCGGCGCCTCCGCCGTGATGGCGGCGCTGGTGGTGGCGGGCCTGCCGACGGACCGGTTTTTCTTCGAGGGGTTTCTGCCGCCCAAAAGCGCCGCGCGGCGCCAGCGAATTGCGGAACTGGCGGGAATTCCAGGGACGCTGGTATTCTTCGAATCGCCGCGGCGGCTGGCGGAAACAGTTCAGGACCTCGCCGCCGTGCTCGGGGGCCGCGCTGCCTCCATTGCGCGCGAGCTGACAAAGCATTTCGAGACGGTGCGGCGCGGCGATTTGGTTTCTCTGGCGGCGGATTTGGCCGGCGAGCCGGCGCCGCGCGGTGAGA
>JANYFM010000050.1 GCA_025362655.1 Hyphomicrobiales bacterium | reverse complement strand
CCTTCGGCATCGAAATAGGCGGCGGTCATCAGCGAATCGTAAACCGGCGCGAAACGCCACGGTCCGTAGTCGAAGCTCTCGCCGGTGATGTTGATATTGTCGGTGTTCAGCACGCCGTGCACAAAGCCCGCCGCCATCCATTGCGCGCCCATCCGCGCCGTCAGCCGCGCGGTGTCCTCGACGAATGCCGCGGCGCGGGCTTCCACCGGCCCGTCGGGAATCCACGGCTTGTATTCGGCAATCGCATAGTCGAGCAGTCTTGCGATGGACGTTGTGTCCCGCAAATAAGCCAGCCTCTGAAACGTGCCGATGCGGATATGCGAATGCGACAGCCTCACGAGCACGGATGAGCGCGTCGGCGAGGGCTCGTCGCCGCGCTGCAGCGCCTCGCCGGTCTCAATCAGCGAAAAGCTCTTCGAGGTCTCGACGCCCAGCGCCTCCAGCATTTCCGTGGCGAGCGCTTCGCGGATGCCGCCTTTCAGAGTCAGCCGCCCGTCGCCGCGCCGCGACCATGGCGTGCGCCCGGAGCCCTTGGTGGCCAAATCGAGCAGGCGCCCGTCCCTCGTATCGCGCAATTGCGCGAAGAGAAAGCCGCGGCCGTCTCCCAGCTCGTGATTGTAGTGACGGAACTGATGGCCGTGATAACGCAGCGCCAGCGGCGCCTCGAACGATCCAGGCAACGGTTCGAACGCGCCGAAATGCGCGATCCATTCGGCATCGCTCAAATCGCCAAGGCCCGCGCGCTCCGCCCAGCGCTGATTTCGGAACCGCAAAATGCGTTTCGGAAACTCAGCCGCGTTCACCGCGTCATAGAATTCGCCGCCGAGCCGGGCATGGCTTTTTTCGGGGCGATAATCAGTGGAGACGGGCATCGATTCGAATCTTTCCGAGCGAGCCGCCGGCGGCGCCGGCGCGCCCGCAGATCATAACGCAACCGATTCGAATCCGCGAAACCGCCGCGTGCCTGTGGACACGCCCGCGCGCGCCATTGCGGCGGCGGCGCGAATCCATGACGGTGCCTTACAAAGGTCCGGCGGTCGGCGCAGAGTTCTGGCTTCCCCGCTGATTCGCTTTTGTTTGCGCGCGTTGGCAATGAGTCCGAATGTCCGCCGGCGCAACCAAATATCTTCGCATTCAAGGCTTGAATAATGTCGCTTGCGCAAATCGAAGCCCACAGCCGCTCCCATCCCGTCGATGTCGTCGAACATCTCGCGGCGGGCCATGGCTGGGCGTTTGAGCGCGAACAGGATGATGAGATCAGCATTTCCGTCACCGGCGGCTGGAGCGATTATCATTTGGCTTTCACATGGCTGCCGGGCATCGAGGCGCTGCACATCGGCTGCGCATTCGACATCAAGGTGCCGGACCGCCGCCGCGCCGAGGTTCTGACCCTGATATCCCTGATCAACGAACAGCTTTGGGCCGGCCATTTCGGCCTATGGGATCAGGAGAATGTCATGTTGTTCCGCCATGCGATATTACTGCCCGGCGGCATGCAGGCCAGCCAGCCCCAGTGCGAGGCGGTGATTCAGGCCGCCATCGCCGCCTGTGAGCGCTATTATCAGGCGTTCCAATTTGTGCTTTGGGCGGGACGCGACGCGCGCGAAGCCTTGGAAACCGCCATGTTTGAAACCGCCGGGGAGGCTTGAGCCTTGTCGGATATGCCAAAATCGCTGGTGCTTGCCGGAGCCGGCAAAATGGGCGGCGCCTTGTTGCGCGGCTGGCTGGCGCCGGGGCTGAATGGCAATGCCGTCACCGTGCTTGACCCGTTTCCGCAGGAAGATTTGAAAGCGCTGTGCGCGGCATCCGGCGCGCGTCTCAATCCGCCGGCCGCTGACCGTGCCGCCCCGCAGGTCCTCGTGCTTGCCATCAAGCCGCAAAGCCTTGGAGAGGCCGCCGCCAGCCTCGCCCCGCTCGTCGGCCCGCAAACGCTGGTGGTCTCGATACTAGCGGGCAAGACCCTGTCGGACATCGCCGCCGCGCTGCCCGCCCGGGCCATCGTGCGCGCCATGCCCAATACACCCGCCGCCGTCGGGCGCGGCATCACCGGCGCGGCTGCCAGCCCCGGTGTCACCCCCGCCCAGCGCGCGCAGGCGCAGGCGCTGCTGGCCGCGGTCGGCGCCGTTGAATGGGTGGCGGATGAAAGGCTGATCGACGCCGTCACCGCGGTCTCCGGCTCTGGCCCGGCCTATGTTTTCTATCTCGTCGAATGCCTTGCCGCGGCAGGCGCCGCCGCCGGACTCCCGGCGGATATCGCCATGCGCCTCGCCCGCGCCACCATTGAGGGCTCCGGAGAGTTGCTGCACCGCGATGCCGCGGCGCCGGTCGCGCAACTGCGCAAAAACGTCACCTCGCCCGGCGGCACCACGGCGGCGGCGCTTGATGTGCTGATGGCGCCGGACGGCCTTGCCCCGCTGATGGCCCGTGCCGTCTCCGCGGCGAAACAGCGCGCCGCCGAGCTTTCCGGCTGAAACGCCTTGGTGCGGGCGCAAAGCGCGCTTAGCTTGAGATGGCATCAGGAGCCCGCCATGGACAGCAGCCCGCAATCCAAAACGCCCGCCAACCCGAGAGACCGCATTGTCGATGCGCTGCTCGCTTTGGCGGCCGACCGTTCGTTCGAGGATATCACCATCACGGAAATCGCCGCGCGGGCGGGGACGAGCCTGTCGGAATTTCGCGATTGTTTCCCTTCAAAAGGCGCGGTTCTCGCCGGCTTCTCCCGGCGGATCGACAAAATCGTGCTGGACGGCTCCAGCGACGATCTGCTCGGCGAGCCCGCTAAAGAGCGGCTGTTTGATGTGCTCATGTGCCGTCTCGATGCGATGGCTCCTTACAAGGCCGGAATTGAGGGCGTGCTTGCCTGGGCCCGCGGCCAGCCGTTGGAGGCGGCGGCGCTCAACCGCGTCGCGCTTAATTCCATGCGCTTCATGCTGGAGGCCGCCGGTCTCGATGCCCAGGGCTCCGTCGGCGCGGTCAAACTGCAGGGGCTTTGCGTGGCCTGGGTCCGCATTCTTGATGTGTGGGTCAAGGACACCGACTCCGGTCTTGCGCCGACCATGGCCGCCCTCGACAAAGAGCTTACCCGCGGCGCCCGCATCGTCGCGCGTGTCGAGGATTTCCACCGCCTCGCCTCGCCGCTGCGCTCGTTTTTGCGCGCCGCTTTCGACACGCGCCGCGGCTTTGGCGGGCGCGGACGCCCGCGCAATGACGGCGCGGAGGCGCTCTGAGCCGGCGCTAAACCGGCACGCGCACGCTCGCCCGCAGTCCCCCGAGCGGACTGTCGGCGAGGATCACATCGCCGCCATGGGACCGCGCGATATCGCGCGCGATGGCGAGGCCGAGTCCCGAGCCGCCCTCGTCCTGATTGCGCGCCTCATCCAGACGAAAGAATGGGCGGAACACATCCTCGCGGTTTTCGGCCGGAATTCCCGGGCCGTCGTCATCGACATGCACCGTCAAAAAGCGCTGATCGCGCGCCGCCTCGATGGCGATGCGGTCCCCGTGCCGCTGGGCATTGCCGACAAGATTGGAGAGGCATCGCTTGAACGCGTCGGGCCGCACCGTGACCATGGAATCGCCGGTGAAATTCACCCGCGTCTCGTGCCCGTGGCGCTCCGCGTCGGCTTTGAGATCGTCGAGCAGCGCGCGCATGTCGGCGGGCGCGGCGACCTCGCCGGAATCGCCGCGCGCGAAGGCGAGATAATCCTCCAGCATGCGCTGCATTTCATCCACATCCTTGCGCAGCGCCTCAATCTCCGCGCTCTCCTCCATAAGCGCCAGCGACAGCTTGAAGCGCGTTAATATCGTGCGAAGGTCATGGCTGACGCCGTTGAGCATGGCGGTGCGCTGTTCGATGGCGCGCTCGATGCGCCGGCGCATCTCGAAGAAGGCATACCCGGCCTGGCGCACCTCGCGCGCGCCATGCGGGCGAAAATCCGCTTCGCGGCCCTTGCCGTAATCCTCCGCCGCGCCCGCAAGGCGCAGGATGGGACGAATTTGATTGCGCAAAAACGCCACCGCGACCGCCAGCAGCACCAGCGACGAGCCGATCATCCAGATTAGAAAAATATGCGAATTCGACGCATAGGCCGAATTGCGGTGGGTCACGACGCGCAGCACGGCGCCGTCCATCAGAATGCGGATTTCGATCAGGTTCGAGCGGCCGACCGTGTCGATCCAATAGGGCCGCTGTATCTGCGTCGAAAGCTCGCGGGACAGCGCGCGGTCGAGCAGAGAGAAAAACGGCTTGGGCAGCGGCGGCGGCAGTTGCGCGCCGGGGAGCAGATCGACATCGAGGCCAAGCCGCGCGCCGGCGATTTTGCGCAGCGCGATCCGGGTCTCGTCGCGGGGATTGAGGCTGTAGGCGTCCATGATGGCCGCCACATCCTGCACGACAGCGGCCGACAGGCGGAACGTCACCAACTGCCAATGGCGCTCCATGAAGAAATAGGCGATCACCGATTGCAGGATCACCATCGGCAGAATCAAAATCAGCAGCGCCCGCGCATAAAGCCCCTTCGGCATATAGCCGGCGATGCCCCGCGCGAAACCGCGCCATAGCGCGCGCGCGCGCCGGAAAAGTCCGGGCATGCCGGCAAAGCGAAGCGGCGCTTCGCCGGTCATCGCTCCACCACAAGGCGGTAGCCGGCGCCGCGCGCCGTCTGGAGAAAAGCCGGATTGGCGGAATCCGCCTCAACCTTGCGGCGCAGCCGGTTCATCTGCACGTCGATGGTGCGTTCGTTGACCGCGCCGCCCTCGCCCGCCAGCGCCTCGCGCGACACAGGCTCCCCCGGCGCGCGCGCCAGCGCGCGCAGCATGAAGCGCTCCCGGTCGGTGAGCCGGATCATTGTCTCCCCCTGGCGCAGCTCCCCCTGTGCCAGTTCAAA
>JANYFM010000038.1 GCA_025362655.1 Hyphomicrobiales bacterium | reverse complement strand
GGGGAGTCGAACCCCTGTTTTCGCCGTGAGAGGGCGACGTCCTGGGCCACTAGACGAAGGGAGCGGCGCGCGCTTTGCGGCGCGGACGGGGCTCTATAGAGCATTTCCCTCCTTTGGGAAACCGCAAGTTCGGCGCGGCGGTTCTTTTTTGACTTGGGTGGCATGCGCGCTTCCGCCGATGGCACGCTTCCTCTATTGTTCGGGAATTCGGAGTTGCCATGAGCGCCGCTTTTCCCGCATTGCGAACCCCTTTCCAGCCCCCCGCGCCGGTGCCGCCGGAGGGGCCAATCGGGCCGCTGGCGTTTCTCTATGGCCTGTGGACCAATCCCATCGGCACGTGGAGCGCGCGTAATTTTGAGCTGCCGGTCATCGAGAGCGACGGCTTGCTCGGCCGGCTCGTGGTGGTCAACGACCCCGTCGCTATCCGCCACGTGTTCGTCGATAATGTCGCGAATTACCGTAAAGACGCGCTGCAATTGCGCATTTTGCGCCCCGGCCTCGGCAACGGCCTGCTGACCGCCGACGGCGAGGACTGGCGTGCCCAGCGCCGGGCGCTTGCGCCTTTGTTCACACCGCGCGCCACGGCGGGGTTTCTGGCAGCGATGTCTGGAGCGGCGCAATGGCTGCTGGAGCGCTGGGAGCCGCTGCGCGAGGGCAGGCGCATTGATATAGCGCCGGAAATGTCGCGGGTGACGCTGGATGTGCTGGAGCGGACGATTTTCCCCCAGGGGCTCGGCCGCGACCCCCAGGAATTCGCGAGGGCCGCGACGCAGTATTTTGACTCGATCGGGCGTTTTCACCCCTTTGATATCGTGGGCGCGCCCGCTTGGCTGCCGCGCATCGGCCGCAAAACCAGCGCCGGCGCGATGTCATTTTTTGGCGGGGCGGTTGAGGAGATTGTCGCCGCGCGCCGCCGCTGGCTGCAAGATAATCCGCAACCCGCCGATGCCGGCGGCTCCGCGGATTTGCTGACATTATTGCTGGACGCGCGCGATCCGCAGACCGGGCTGGGCCTCGGCGAGGACGAGATACGCGCCAATATCCTGACCTTCATCGGCGCCGGCCACGAGACGACCGCCAATGCTTTGACGTGGTCGCTGTATCTGCTGAGTCAGGACCCGGATTGGCGCGCTGAAGTCGAGCGGGAAATCGACACCGTGCTGGGCGATGGCCCCATCGGCGCGGCGGAACTGGAGACGCTGGTGATGACGCGCGCCACCATCGATGAGGCGCTGCGGCTATATCCGCCGGCGCCGGCGCTCAGCCGCGAGGCCATTGGCGCGGATGAGTTCGCAGGCTGCAAAATCCGCGCGGGCTCGACCATCATTGTCTCGCCGTGGGTGCTGCACCGCCACCGGCGCCTCTGGGAGGCGCCCGCGGTTTTCGATCCCCGGCGGTTTTTGCCGGGCCGGCGCGAGACCATTGACCGATTTGCTTACATGCCGTTTGGCGCGGGGCCCCGCATCTGTATCGGCATGGGTTTTGCCGTGCAGGAGGCGATGGTTCTGCTGGCGTCGATCCTGCGCCGATACCGCTTTGATTTGGCGCCGGGCCACGCGGTTACGCCGGTGCAGCGCGTCACCTTGAGGCCGCAGGGCGGCATGCCCATGATCCTGCGGCGGAGGTAGGGTTGTTTTAAATTCCGTGGCGAAAAGCTCATCGCGGGAAAAATGGCTTTGCCGGCACGCCCTCGGATTGATCGTCAATCCATCGACGGAACGCTTTCCATTTTGCGCCGGGTTGCGAATTCGTTCCGCAGCGCAATCATGCTATTCGTGCTAACGCTTCGCCCGCATCGTGACGGCGAAAAACAGGGGCACCCGATGGCACCCGGACAGATTATAGACCGCCGTTCGGCGCTCACGCTTGCCGGCAGCGCCGTTGCTTCATCCCTCGCTGCCCCCGCCGTGCTTCGCGCGCAGCCTCTCCGCAAGCTCGCCATCATCTTCCCCACCCGCTCGGCTGGAAGCTGGCCGATGTTCTGCGCCAAGGAAGGCGGCTTTTATGAAAAGCATGGTCTCGACGCCGATTTAACCTTCGGCGTCCATCCGACCGGGCTTGCCGGGCTGGTCAGCGGCGATGTGCATATGACCAATCCCGCGCTGGATCAGCTCGCCGCGGCAGCGCTGCGCGACCCGTCCGTGATGGTGGGCATGGCATCGATGTTAAACAAGGCGAGCTTTGCGCTGATGGCGCGGCCGGAAATTCCCAACGTCGAAGCTTTAAAGGGCAAGCGGATCAGCGTCGCCCGGCTCGGAGACCCGCCATACTGGTTCACGGTTTCGCTTTTCAAGGAATACGGGCTCAAGCCGGGCGACGTGCAATGGGTGCCCAGCGGCGCGGACGCAAACGCGCGCGCGGCCATGCTGCTCGCGGGAGCGGTCGATGCGGCGCTGTTGACTTCGCCGGCGTGGTTTTCGCTGGAGGGCAAGGGCCTGAAAGTCCTTACCAAGCTTGAAGATCATGACAGTGTCGTGTCCTGCACGGTCTACAGTTTCAAGCGCAGCTGGGTGGCGGCAAATCCGGATGCGCCGGCCCGGATAATCCGGGCGCATGCCGAGGGCATCAAGCGTTTTTATGACGACAAGCCATTCGCCGTCGATGCTTATTTGAAATATGACCCGATTGGAAAGGCCGATGCCGAACGTCTGTACGATCCCTACAAAGCAAAGGACCTGTTTGACCGCGTGCCGCTGGTGCCGCGCTCGGCAGCGGATGCGACGATCGAACGGCTTGTTGATGATTTGCCGGCCGCGCGCGCGTTTGACATGCAGAAAACGCTCGATATGAGCGCTGTGCGCAAACTGATTGGGGAAGGTTTTTTCGAAAAACTGTTTGGCCCTGGCATTAGGGATGAGCAGGATCGAAAATTGAAATCAACCTTCGCTTAGGAAGCGGCGATTGGCCGGCGTTCAGCCATTGCCGTTCATGCGGCACAGCCAGGCGTCAGCGAATCGGCGCGGCGCGTTTGGCGCGTGACTGCAATTCGCGCACGCGCTCGCCGGGCGCCTGGGGAGCGCCTCCGGCGCGGGTTTTTTCCGCCGCCTCCTCGCGCAGGCCGGCGGCGAGGCGGGCGACTTCGGCGCCGACATCGCCGATGGATTGGCGGAGCGCTTCGGCTTCGCGCGCGCTGATGCCGCTGGAGGGGGCCGGCGCAGGCGCCGCCTCGCGCTCCGCT
Organism: Hyphomicrobiales bacterium; assembly: GCA_025362655.1. Classification (GTDB taxonomy): domain Bacteria; phylum Pseudomonadota; class Alphaproteobacteria; order Rhizobiales; family Beijerinckiaceae; genus Terripilifer. The sequence continues at coordinate 19,166 of JANYFM010000038.1, read as the reverse complement.
CTCAGCGCCGCAAACTGGCCGCGGGTAACGTCGAGAGCGCCGGCCAGCGTGGATGTTTCGGCGCGCAGGTGTTCGATCTCCTGCTGCAATTGCCGCTCGCGCGCGCCGGTCTCCTCGATTTGGCGCGCGTGGGCGGCCTCGGCCGCCTCGCGGCGGGCGTAGACCTCGGCGAGGGCCGTTGCGCCGCCGGCGGCTTCGTTCTCGAAACGCACGCGCGCGCGCCGCTCCAGGCGGTGGAAGCGTTCGAGGTCGGCGATGCGCTGGTTTTGCCCGATGGCGGCCGCTTGCAATTGATCGCGCCGCGCCGCCGCGCCGGCCGCCTCCGCTGCGAGGAAATCGCGTTCCTCGACGAGTTTTCCAAGCGCAATGGTTTTCTCCGCGATGTCATTTTCCGCGGCTGCGAAACGGCGCAGCAAATCCTCCAGTTTCATCTCCAGCCCGGCGGCGCGTGTCTCCAGCCCTGCGATTTGAACGCGGCGCTCGTCAGCCAGCCCGGTCAGGGCCCCGTGATCCGCCTGAAGCGCCAGCAGCGCCATTGTCTGGCTTTCCGCGTGGCCGCTGACGTCCCAATGGGCTTGGTGGAGCGAGCCGATTTCAGTTTCCGCGGCGGCAAGCGCGAGGCTGCGCTCCGCCAGTTCAGCCGCGGTCGAGGCGAGGTTCGCGTTAACCGCCGCGAGCTTGCCGTCGCGCTCGACAAGGCCCGTGGCGCGGCGGCCAAGTTCACCCCTATCCAGAGCGCGGGCTTCCTGGAGAGCCTCGGTTTTCTGCTCCAGCTGGCGCTGGCCGGCGGCGAAGACGGCGCGCAACTGGTCCCGCTCGGCGACGATTTCCGCCATCGACAGCGGCATTTGCATTTCCAGCCGCCGCATCGACAGGCGCACCGCCCGCCGCCAAAAGGCCGGCAGAAACAACAGCGTCAGGAGCCCCGAAACGAGGAACCCGAGCGTGAAAACCATCGCAAGTTCGATCAAGGAGGCGCATTCCGGAGCTGACGCGGGCGCGCGACCATGCCACGCGCGCAAGCTGAAATCAAAGCGATGAAGTCAGCGTTTCCCAGCGGACCGCCCGTTCAGAACGGGTTCCAGGTCGATTGCTGCGTGAATTTGAGATAGCCGACATTGATGCCGAGCCGCGCCCCGACGCCCGAGCGGATCGGCACCAGCACCACCTCGTCGCCCGCCAGCGCGGTGAAACCGAAGCCGCCGACGAGATAGGCGGACCCGTCAATGCCGGCAAAGCGGCGGAACACGGAATCGACCGAGGCGAGATTGTAAATCAGCATCATCGTGCGGTCGCCGTCGGCGCCGGCGTCAAAGCCGATGGAGGGACCCTGCCAGAAAATTTTCTGATCGCCGGCGTTGCGCGTGTACATCACGCCCTCGCCGTAGCGGGCGCCGGCCACCAGAGCGCCGGAGGCCTCCTGGCCAAGCACATAGGCGTTAGGCTGACCCCAGCGTTTGCCGGCGGCCTCCACGACCTGGGCGAGGCCGCGCGAAATGGTGCCAAAAAACTGGTGGCCGCTGTCCACGAGCTGGTTGGTCTCGAATTTCTGCGGCCGCGCCGCTTGAGCGAAAGCCGGGCCGGCGAGGGCGCCAAGCGATCCCGCGGCGAAAGTGGAGACGATTTGCCGGCGCGTTGGCTGTGTCATGGTGTTCCCTCGAACCCGCTGGCGGCCCCAATGCCGGCCTTGGCGGGTCTGGCAGTCAATCCCGGCGGCGGCATGGCAAAGGCGTGGCGCGGCAAGGCGGTGCGGCATTTCAGGCGGAGTCTGGCGCAACAGGGTTAACGAAAGGTTGACAGGGCGGCTTACCGGGCTTTCGCCTCCGCCAGCGCGCGCGCGTAAAAACTTTCATCGACGTATTTCGAAATATCGTCGAGCCGGGCGTTGCGCCCCTCGGTCTCCGCCCGCGTCGCCAGCATATTGGCGAAGCCGGTTTGGCTGAGTTTCGCGTCCGGCGTGAAGCCAAAAGCGGGATCGGCCAGCTCGGCCCAGGCGGCTTGCGCGACAACGCGCGTGAGATTGAGCCTGCGCGCGAGAATATCAACGGCCTTTTCGCGGTTGGCCGGATCGACGCTCCAGCGCAGCGAGGCGATGTAAGCCTCGATGTAGCTGTCGAGGCGCCGCGGATTTTGCCGCGCCCATTCGCGCAACAGAAAAGCGCCGCCCGCCTGATAAGGCCCGAGGAGATCGGTCATGCGGCCGAGACTCTTCAGGCCGCGCAATTTTGCTTCTGACGAAAACGGCGGGTTCATCACCGCGCCGGCATTGGATTGGTCCTCCAGCAGGGCTTTGAAGCGCAGCCCGGCGTTGCCGATGGGCTTCAATTGATAATGCTCGCCGGCGCGCAGGCCGGCGCCCGCCAGCAGTTTGCGCGCCTGCAAAGCGTAGGCGGTGTTTGGGGCATCGACGACGAGATTGCGGCCGGCGAAACCGCTGTAGCCCGCGACATCCGCCTGCACGATGAAATCATTCATGCCGCTTTCGCCGCCCATGACAATGATCACGTCATGCCCCTCGACGATAAGCTGCAAGGCGTTATCGACGGCGGCCTGGGCGATATCGATGCGGCCATCAATGAGCTTTTCGCGCTGCGCCGCGGAGCTTTGCGTGAGATCGATGGAGAGCTTCAGGCCGTGGCGCTCGAATATGCCGGTCTCGTCGCCGGCCCAGAGCGGCAATGCCTTGGCATTGGGGAAAGCCGAGACGGCGAGCGGCCGGGTTTGCGCAAGCGCGGCGGCGGGCGGCGCGCAGCAGAGGGCCGCGACTGCTGTTATGTGAAACATATTCCGAAAAATACCCATTGCCGCCTCCGCCTCATTCCAGCGCTTGCCGGGCGCGCGCCAGCAGCGGCTCGGGCACCGCATAGAGCCGGGCCGCCGCGCGCTCGAAATCCGCCCCGCTCATGGGATTGACCGGCAATTGCGCCCGCGCGGCCTCAGCGAGGAATTCCGGGTCCCGCATGGTTTCGTCGAATGCCTGGCGCAATGCCTGCAAACGCTCCGGCGGCACGCCCGGCGGGGCGACATAGGGGCGGCCAAAGTCCATTTGGCTGAAGACCGCTTCCAGCACCTGGCGGTCGTCGGCATTGCTGACGATGTCCCAGATGTTTTGCGCGCTCATCGCATTCAACAAAGGATCGCCGGGCGGCGCCGCGATCTGGCCGAACACTGTCACGAGGCCCTCATCGATCCAGCGCCCGAACAGCGGCGCGAAGCTCGACCATTGAATTCCGCAGGTGCCCTGAACCTCGCCCTTCTCAACCGCCTGCATGGCCTCTTTCGAGCCGGGGTAGCCGGGAATGATTTCAAATTTCGCGCCGAGAATTTTGTTGAGCACGGCGGGATACTGGCGGATTGACGAGGTCCAGCCGGCGCCGCCGACGATCAGCTTTTTGGCGAAGACATCCGCCCAGGTCCGAACCCCGGCGTCGCGGCGGGCGAAGCAGACGATGGTTTCGCGGTTGGCGCTGCCGATGAAACCGAAGCGGCGCGAATCATAGCGCGCCTTGGCGCGGTCGCCGATCAGCGGTTCGACGATGGCGCCGGTGAACAGCGCGCCGAACACCGAGCCGTCGGCGGGCGATTTCGAATAGAGCAGGTTGGCGGCGGCAAGCGAGCCCGCGCCGTCCATGAAGCGCGGGACAATCTGCGGATTGCCGGGAATGCGCCGGCCGATGTGGCGCGCCAGCAGGGAGGCGTAGACGCCATAACCGCCGCCGGCAGCCGCGCCAATGAGGAATTCAACTTTTCGGCCGGCGTAGAACGCCTCCACGCTGTCCGCCGCGCGGGCGTCTCCGCCGGCCAAAGCGGCGCCGATCAGCCAGCATGCTGTGAAAACGCGCATCAGCGCGGGTCCTTCACAGCTGCGTCTTTTTTGATGTTGAGGCGGCGGCAGGCTTCGTCGTCGAAATCCTCATCGCATTTGAGCCCGGCGGCGCGGATTCCGGCCATCGCGCAGAGATCGTCGACCTCGTTGACATCGCCGGTGACGCCGATCGCGCCAATGATTTCGCCGTGCGCGTCGCGGATGAGCTGGCCGCCGGCTTCAAGGAAAATCGGCCCGTCGGAAATGGCCCGCAGGGTTTCCATAAACAGCGGCTTTTCGCGCGCCTTTTGCAGCACCTGGCGGGACGAGCGGTTGAGCGCGAGGCTGGCGAAAGCTTTGCCGCGGGCGATTTCAAAGCGTTTGATCGAGGCGCCGTCCTGGCGCAGGAAGGCTTTCACCTGACCGCCGGAATCCAGCACAATGGCGGCGAGCGCGTGGGCGCGCATTTCGCGCGCATGGGCGAACGTGTGCTGAACGATGGCGAGGGCCTCGTCCATGGATAGGGCGCGCATGCTGTCACCTCCGGCGCAAATGCCTTGGGGCAGTTAGCCCGGCAGCGCAGGATCGCGCAATGGCGCGCGGCCCCAGGCGACGAAACCGCCGTTGCGAAATCCGTTCGCCTGGCCGCCGTAACGCATGGGCGCGCCGTCTTCGCCGAGTGTCATGCCGCCGGCGGCCCGCAGGATGGCGTCGCCCGCCGCAATGTCCCATTCCATCGTCGGGCTGAAGCGCGGGTAGACGTCCGCCGCGCCTTCCGCGATCAGGCCGAATTTCAGCGAGGACCCCGCCGCATGGCGCGAGGCGATGGCAAGGCCCGCCAGAAACCCGCCGCTGCGCGCGTCCAGATGCGAGCGGCTGACCAGCGCGCGCAGGCCTTCGGCGGGGGGATCGCGTGTGGCGATGGCGCGCCGCAGCGGGGCCGCCGGCAGAGCCTCGCCGGGGCGCACATCGGCCGCGAAGGCCGCCGCGCCGGCGAACCAGAGTTTTCCCGGGATCGGCGCGTAGATCGCGCCGCAGACGGGGACGCCGCCGCGCACCAGCGCGATATTAACGGTGAATTCGCCGTTGCGCGCGAGAAACTCACGGGTGCCGTCAAGCGGATCCACAAGGATGAACTCATGGCCGCAGACCGGGAACCGCCCAAGCGACGCCGCCTCTTCGGAGACAACGGGAATGCCGGGAGCGCCGGCCGCCAGCGCCGCCAATATGACCCGCTCCGCCTCTTCGTCCGCTTCTGTCACCGGGCTGGAATCGGCTTTGAGACGGGGCGCGGAGCCGCGCGTGTAAACATCCATAATCGGGGCGGCGGCGGCGAGCGTGATGGCGGCGAACAGCTCCGCGAGCGCGCCGGTGTCGCAGCCGGGGGAGGGCGCTTCTTCCATCGGCCAGCCTGTTGAACCCAAGGGAGCGCGCCCGAATCGCGCTCCGCCCGCGGATGCAACCGGAATGGCGCGGGGAAAGCAAATGCGGGGCGCCGGTCCGGCGGCTTAAACGAAGGGTTAACCATCGGCATGGGAGAAAGCGATAGGCCCCGATTCCGGCGGCGGCGCCGGGCGGACATAGCCGGCGGCGATAGGAAAGCGACGGCCGCGGGCGTATAGATTGCGCTCATGATTCGCGCTTTGCAGCCCAGCGTATCTTACTGAGTGTTTTCACGCCGCGCCTCCCGCGCCCCTTCAAACGGATGATCCCATGTCGGTTTTCGCGCTCGATTCCCTCGATCTGGCGGCCCTGTTGTGCTCGCGCGTCTGCCACGATGTGATCAGCCCGGTGGGCGCCATCGTTAACGGGCTCGAAGTGTTGGAAGACGAGAAAGACCCGGATATGCGGGCCTTCGCCGTCGATCTCATCAAAAAGAGCGCGCGCACCGCCTCGGCCCGGCTGCAATTTTGCCGGCTGGCATTCGGCGCCGCGGGTTCGGCGGGCGCTTCAATCGACACCGGCGACGCCGAAAGCGTCACGCGCAATCTCATCGGCGACGACCGCACCAAGCTGGAGTGGAACGCGGCGCGGGTGCTGATGGGAAAAAACAAGGTCAAGCTGACCCTCAATCTCTGCCTGATTGCGGCGGCGGCGATCCCGCGCGGCGGCGTCATCAATGTGACGATCACCGGCGCGGACGAAACCATCGCCATCAAAGTCAGCGCCACCGGAACCAACGCGCGTTTGGCGCATGCGGTGCCGGCGCTGCTGGCGGGCAAGCCGGAAGGCGACAGCGTGGACGCGCACGGCATCCAGGCCTTCTACGCCGGGCTGGTGGCGCGCGCCTGCGGCATGGAGCTGAGCGTCGGCGTCTCGCCCGAAGGCATTGTCATTGACGCGCTGCCGGCTGCCGCGGCGGCAGCGGCGGAAGCGCCGAATAATTCGGAAGCGGCGGCCTGAGAGTCCCGGCCGCAAGGCTCCCTTAACTCCTTTCCTTCATTCTGCGTTCACCGGCGCCCCCTTGCGGGCGGCGCTGACCGGCGGATTGAATGGAAGACATTCTCAAAGATTTTCTCGCTGAAACCGGCGACCAGATCGAGGCGATCGGCGCCCAGCTCGTGCAATTCGAGCGGGAGCCGTCGGACGGGCGCATTATAGCGTCGATTTTCCGCCTCGTTCATTCCATCAAGGGAACCTGCGGCTTTCTAGGCCTGCCGCGCCTCGCCAATCTCGCCCATTCCGCTGAAACGCTGATCGGCAAGCTGCGCGACGGCGCCCCCGCGACCGCCGAGCGGGTTACTCTGATACTCGCCGCCATTGACCGGATCCGGCAAATTTTGACGGCCCTGGAAAAAGACGCGCTGGAGCCCGAAGGCTCCGATTCCGATTTGATCCGCGCCATTGAAATCGTCATCGGCGACGAGGGCGCGGCCGATGATGACGAGACGCTGCCGCCGCCGCCGGCGCAGTCGTCGGAGGTTGCGCATGACATGAACGCCCTGCCGGGCGGCGAGGCCCGGGGCGATGCCGCGGTCTCCGCTCCCGCGACCATCCGCGTCGCCGTCGGCGCGCTGGAGCGCATCATGACGCTGGTTTCCGAACTGGTGCTGACGCGCAACCAGCTGCTGGAGCTGACCCGCCACAAAAACGACGAGGCGCTGAAGCCGCCGCTGCAGCGGCTGTCGTCGCTGACAACGGATCTGCAGGACAGCGTGATGCGCGCGCGCATGCAGCCGATCGGCAGGCTGTTCGCCAATCTGCCGCGGCTGGTGCGCGAGCTTTCCGCCGATCTGAACAAACGCATCGATTTGATCGCCGAGGGCTCGGACACCGAGCTCGACCGCCAGCTCATCGAATTGATCCGCGATCCGTTGACCCACATGATCCGCAATTGCGCCGATCACGGGCTGGAGACGCCGGAGGAGCGGCGCGCGGCGGGCAAGGCCGAGACGGGGATTATCCGCGTTTCCGCCGCCCATGAGGCCGGTTATATCACCATCGTCATTTCCGATGACGGGCGCGGCCTCAATGTTGATAAAATCCGCGCGAAAGCGCTGTCGCTCGGGCTTGCGGGCGAGGCGGAAATCGGCCGGATGTCCAACGAGACTTTGTGCCGGTTCATTCTCGCGCCTGGTTTTTCCACCGCGGCGCGGATCACCTCCGTTTCCGGACGCGGCGTCGGCATGGATGTGGTGCGCGAGAACATCGAATCGATCGGCGGCTCGGTGGCGCTGTCCACGACCATCGGGCGCGGCACGGTGTTCTCGCTGAAAATACCGCTGACGCTGGCGATAGCGCCGGCGCTGATCATCCATTCCTGCGGCCACCGTTTCGCGCTGCCGCAGTCCGCGGTGCTGGAGGCTGTCGGCATTTCCCCGGACGGCGCGCGCATCGAAAGCGTGCAGGGCGCGCAGGTGCTGCGGCTGCGCGACCAGGTGCTGCCGATCGCCAGCCTGTGCGATTTTCTCGGTCTCAGGAAGGCGGAGGCGCCGCCCGGCGACGAGCCGCTGGTGGTGGTCATGCGTGTCGGCGCGGTGACCTTCGGCGTCGTCGTGGACGGCGTTTCCGATGTCCAGGAAATTGTCGTCAAGCCGCTCGGCCATTCGCTGTCGCATCTTGCGACGTTTTCCGGCAACACAATTCTGGGCGACGGATCGGTTGTGCTCATCCTCGATCCCATGGGCCTTGCCCGCGCGCTCGGGGTTCAGGGCGCCAGCGAGTTCAGCGTCGCGCCCGCGCCCGCCGCTTTTGTGCTGCCGCCCGAGCCCCGCCGGCTGATTTTGTTCCGCGCCGGCAAAGGCGCGCTGAAGGTGATGCCGCTGTCGCTGATTTCGCGCATCGAAAGCGTGTCGAGCGCCGATATCGCGGAAACCGACGGAATACGCGTCATCGTGCATCAAAACGGCTTGATGCCGCTGATCGACGCGGGCGATATGCGGGGCGAGACATTCGAGGACGTGCGGCCGGTGCTGGTGATCGGCGTCGGCGGCGAGCTTATGGGCCTGTTGGTGTCGGAAATCGTCGATATCATCGAGGATGAGCTCGATATCGAAATCGCCGGCGATTCGAAGTCCGTCATCGGCTCCGCCATGGTGCGCGGCGAGCCGGCGGAAATTCTCGACATCACCTGGTTCATGCGCCTTGCGCGGCCCAACGCCTTCTCGCGCGGCCACGCGCGGCGGTTCCGGATTCTGCTGGTCGATGACAAGCTGTTCTTCCGCGATATGCTGTCTCCGATCATCTCCTCCGCCGGCTACGATGTCTCAACGGCGGCCAGCGCGGGCGACGCTCTTGAGCTGTTCCAAAAAGGCGCGCGCTTCGACGCGGTGGTCACCGACATCGATATGCCCGGCATGGATGGCTATGCCTTCGCGCGGGCGCTGCACGCCGAGGATGATCAGACGGAGGTTCCGATGATCGCGCTCGCGGCCCATGCCGCGCCGGCGGTGCTCAACGCGGCGCGCGCAGCGGGAATGCGGGGCGCGGTGGGCAAATTTGACCGCGCGGCGCTGATCGGCGCGCTGGCCGATATTCTCGAAGGCAACGCTTTCAACAACCACGCGATTGAATCGCGGGTTATCGCGGGAGCCGCCGCATGAGCCTGACGAAGCCCGCGCAGCAGCCCGCCTTTTATAATCAGACGCCCCCGCCGCCGCCCAAACAGCTGAGCATTTTCACGGTGACGGCCGCCGGGGAAAAGCTGGGCCTGCCGGTCGCCTGCGTCCACACGATTTTCCGCATCTCGAAAATCACGCCGATTCCGCTCGGACCGCCCGAAGCCGTGGGCCTCGTCAATCTGCGCGGCAAGATTGTCATCGCGGTCAGTCTGCGGCGCCGCCTCGGGCTGGAGGATGCGGCCTCGCACGAGGGCGCCATCGCCATCGGCATCGAGCACCGGGGCGACAGCTTCGCGCTGCTTGTCGATGAGGTCGGCGATGTCGCCACTGTCTGCGAGACCGCGCGCATCCCCGCGCCGGCGAATCTCACAGCATCGCGCCTCCGCCTCACCGCCGCCGTCTACCGCCTCGAACAGGGATTTATTTCGGTGTTCGACATGGATGCCGTGCTTGATTTCGGCGGCGCGTCCGCCGTCCGCCAATAAGAGTTCAGCCGGGAGTAAAGTGATGAAACAGGTTCTTGTCGTTGATGATTCCGCCGTGATCCGCAAAATCGCGCGCCGCATTCTGGAGGGAATGCATCTCGAGACGTCCGAAGCGGAGGACGGGCGCAAGGCGCTCGCCGCATGCTCCTTTGATATGCCCGACGCGATCCTGCTCGACTGGAACATGCCGGTCATGGACGGGTTCGATTTCCTGCGCGAGCTGCGCAAAATGCCGGGCGGCGGCAAGCCGAAAGTGGTTTTCTGCACCACGGAAAACGATGTCGCCCATATCGCGCGCGCCATGCACGCGGGCGCGGACGAATATATCATGAAGCCCTTCGACAAGCAGATCGTGCAATCGAAGTTCGAGGAAATCGGCCTCGTCTGAAAGCCTTTCCCGTTCTCCATTGCGGCCGCCGCCCATGCTGTCCGAAGCCATAGCCAGACTGGAGGCCTCCGCGGCAAAGCGGCTGGCGCCCGCGCCTCCGAAAATCGCGGCGGCGCCCGCGCCGCTGATGACGGCCGCGTTTTCCGCCGCGCAGAAACCCGCCGCGGCGGGGACGCTGCGCAAATTCTCGCCGTGCATACCGCGCGTGCTTGTCATCGGCGCCTCGACGGGCGGCCCGCAGGCGCTCGCCGCCGTGCTGGCCGAACTTACGCACGGGCTGGCCACGGTGCCGGTGCTGATTGTGCTTCATCTGCCGCCGGATTTCACGAAGCTGGTGACGGACAATATCGAGCGGGTCACAAAAATGCCGACGCGCGCCGCCAAACACGGCGAGCCGGCGCTGCCCGGACACATCTATTTTTCGCCAGGCGACATGCACATGCGCGTGCTGAAAATCGGCGAGACGCCGATTTTGTGCCACACCGACGGGCCGCCGGAGAATTTCTGCAAGCCCGCGGTTGATGTGCTGTTCCGCTCGGCGGCCCAATCCTTCGGCGCGGGGGCGCTCGGCCTCGTGCTGACCGGCATGGGCAGCGACGGGCTTGCCGGCTCGCGCGCGATCACAGAGGCGGGCGGCGCTGTCATCGCGCAGGACGAATCCTCAAGCGTTGTGTGGGGAATGCCCGGCGCGGTCGCGGGGGCGGGCCTTGCCTCGGCCATTCTGCCGCTGGACCGCATCGCGCCGGCGATCGCCGGACTGATGCGCGGGATCCCGCCGGGGGGCGCGCGATGAGCGCTTCGTTCGGCATGTTGAAAGCGTTCCTGAAAAGCCGCGTGGGCATCGTGCTGGACGCGGACAAACATTATCTCGCGCAGGCAAGGCTCGCGCCGCTGACGCGGCGGTTTGGAGAGCGCACAGTCGAGGGCCTGTTGCAAAGGCTCGGCGAGGGCGCCGATCCCGCCCTTGCGCAGGCGGTCATCGAGGCGATGACAACCAACGAGACATATTTTTTCCGCGACCGGCGCCCCTTTGATCTGTTCGGTGAAACCATTCTGCCGCAGCTGATGCATTCGCGCGCGCCGACGCGGCTGATCCGTGTCTGGTGCGCGGGCTGCGCCACAGGCCAGGAGCCCTATTCGCTGGCGATGATGCTGGATGAATTGGCCAAACAGCTCGCCGGCTGGCGCGTTGAAATCCTGGCGACCGACATTTCCGCCGCCGCCCTCGATACCGCGCGCGGGGCCAGCTACAATCAGTTTGAGGCGCAGCGCGGCCTGCCCGTCAACATGCTGCTGCGCTATTTCAACCGCGAGGACGACCGCTGGCGGCTGGCGGAGCATTTGCGCGCGCGGGTTGAATTCCGCGAATTGAACCTGATGTCGGATTTTGACGGCCTCGGGCCGTTCGACGTGATTTTCTGCCGCAATGTGCTCATCTATTTTGACGTCGAGACGAAAAAAAATGTGCTGGAGCGCCTCGCCCGCGTTTGCCGCCCCGATGGCTATCTGATGCTGGGCGCGGCCGAGAGCGTTCTGGATCTCGGTGAGGCATGGCGCGCGCATCCGCAGAATCCGGGGCTCAATATCCGCAGGCCCGCAGCGGCGGTCAAACGCCTTCAACTCATCTCCAGTCATTAAAGACCGCGCAAAAAAACCCCGCCGGAGCGGGGTTTTTTCGGATGCGCTTGAGGATCACGCGGTAATGCGGTCCTCGTTGTCGGTGGGCTCGCGCAGCACGTAGCCGCGGCCCCAGACGGTTTCGATGTAATTGCGCCCCTCGCTCGCGTTCGCGAGTTTTTTGCGCAGCTTGCAGATGAACACGTCGATGATTTTGAGCTCGGGCTCGTCCATGCCGCCGTAGAGGTGGTTGAGGAACATTTCCTTGGTGAGGGTGGTGCCCTTGCGCAGGGAGAGCAGCTCCAGCATCTGATATTCCTTGCCGGTCAGATGGACGCGGACAGCGGATACCTCGACGGTCTTCTGATCGAGATTGACGACAAGATCGCCTGTCGTGATGACCGACTGGGCATGGCCCTTGGAGCGGCGGACGATGGCGTGAATGCGCGCCACCAGCTCGTCCTTGTGGAAGGGCTTGGTGAGGTAATCGTCAGCGCCGAAGCCGAGGCCTTTCACCTTGTCCTCAATGCCCGCGAGGCCGGAGAGGATGAGAATGGGGGTTTTAACCTTGGCGACCCGAAGGGTGCGCAAAACCTCATAGCCGGACATATCCGGCAGGTTCAGGTCGAGGAGAATGATGTCGTAATCATAGAGCTTCCCAAGATCGATCCCCTCTTCGCCGAGATCGGTGGTGTAGACGTTGAAATTCTCCGACTTGAGCATCAGTTCGATGCTCTGGGCGGTGGCGCTGTCGTCTTCGATCAAAAGTACCCGCATGTGTGTCCCCACCTGGCCCCGGCGCGTCCCCCGCGTGCATACTCACAGCGTTGGGAGCGCGGCGCGGCCTCCTGCCCAGGCAAATGCCCTTCGAATTCCCGTCTTGATAAGCTTAACGAGGAATGGTTAACAAAATCTGTTTCAACAAACGATTGGCGTCCCTACAGCACATTACGAACTCACGCCAACCTCTTGCAAGCCCGTGTTTATTGGAGAACATCACGCTTCATTCAACGCATTAAGAAATTCCACCAAGCGATTCCAGCGACTCACATCCGGTTAATTTCGGCGCGGGGCTTGGAACCCCGCCGCGAATCAGGATCATTAAGATCGCGGGTTAATCAATCGTTAACGCGGCGGCCGTTTGCCGCGAATCAGCGGCGGATTGCGTCAAAAGAGGACGCGCCGCGCGGTATCCCGGCAAAAATTGGATTTGCGCCCCCGTCCTGGTAAGGAACGAGCAACTTCCCTCGTTCATGGTGAACTGTCTCGCGGAGTATCTGGTCCAAACGGGGCCGCGCCGGCCCCGTCTCTTAACCAGCGTTGTTGGAGTGTTGCGTAATGAAGTCGCGGGATACATTGGTACGCCTCAAGCGATTCCAAGCTGAGGAAAAACGCCGCCGCGTGGCCCAGATCGAGGCGATGATCGCCGAGTTCAGCCGCATGGCCGGGGATCTTGACCGCGAAATCGCGGCGGAGGAGCAGCGCTCCGGCAATACAGATCCCGCCCATTTCGCTTATTCAACCTATGCGCGCGCCGCCCGCGCCCGCCGGGACAATCTCAAACATTCCGCCGGCGAATTGCGCGGCCAGATGGAAGAGGCAAAGGCCCACCATGCCGAGGCGCTGGAGGAGCTTGCCAAGGCGCAAAGCCTCGACGGGCGGGAAAAGGGCGGGCACGTTATCGAAGCGGTGCGCGAAAGCCTTGATCTTGGCATGATCGGCATGCGCTCCGTCGGCGCCTAAGGGTTCGGCGCGAACGCCCCAGGGGAGCGGTATCCCTGATGCCGCGCGCGGGAGCTTGCGCGCCGGCGAGCCCCCATGGCAGGGAAGAGGGCCTGGCGCCTCCCGGTGGAGCCGCCACGCGCCGGAGCGACATGAAGCGTCTTCTCGACTTTTTCTGGCCCGCCATCGGCCTCGTGGCGGTGGTTTGGTCGGTGAAGCTTTTGTTCGAAAAACTGCGGGCCGAGGCCGCTGCCGACAGCAGCGTCCGAATGCTGCTGGGCGCCGGCGGGCTGTGGACCGATTTAAAGCTGATTGCCGGGGTTATCGGCGGCAAATTGAGCGATATTCCCGCCCACGGCTGGGCGCTGGCATTCGTCTCCACTGTCGTCGCCTATGCGGCGCTGGCGTGGTATGACCGGATCGCGCTGCTGCATCTCGGGCGGGCGCAGGGCATTTCGGTTTACTACATTTCGGTCTGCTCCTTTGTCACCTACGCGCTGTCGCACAATATCGGCGCCTCGGTTTTTTCCGGCGGAATGGTGCGGTTCCGGGCTTATTCGGCCAAAGGTCTCAGCGCCGGGGAAATCGCGGTTCTCGTGGCGCTCTGCTCGTTCACTTTCGCTTTTGGCACGCTGCTGATGCTGGGCTTTGTGCTGATCGCCGAGCCGCAGATTCTGAAGCCGCTTTCCTCGCTGTCGCGCCATTTCGCCATCGGCGAGGGCGCGGCGCGGATTGTCGGCGCGGTGTTTCTGGCGTTTTGCGCGGTTTACACGCTCGGCGCCTGGCTGAAACTGCGGCCGCTTAAGATCGGCGATTTCCGCCTCGTCTATCCGCGCATGCCGATCGTGTTGAGGCAATATCTGGCCGCGCCGCTGGAATTGATGGGGGCGGCGGGCATCATCTATTTCGCCCTGCCGGCGGAGGGGAATCCGGGTTTTCCGATCGTGCTCGGGGCATTTCTGTTGTCGTTTTCGGCGGGCCTGCTGTCGCAGGTGCCTGGCGGCGTCGGCGTGATGGAGGCGGTGTTTCTCGCGGTTCTGCCGACGGTTCCGGCCACAGCGGTTTTCGCGGCGCTGCTGGTGTGGCGGCTGTTCTACCTGCTGCTGCCGCTGGCGATGTCGATCCCGGCGATTATCCTGTTCGAGCGTTCCCAATTGGGCAAGGCGGCGCGGGAGTTGAAGGAGCCGCCGTGCGCGCCCTGACAGCAAAACGCCGGCCCAGGGGCCGGCGCATTCGAAGCCGCGGGGCGAGCCGCTTTCACTGCCGATATTGCTGAATCCGTGTGGTGCGAAGCCCTGCAAGGCCATGCTGGTCGATGGAAAGCTGCCAGCTCAGGAATTCATCGACGGTGAGCGTATAGCGGCTGCACGCCTCTTCGAGGGAAAGCAGCCCGCCGCGCACGGCGGCGACAACCTCGGCTTTGCGCCGGATGACCCAGCGCCGGGTGGACGTGGGCGGTAAATCCGCGATCGTCAGCGGGCTGCCGTCGGGGCCGATCACATATTTGGCGCGGGGGCGGTGCATTTCACTCATGGAACTCGCTCACTACTCGACTTTACAACTCACCCTGAGATTACAACGCCGGTTTTAAGATTTGCCTAAGCACAGCTTTCCCCATTTAAGCTGTTTTCCGCCTAAAACGGGTCTATTTATTGCTAAATCCTTAGCTTTCGGGCGTCCGCCGTATCCGTTCGACACACTTTGGCAGAGGGTGTTAACCATGTTCGGGCGAGGCGCGTTGAGCGCTGATCCCCGGAGCGCGCCGCTTGAGCCTCCGGCGGGCCGAAACCGGGTTGCAATTGGCCCGTAAATGGTCTTTCTGCTCGCTCCGAAAGACAAACCATGGTTTTCGATATTCCCGCTCTCCCGCCGTCAGACGCGCCTTCCCGCGGGAGCGCGGGAAAGCCGCTTGAGACGAACACTCTCGGATTTGCCAAGAGCCCGGCGGAAACCCGCGTCGTGGTGGCGATGTCCGGCGGTGTTGATTCCTCGGTTGTCGCGGCTTTGTTGAAGCGGGAAGGCTATGATGTCGTCGGCGTCACGCTCCAGCTCTACGACCATGGCGCGGCGCTGCGGCGCAAAGGCGCGTGCTGCGCCGGGCAGGATATTGCGGATGCGAGGCGGGTCGCGGAGCGGCTGGGCATTCCGCACTATGTGCTCGATTTTGAAAAGCGTTTCCGCGAGAAGGTGATCGAGCCTTTCGCGCAGGCCTATGCGGCCGGGGAGACACCGATCCCCTGCGTCGCCTGCAACCAGCATATCAAATTCGCCGATCTCTTTGACACCGCGCGGGACCTCGGCGCGGACGTATTGGCAACAGGGCATTATATCGCCTCGCGCCCCGACGGCGAGGGGCGCCGCGCGCTGTGGCGGGCCGCCGACGCCGGGCGCGACCAGAGCTATTTCCTGTTCGCGACGACGCGCGATCAGCTGGACATGCTGCGCTTTCCCCTCGGCGAGTTGCCCAAGGCGGCGGTGCGCGATCTCGCGCGTGAATTCGGCCTCGCTGTCGCCGACAAGCCGGACAGCCAGGACATTTGCTTCGTGCCGGAGGGGCGCTACAGCGGCCTGATCGAGAAAATTGCCCCCGCCGCCGCGGCGCCCGGCGATATCGTCCACGTCGATGGCCGCGTGCTGGGGCGCCATGCCGGGATTATTCACTATACAATCGGCCAGCGGCGCGGGCTTGGGCTCAATGCCTCCGAGGGCGGCGGCGAGCCGCTTTTCGTTGTGCGCCTCGATGCGGCGGCCAAGCGCGTGATCGTCGGCCCGAGAGACGCGCTGGCGACGCAGACCGTGCGGCTGCGGGATGTCAACTGGATCGGCGCGGGCGGCCTGAACGACTTGCCTCCCGAGGGCCTTGAGGTGGCGGCCCGGCTGCGCTCGACGCGCGCCCCGGCGCCCGCGTTGCTGCGCGTCGACGCGGCCGGACACGCCTATATCGAACTTGCCGCCGCCGAATACGGGGTGGCCCCGGGCCAGGCCTGCGTCTTTTACGCCTCCGCGGACCCCTGCGCCCGGGTGCTGGGCGGCGGGTTCATTGAGGCGGCGGCTCCCGCCAGCGGCGCGGACGCGGGGCGGGCCGCATGAGCGGCGAGGCCGGCCCCGCCGTTACCGGCATCACCAACGCCAATGTGACCGACGCTTACGCGCGGTGGGCGCCCGTTTATGACATGGTTTTCACCGCTGTCATGAAGCCTGGCCGCAAAGCCGCCGCCGCCGCGATCAACCGGCTTGGCGGGCGGGTGCTGGATGTCGGCGTCGGCACCGGGCTGGAGCTGCCGATGTTCACGGCCAACGCGCGGATCACCGGTGTTGATCTTTCCGAGCCCATGCTTGAAGTCGCGCGCAAACGCGTCCGCGACAAGGGCCTCGCCAATATCGAGGCGCTGACCGCGATGGACGCGATGAACATGACATTCCCCGACGCGTCGTTTGACGCGGCGGTGGCTCCCTACGTGCTCACCACTGTGCCCGACCCCGCCCGCTTGCTGGACGAGATGGCGCGGCTGGTGCGGCCTGGCGGCGAGATTGTGCTGGTCAATCATATCGGCGCGGAGCGCGGGCTTATCGCGGCGGGCGAGCGGTGGCTGGGCAAGCGCGGGGCTGCGCTCGGCTGGCGGCCGGAGTTTCCCTGGTCTGTCGTTGCCGGCTGGCTCGCGGGCCGAGCCGATGTTGAACTGACCGAGCGCCGCACGCTCGCGCCGCTGGGCATGTTCACTCTGATCCGCATCGCGCGGAAGTGACGGGCGGCGGTTATCCCGGATTTTGCGGCGGCGGCGTGCTTTCGCGCACCCGTTGAACTTTCTCCCGGGTTTATGCGTTGAGTTCAATGGCTTCGCGCGCGCGGGCCTGCCAAGCGGGAGCCGCCAATGTCAACCATCGCTGAACAAACGCTGCGCATGAATGATCTGCTGTCACAATGGAAAGCCTATCGCGGCGGCATTGCCGAGCCGGACCGCTATTGCCAAATACGCGCGGATTTATACCAGGTTAGAAATCCCGATTTTAACGGCAATCCGCCGATAACCGCCTGGCCCACAAATCTGGTCGATTCCGATGACGGAATGATGGCCGCCGTGGAGCACTACTTTCTCTGTCGATGCTGGGTCGGCACCGCCGTATTCCCCGCATGGGAAATGAAGACGCTGAACGTGGTCTATGATCTGGGAAAAATGGCCGGAGTGACGCCGCGGCACAATCCCAACAAACCGACTACGCCCCCTTCGGCGCTGCAAATGGCCGCCAAAGTGGCGGGCGTCCGGGACGGCGAGGCGGATCTTGCCAAGTCGGGCAAGAGCGCGCCATGGATCGCGGCGCCGCCGAAATACTACTAAACCCACCGCACCACGCAATTCTTGACTTCCCTCGGACCCGCGGCCTATATCCGGCCCGTCCGCGTGGCAGGCAATGCTTTTCCGCGCGGGCTGTGGCGGGGTAGCTCAGCTGGCTAGAGCACGGGAATCATAATCCTGGGGTCGGGGGTTCGAGTCCCTCCTCCGCTACCACAAATCGCGGGAAAAGCCGGGGAGACCGCCAATGCTAAGCGCCGCCGCCAATGAGCGTTTGACGCGGGTGGGGCCGGGCACGCCCTGCGGCGAACTAATGCGGCGGTATTGGATTCCCGTCGCGCCCGCCGCGCAGCTCGACGAAAACCCCGTCCGCAAAATCCGCGTGCTCGGCGAAGACCTCGTGCTGTATCGCAACACCAGCGGCGGGCTTGGCCTGATCGGCGACCGCTGCCTTCACCGGCTGGTTGAATTGCGCCATGGCATTCCCGATGAGCGCGGCCTGCGCTGCCCCTACCACGGCTGGCTCTACGGCGAGACCGGAGCCTGCCTGGAACGCCCGATGGAATCGGCGAAAGGGGAATTCAAGTTTCAATTGAAGGCTTATCCGGTTCGCGAAATGGGCGGGCTCATTTTCGCGTGGATGGGGCCGCTGCCGGCGCCCGCGCTGCCGCAATGGGACCTTTATGTCTGGCCCGATTGCGTGCGTCAGATCGCTATCAACGTGATCGATTGCAACTGGCTGCAATGCCAGGAAAACACCGGCGATCCCACGCACAGCGTTTGGGCGCACGGGCATTTGTTCAAATACGTCCTGGAGCGGCAGGGGAACTACGCGGAGCGCGCCGCCAGTCTCGATCACACGCTGCACGGGCGCACCAAATGGGGCAACGGCATCAAGGAGCTTTTTGCCCATCCGACGCCGCACGGCTTTGAAAAAGGCATCGTCTTTTCCAAAGAGCTGGGCGCGGAGGCGGACCTGACGCGCCGCCATTCGACGGTGATTTTTCCGTTCATGACGCAGACCGGCAAGGCCGGCGGGCCGCGCAGCGAATATCAGATACGCGTGCCCATGGATGACACGCACACCTATCACATCTGTTATCAGGTCTATGCCGCGCCGCCCGGCGTCGAGGCGCCAAAACAGGAGGGCGTGCCGTGGTACGAGCCGCCCGAGCGCGATGAAAAGGGCGAGCTGATCCTCGACTATGTGCTGGCGCAGGACGCTCTTGTGTGGAAGTCGCAGGGGCCGATCACCGACCGCAGCAAAGAAATTCTGGGGCGGACGGATTTGCCGATCCTGCTGCTGCGCCGCCAGCTTGAGGAGCAGATCACGCGCGTCGGGCAGGGGCTTGAACCGATGAACTTCTTCGCCTCCGATCCCGGCATGCTGCATGGCTCGGGCGAGCCGCCGTCACGCACGCGCTCGCTGCTGCAAACCTATCGCACGCTGTATCACAAGGGCTTTGCCAGCGACGACGCCGACCGCTACGGACCCGCAATCGAACTCGTCAAAATTCTGCACCGGCGCATTGAGGAGGCTGACATCGCCGCGCGCGCCGCGGGGCAGGCAGGGACGAATGAAACCGTGGCGTGAGCGCCGCGCTCAGGCGATGCGCGGCATCACCCCGCGGGAAAACAGCCGCATGGCCGACCGAGTTCGCATAGGTCTCAACGTCCGCGCCCCATGATCGGGCGCGCCAGCAAGCATCGCGCCGGTGTCACGCGCGACCGGCCCGGCGTTTGCGCCCGCATGACAACCCGTCCGCCCGCGTGTATGCAGGCCGGGAACGGGCCGCG
>JANYFM010000018.1 GCA_025362655.1 Hyphomicrobiales bacterium | reverse complement strand
CAAATGCGCATGGTGAAAATTTTTGATACGGCCGGCGTCAAAATGCTCGCCGGCTCCGACGCGGGCGGGCAATGGATCGTGCCGGGCTACGGGCTGCATCAGGAATTCGATCTGCTGGCCGAGGCGGGCCTCAGCCCGCTGCGCATTCTCCAAATGACCACACTGAACGGCGCGCAGTTTCTGGGCCGCGAGGCCAGCATGGGCACGGTCGAGGCGGGCAAAGACGCCAACCTCGCGCTGCTCGGCGGCAATCCGATCGCCAGCGTTCAAAACCTCCACAAAATTCACGCCGTGGTGCGCGCCGGAACTTACTATCCGCCGGAAGCGCTGGCGGACATGCGCAAGGCCACAGCCGAGCGGCAAACAGCGGCGGCAACGCCGGGCGCGAGGCCGTAGGGGGCGGCGGCATTGTTTGCAAAGGTCTGGCGACTCTCGGGACTTTTACCAAGGCCTGGCTGGGGCGGGAGGGATCGAACCTCCGAATGCCGGAATCAAAATCCGGTGCCTTACCGCTTGGCGACGCCCCAAGGCGCGGGGACCATAGTGCGGGCGCTGCGGCGCCGCAATACCAGGCGCGGCGCAAATGGCCGCACGCAAAAGATCGCGTGCTTGCCTCCCTGCCCGGAGCGGGGCATGGAGGCGGCGTGAGCCTCACCCTTGCCCTTTACCAGCCCGACATTCCCCAGAACTGCGGGACCATGCTGCGCGCCTGCGCCTGTCTCGGCGTGTCCGCCGCTGTCATTGAACCCGCCGGGTTTGACGCCAGCGACCGCAATTTCCGCCGCGCGGGGATGGATTATCTCGATCATATCGAAATTGTCAGGCACGCCTCCTGGAACGCCTTTGAGGCGTGGCGGGCGCGGGCGGGGCGGCGTCTGGTGCTGCTGACAACGCGGGCCGCCGTGCCCTACACCGGCTTTGCTTTCGCCGCCGGCGATGTGCTGATGGTCGGGCGGGAGTCCGCCGGCGCGCCGGATGCGGTACATGCGGCGGCGGATGCGCGGATTGTCATCCCCATGCGGCCCGGCCTGCGCTCGCTCAATGTTGCGGTGGCCGCCGGGATGGCGCTGGGCGAGGCCATCAGGCAGATTGATGCCCGGCGGGACAGGAATCAGGCTTGAAATGATCGATATTCACAGCGGCCACGCGGCCATCGACCGCTATCTGCGGGAGGGCTACGACAAAGTGCGCGGCATGTCCTCGCATTTTGCCGCCGCCATTTGCGGCCACCTGGCGCGCCGCCAGAGCGAGCTGGGCGTGCGGGGCGATATCGTGGAAATCGGCACATTTGAAGGGCGTTTTTTTATCGCGCTGGCGCTCGGGCTGGCGGAGGGCGAGCATGCCGTCGGCATTGACGTTTTCGACTGGCCCAATGAGCGCGTCATGCAGCGCATGATCGATCATTGCGGCGCCAACGGCCTCGACCCCGCCTGTTACACAGCCTGGAAAGGCAATACCCGCGATATCACGGCGGACATGCTGCGGGCGCGGCTTGCGACGGGGCGGGTCCGCTTCTTCCATATCGACGGCGAGCATTCCCATGACAGCCTGACCATTGATTTGGAGCTGGCGCACGCGGTTCTGCATCCCAAGGGCATCATCGCGCTCGACGACATGCTGCACCCCGGCTATCCCGCGCTGATCCTAACCGTGCTGGATTATCTGAAACGCCACCCTGAAATGCGAGCGCTCTGCCTTATCGACCGCGAGGATATCGTCGCGGCCGCCAAACTTCTGATCTGCCGCCGCGATGCCATGGAGCTTTACGAAAAAGACCTGATGGAGAGTTTCGCGAAGTTCCATTTTATCGTCGGCGGCGACATAATGGACGAATTGACGCTGGTGCTCACCCCCGCGCCAAGGCTGGCGGATGTGGGATGGGACACGTGAGCGGGCAATATTCCGGAGCCTGTCTGTGACGCAAAGCCTGCTTGCTGAACGAAAAGCGCTGGCCAGCGCGTGGTTCGCCGCGCTCCAATCGCGCATCATCGCCGCGCTGGAGGCCGTGGAGGATGCGTGTCCCGGCCCTTTCGCGTCCGGCGCGCCCGAACCCGGACGTTTTGAAGGCAAGCCATGGTCGCGCGCCGATCACACCGGCGAGCCCGGCGGCGGCGGGCGCATGGCGATGATCCATGGCCGGGTGTTTGAAAAGGCGGGGGTCCACACGTCCACTGTTTTTGGAACTTTCGCGCCCGAATTCGCCAAACAAATTCCAGGCGCCGACGCCGATCCGCGCTTCTGGGCGGCGGGGATTTCGCTGATCGCGCATCCGTGGAACCCGAATGTGCCGGCGGCGCATATGAACACGCGCTTTGTCGTGACCTCGAAAGCCTGGTTCGGCGGCGGCGCGGATTTGACGCCGGTGCTCGACGCAAGGCGCACACAGGAGGATGCGGACACGCTGGCGTTTCACGCGGCGCTGCGGAGCGCCTGCGAAGCGCATTCGGGCATCGCCGATTACGGCAAATATAAAAAGTGGTGCGAGGAATATTTTTACCTGAAGCATCGCGGTGAGATGCGCGGCACCGGCGGTATTTTCTACGATTATCTCAACAGCGCCGGCGACACGGAAAACTCCGGCTGGGATGCCGATTTCGCTTTCACCCGCGATGTCGGCGAGGCCTTCTTAAAGGCCTATCCGGAAATCGTCCGCGCCAATTTCCGCAAAGCCTGGACGCCGGCCCAGCGCGAGGAGCAGCTTGTGCGGCGCGGGCGCTATGTCGAGTTCAATCTGCTCTATGACCGCGGCACGATTTTCGGGTTGAAGACCGGCGGCAACGTGGAATCGATATTGTCGTCGATGCCGCCGCTGGTGAAATGGCCGTGAGGCCCGCCTTGAAAAGCGGAGCGCGGAATGATCGATCCGGACAAACCATTGGCGTTGACACGGTTTCCGCGCCGTTGAAAATCAATGTGCCAAGGGCTCTATGAATTGACCCGCGGGTCAATCCATGGAGTTGCGCGCGTTCGCGCTTGCCAAGGGTCATAAATCAAAGCTCATGCCCTTTGGTATTAATCTCATACGGCTGACGATATCAGCGCTGCGATGGATGCGGGATCGTCAACGCGTCCTTGTCCTCGCGCACAACGCCATTCCAGAGGGTTCGCGCACCGGACTTCCGGGTCAGCCTGACATATTTTTCAACGCCCATGGCTTCGAGCCGTTTATCCATCGCCATCGCATAACAATTCGTGCGGTCAGCGGTAACGATCAAACATCCCGCCACGGGATTCCATGTGGAGTCGGTCCACTCGATCCGGGTTTCAGCCGTACTGCCTTCCCGAGCTATTTATTCTGCGACACCACATCATTCCGATCCGCGCATGGGATTGACGAACGGGATGCCAGCGAAGTCCTTTTCATTGTCGGTCACCACCACGCATTCCATGGCGCCCGCGACGGCGGCGATGATCGTGTCGAGCGCGTTTCGGGGCCGTCCTGTGGCTTTCCCCTCAGCCATCAGCCGGGCCCAGATCAATCCGGCCTTGTCGTCGAACGAGAGGATGCGGCCCGGGAAGATGGCCTGCGGTCCTTCCGGCCCAGCGAACCAAGAGTCAAGAGCATCCCGCTTCTTCCCGCGCGGTTTTTCCAAGATGCCGCGCCGAATTTCGGCGACTGTCAGCGAGGCTATAAACAGGTCATCGTCACGTTGCGCCGCCATCCAACCAAGCAGCGGTTCCGAAGGCTGCGGCTTTACGACATTGCTGATGATGTTCGTATCAAGAAGATAGCGTGTCACAGGTCGACCTTTCGCCCTTCTTCACGCGGGCGCGACATGTCGAGTTCGGCCCCCACCAAGGGCGAGCGCCGCAGAGCAGCCAGGATGCCACCCGATGGGGGCGGCTCACCGGTGACCGCGGTCTTCATGGCCGCGCGAACCTGCTCCGCCTCAGGACCTTCCTCGGCGAGGCGGCGGGCAAGCGATCGGATCAAATCGCGATCCGATTCGAGCGCCATGATCTCGAAGCGCGTGAACCCGCGCTGCGACAGGCGTGCGCGGTAATTCCGGATTGCTCTCTTCTGCGCGGCGTAGCCCATGGCAGCTTCCATATATATCTGGATATATATACCGAATTTTCCGCATCGACAAGCCACGAACTATCGACGCGCAAATGTCCGACAGGTTCATAACACCCGCGGCCCCCTGAAAACGGCCCCCGTCAACCCTTCGCCTCCGCAAACGTCCACAGCTTGTGCGCGGCATAGTTCCAGAAAAACACGATGCCCGTCGACAGCACGCGCGCGGCCATCGGCGGCAAGCCGAGGCGGTCCGCGAACAGCCAGACGAAAAAGCCGGTCATGGCAAACCCCGCGGCCATCACCGCCGCGAAACGCCACCCAGCCTCAAGATGCGAGCGCTCCGAGGCGAACGTATGCATTCGGTTCAGCGTGTAAGACAGCACCCCGCCGCAGCAGTAGGCGATCAGCGCCGCATAAACGCTGGACAGCCCCGCCCAGCTCCCCAGCACAAAGAAAATGCTCCAGTCGGTGATCGTCGCGGCGACGCCGACGCCGAAGAAAGTGATGAACTGTTTCAACCATTGCATCCGCGCGGTCTAGCCGCGCGGGAGAGGGATGTCACGGGGAAATCCGGAGCCTTGGCAGGAACCTTGGCAGGAGCCTTGGGTTGTCAATTGCGCCTTCGGCGAAGAATTTCATCCCCTTCCCCCGCGGCCGATTCTCGGCTAGACAGACCCCGATCCAAGCTGGCGCCGCCTGCCTGGTCGCCCCACCAGGGTAGGTTGACCCGTCAGGGTTTTTCGCAAGGACGCGCTCGCGCCCCCCGGGGCGGGAATCGCGGCCTTTTTTTGTGTGCCCAGATTTGCCGGCTCGCCCCGGCCCAAACCGGACGATCATGCCCAAACGCACGGACATATCCACGATCCTGATCATAGGCGCCGGGCCGATCATCATCGGCCAAGCCTGTGAATTTGATTATTCCGGCACCCAGGCCTGCAAGGCCCTGCGCGCCGAGGGCTACCGGATTGTCCTCGTCAATTCCAATCCGGCGACGATCATGACCGACCCGGACATGGCCCACCGCACCTATGTCGAGCCGATCACCCCTGAAATCGTTGCCAAAATCATCGCCGCCGAACGGGGCGACCGTTCCAAGGGCTTCGCCCTGCTGCCCACCATGGGCGGCCAGACCGCTCTGAATTGCGCCCTTTCGCTGGAAAGCATGGGCGTCTTGGAAAAGTATGGTGTCGAAATGATCGGCGCGACCGCCGCCGCCATCGACAAGGCCGAGGACCGCGAATTGTTTCGCCAAGCCATGGGCCGCATCGGCTTGGCGACGCCGCGCTCGCGCCTCGCCAACGCCTCCGACGTGAAGGGCGCCGACAAGGAGGAGCTCGCCCGCGAAATCGCCGCGATTGAGGGCCAGCACGCCGATCCCGCCCTGCGCGCCCGCGCTGTGGAGGCTTTCAAGCGCGAGTGGGATTCCAATCATCCCGAGCGCAAGCGGCGCTATATTTCCAAAGGCCTCCAAGAGGCTTTGGAGGCGCTCGACGATATCGGCCTGCCCGCCATCATCCGGCCCTCCTTCACGCTGGGCGGCACCGGCGGCGGCATCGCCTACAACAAGGCGGAGTTTATCGACATCATCGAAACCGGCCTCGACGCCTCGCCGACGACCGAAGTTCTGATCGAGGAGAGCGTGCTCGGCTGGAAGGAATTCGAGATGGAGGTCGTCCGCGACAAAGCGGACAATTGCATCATCGTCTGCTCCATCGAGAATATCGATCCGATGGGCGTTCACACCGGTGATTCCATAACTGTCGCGCCGGCGTTGACCCTGACCGATAAAGAATACCAGATCATGCGCAACGCCTCGATCGCGGTGCTGCGCGAGATCGGCGTCGAGACCGGCGGGTCCAACGTCCAATTCGCCGTCAATCCCGCCGACGGCCGCATGGTCGTCATCGAGATGAACCCCAGGGTGTCGCGCTCGTCGGCGCTCGCCTCGAAAGCCACGGGGTTTCCCATCGCAAAAGTCGCGGCGCGGCTTGCTGTGGGCTACACGCTCGACGAGATCGCCAATGATATCACCGGGGGCGCGACGCCCGCCTCTTTCGAGCCCTCGATTGATTATGTCGTCGTCAAGACACCGCGTTTCGCTTTCGAGAAATTCCCGGGCGCCGAGCCGCTGCTGACAACGGCGATGAAATCGGTCGGCGAATCCATGGCCATCGGCCGCACGTTCGCAGAAGCCCTGCAAAAATCCCTGCGCTCGCTGGAAACCGGGCTTTCCGGCCTCGACCCCGTCGAAATCGAAGGCCTCGGCCTTGGCGACGACATGAACAAAATCCGCGCCGCGCTGGGCAGGCCCACTCCCGACCGCCTGCTGGTCTGCGCCCAGGCTTTGCGGCTTGGCATGTCGCAGGCCGAAATCCACGAGGCCTGCAAAATCGATCCCTGGTTCATCGCGCGCCTCGCGGAAATCGTCGCGCTGGAAAACCGCGTGCGCGAACACGGTATCCCCGCCGATATCGACAATTTCCGCATGCTGAAAGCCGCTGGCTTCTCGGACATGCAATTGGGCTCGCTGAGCGGCAAAAGCGAGGCTGATGTGACGGCGGCGCGCCACGCGCTCGGCCTGCGCCCGGTGTTCAAACGGATCGACACCTGCGCGGCGGAATTCGCCTCGCCCACCGCCTATATGTATTCGACCTACGAGACGCCTTTTGCCGGGACACCCGCCTGCGAGGCGCGGCCGACGGATGCCCAAAAAATCGTCATTCTCGGCGGCGGCCCCAACCGCATCGGCCAGGGCATCGAGTTCGATTATTGCTGTTGCCACGCCTGTTTTGCCCTGTCGGAGGCGGGCTTTGAAACCATCATGATCAACTGCAATCCCGAGACCGTCTCGACCGATTACGACACCTCGGACCGGCTTTATTTCGAGCCGCTGACAGCGGAGGATGCGCTGGAGATTCTAACGAAGGAAAAAGAAAACGGCACGCTCAAAGGCGTCATCGTGCAATTTGGCGGGCAGACGCCGTTGAAACTCGCCCACGCGCTTGAACAGGCCGGCATCCCCATCCTCGGCACCTCCGTGGACTCGATTGATCTGGCCGAGGACCGCGACCGCTTCAAGCGCCTGCTCGACAAGCTCGGCCTCAAACAGCCGCGCAACGGCATCGCCTATTCGGTTGAGCAATCACGCATCATCGCCGGCGAATTGGGGCTGCCGCTCGTCGTGCGCCCGTCCTATGTGCTGGGCGGGCGCGCCATGGCGATCATCCGCGATCAGGCGGCGTTTGACGATTACATGCTGGGCACGCTGCCCAGCCTTATCCCCTCCGACGTGAAAGCCCGCTATCCCAACGACAAGACCGGCCAGATCAACACCGTGCTGGGCAAGAACCCGCTGCTGTTTGACCGCTACCTGTCGGATGCCATTGAGGTCGATGTCGATTGCCTCTGCGACGGCAAAACGGTTTTCATCGCCGGCATCATGGAGCATATCGAGGAGGCCGGCATCCACTCCGGCGATTCCGCCTGTTCCCTGCCGCCGCGCTCGCTGTCGCCCGAAACCATCGCGCGGCTAGAGGCCCAAACAACGAAGCTGGCGCTGGCGCTGGATGTCGGCGGCCTTATGAACGTGCAATACGCGCTGAAGGACGGCGATATCTACGTGCTCGAGGTCAATCCAAGGGCGTCGCGCACCGTGCCCTTCGTCGCCAAAGTCATTGGCACGCCGATCGCCAAAATAGCCTCGCGCATCATGGCGGGGGAGGCGCTGGAAAGCTTCCATTTGAAGCCCTTCACTCTCGATCACGTCGGCGTCAAAGAAGCCGTCTTCCCTTTCGCCCGCTTTCCGGGCGTGGACACGGTTCTGGGTCCGGAAATGCGCTCCACAGGCGAGGTTATCGGCCTCGACCGCAATTTCGATGTCGCCTTCGCTAAAAGCCAGATCGGCGGCGGCACCAAAGTTCCGACCTCCGGCACCGTCTTCGTCTCGGTCCGCGATGCTGACAAGGCGCGCGTGCTCGTCGCCATGAAGCTGCTTTCAGGCCTTGGCTTCAAAATAGTCGCCACCGGCGGCACCGCGCGCTATCTCGCCGCCGAGGGGCTCCCGGCCCAGAAAATCAACAAAGTGTCGGAAGGCCGCCCCCATGTGGTCGACCGCATCAAAAATGGGGGCATCCAGCTCGTTTTTAACACGACCGAGGGCTCCCAAGCCCTCGATGACAGCCGCTCGCTGCGCCGCGCCGCCCTCTTGCATAAAGTGCCTTATTACACCACTCTTGCAGGAGCGCTGGCGGCTGCGCAGGGGATCAAAGCCTACAAGGGCGGCGATCTGGAAGTGCGGGCACTTCAGGATTATTTCACCTGATCCGGTTCCGCGCGCTGCATTGGACGCCATTGCCGGACTGACGTTGACGCGCCCCCGCGCCGGCGTTGCTGAAACGAATTGAAGGCTTTTGCGGGACATTCCGTCCCGCCAACGCAAGATTTTTCCCGTCGGACCCGATTTAGGGCGGCGGGCAAGGATCGAGGCTTGGAAAGAGACTGATATGGATATGATCCCGATGACCGGCTCCGGCTACACAGCCCTTGAAGCCGAGTTGAAGCGCCGCCAGCAGGAGGAGCGCCCGCGCATCATTCAGGCGATTGCCGAAGCGCGCAGCCACGGGGACCTCTCGGAGAACGCCGAATATCATTCGGCCAAGGAATCCCAATCCCTCAACGAGGGCCGCATCGCCGATCTCGAGGACAAATTGTCCCGCGCCGAAGTGATCGACGTGTCGAAGCTGTCCGGCAACACTGTCAAATTCGGCGCGACGGTGACCCTCGTGGACGAGGACACCGATGCAAAGAAAATCTACCAGATTGTCGGCGAGAGCGAGGCGGACGTTAAAAGCGGCAAAGTGTCGATCACGTCTCCGATCGCCCGCGCCCTGATCAGCAAAAAAGTCGGCGATTCCGTCGAGGTCAACGCGCCCGGCGGAGGCAAAAGCTACGAAATCCTCAAGATAGCGTTTGTGTGACGCGGGACCCCGAAAGCCTGCCGCCGAAGGGGACCAGCGTTTGGATTCTGGGCTCCGGCAAAGCCGGCCATGAGGTCCAAAGCCTTGGCATTGCGCGGGCGCTGGGCATTGAGCCCTCCATCAAGCCCGTGCGCCCGCGCCTGTTGTATCGGGCGCTCGCGCCTTGGGGTCCCGCGGATCCCCGCGATGCCGCGCAATGGGCCGCCCCGCCATTTCCCGATATCGCCATCGCCGGCGGCCGCGCGACGATTCCGGGCTTGCGCGCCCTGAAACGCGCCTCCGGGGGACGCGTCTTCACTATCTGTCTTCAGGACCCGCGCGCCGGAACCAGCGCCGCCGATTTGATCTGGGTCCCCGAACACGACCGCCTGCGGGGCGAAAACGTCGTGGTGACGCTGACCTCGCCCCATGGCCTGTCGGCGGCGGTTCTGGCGCAGGCGCGCGCCAGCCCCGATCCGCGCATCGCCGCGCTGCAAGCGCCCCGCGCCGCGCTGGTGCTGGGCGGTCCCAGCGCCCACCATCGCTATGAGGCGCGCGATCTCAACGCGCTCGCGCGCATCGCGTGCGATATCGCGGCTTCAGGCCACAGCCTCATGGTCACTCCCTCGCGGCGCACGCCGCCGCAGGCTGTCGGGATGATCACCGACGCATTGGCGCTGATCGGCGCGGGCCCGGACCGCGCCTTCGTCTGGGACGGAGCCGGCGCCAATCCCTATGCGCAAATGCTGGCCCATGCGGAAGCGATTGTCGTCACCGCCGACAGCGCCAACATGTTGGGGGAGGCGCTGGCGCCGGGCGTCCCGGTTCACATCTACGAGCCATCCGGCGGCCATCCGAAAATGACCGCTTTTCTGGAACGGCTCATTGGCGAGGGCTGCGCGCGGCGCTGGCGCGGCGCGCTGGAGACATGGCCCTGCATACCCCTCGATGCCACCGGCGAAATCGCGGCGGCCGTGGCGCGGCGGTATGCGGCCTTTCGGCGCGGCTGAGGCAGCCTACCACCGCTCGCCCGCCGGCGCGCCGTCCAGCGCCTCCGCAATG
>JANYFM010000347.1 GCA_025362655.1 Hyphomicrobiales bacterium | reverse complement strand
GTCGAGGGCGCGCTGGATGCGTGTCATCGCCTCGGCTTGGAAAGTGACGCGGACGAAATTGGCGTCGGGAGGCTCGGGGGCGGGAGCGGCCGCGGCCATCTCTTTGCCGGCCATATCGGGCGCGGGCATTCCTCCAGCGGGCATTCCTCCAACGGGCTTGGCCGGCTCGGGGGGCTTCTGCTCGCGGGCGATGCGGGCCTTTTCCTGGTAGGCGAAGAGGTCCGTGAGGATTTTCGCGGATGTGTCGCCTTTCACCGGGGCGGCGGGCTTGTCCAACTCGCTGCGCACGAAGGCGCGCGGATCGGCGGCGGCGTTGCCGAGGAAGACCGCGGCCTGTCCCCGGGGGCCGTGGCCGAAACGGTTGAGCGCGACAAGCAGCGGATTGGGCGCGGTCATGGCGAAACCCTTTTTTTAAGGAAGAATGGCCCTTTTTTAAGGAAGAATGGCCCTTTTTTGAAGGAAAGCCAGTAAAACACAACGATCCTGTCTATTCGATGAACGAAATCCGGGGCCGCCGCTCAAACGGGAACAAACAGGTGCTCGACCTCCATTTTCCGCTCGATCATGTCCTGCTGGTGCAGATAATCGATCAGCGTTTCCAGCGTCGCGCGGTTGGGCTCAATGCCGTAGGGCCACGGGTCGCCGCGCATCAGCGTTTCGATTTCATCAAACTCCGCCGTGTGCCAGGGGAACATGGTGGACTGGGTGATCGACACGCGCATCAGATCGACCGCATGGTTCTTTGCATCGGTGAAGGCTTTGAAGAGCGAGGCGGCCACCCAGGGATTGCGCTCGTGGATTTCGCGGCGAATGGCGAGCAGATGCATGACCGGATGAATTTTCGCGCGCTTGTAGAGCCCGCGCTCGATTTCGCGGAAGTCCGGGAAGAGCCTGATAATGTCGGGGTTTTTGCCAAAGCCCGGCGCGCGGCGGGCCGAGAACAGCGCATCGATTTCGCCGCGCGCGAGAAGCTCGCCAAGGGAATAGGGCGAGGTGTTCTCGGTGATGTCGACGGGCTTCAGCAGCGGCCGCGTCACCGGCTGGCCATGGGGGCCGGGCTTCTCCACCGCGCCCTGCACCCATTTCACGTTCGAAAAATCGACGCCGAAATCATTGCGCAGATGGCCCTGAATCCACACCGCCGCTGTCTGCGTGTAAAGGCCGACGCCGATGCGCCGGCCCGCCAAATCCTTTGGCGAGCGGATGCCGGCTTTGGCATTGATGAAAATAAAACCATGCCGGAAGGCGCGCGAGGGGAAGACGGGGATCGCGACGAAGGCCCGGTCGCCCGCATCGACCATGCGGATATATTCGGACGCCGAAAGCTCCGCGCAGTCGAATTCGTTCCTGCCCGCGAAACGGTCGAAAATGTCGCGCGAGGATTCGATCGCGACATAGTCGAGATCGATGCCGTCGGGATGAATCTCGCCGGTGCGCAGCGCCAGCGTGCGGTCGTAGCTGCCACAGGCGAAGGTTAAGGGGAGCATGGGCTGCGCCGCGATAATGGCTTCCGGCGGCGGGGCCGCCGAAAGCCGGATTCCCTCAGGACTTCAGTTTATGCGCCAGTTTCATCAGCGCCTCGATGTGCTGCTTGATGAAGTCGCGCGAAGCCTGGTCGTGCAGCTTGCCCTCGGCGTCGAATTTCGTGTGGGCGGCTCCGATCATCACCTGCGGCTGGTTGAGCGCGTAAGCGTCGAGGCCGAGCAGAATGTTGCGCAGATGGGCCTGCCCGCGCGACGTGCCGCCGGCGCCGCCCGAGGCCCCGAAAATGCCGACCGCTTTCCAGGCAAAAGGCTGGTTCGGCGGACGCGAGCACCAGTCGAGGGCGTTTTTCAAAGCGGCGGTGACGCCGTAATTATATTCGGGGCAGGCGAGCAGCACGGCATCGGCATGCATCACCTGATCGCGCAGGCGCAGGGCGGGGGCGGGGAATGAGCCTTCGTGGCGCAGATCCTCGTTGTAGAGCGGAAGATCGCCGATTTCGGCGATTTCAATGGTGACGCCGGCGGGCGCCAGCTCCTGCGCCGCGCGCAGCGACGCGGTGTTGAAGGACTTTTTCCGGAGGCTGCCGGACATTGCGAGGATTTTGAAAGCGCTCATGATATTGCCTGTCTCC
The DNA here is from genome assembly GCA_025362655.1 of Hyphomicrobiales bacterium. Classification (GTDB taxonomy): domain Bacteria; phylum Pseudomonadota; class Alphaproteobacteria; order Rhizobiales; family Beijerinckiaceae; genus Terripilifer. The sequence continues at coordinate 3,310 of JANYFM010000347.1, read as the reverse complement.
GAATGCTGAATGCCGGCTGCGGATATCATAAGCGCGCGCCGCCGCCAAAGGCAATCGCCAGATCGGAGCGGGTTCCCGCCGCGCTTGCAAGACCGGGCGGCGCGTGAAAGCATCTCCGGGTTCGATCAACGGCGCCGGGCGCTGTTCTCCAGCGGAAGCTCCCGGCGCTCCTTGCCAAGGAGCGCGCCATGACGGGGAAAGCATCCGATCCGGGAAGACGACTGGCGGGGCCGCGGCTGATCGCGATCACCGGCCCCTTTCAAAGCGGCAAGACGACCCTGTTTGAATCCCTGCTGGCGCGCGCCGGCGCGTTGCAGCGGCAGGGCAGCGTGCGCGATGGAACCACCGTCGGCGACTCAAGCCGCGAGGCGCGCGATCACGCGATGAGTGTCGAGGCGAATGCCGGCTCGGCCGATTATATGGGCGACCGTTTCACCTTCATCGATCTGCCGGGCTCCATTGAATTTTCCCAGGAGGCGCGCGCGGTTCTGCCGCTGTGCGACGCGGCGGTTGTGGTGTGCGAGGCCGACGAGCGCAAACTGCCGGCGCTGCGGATGATCCTGCGCGGGCTCGAGGAATTGCGTGTGCCGCGCTTTTTGTTTCTGAACAAAATTGATCTTGCCGCCGCGACGCTCGGCGACACGCTGACGATGCTGCAGCCGGCGTCGCGCACGCCGCTGCTGCTGCGGCAGATTCCGATCTGGCGCAACGGCATCGCCACCGGTTTTATTGATCTGGCGCTGGAGCGGGCCTTTGTCTACCGCGAGCACGCGCCGTCCGAGGTTGTCAGCCTGCCCGCCGGCGAGCGGCCCGCGGAAAAGCAGGCGCGCTATTCCATGCTGGAAAAACTCGCTGATCACGACGATGAGCTGATGGAGGAGCTGATCGGCGATATTGAGCCGCCGCGCGACCAGATTTTTGACGATCTCGCCAAGGAGTTGCGCGAGGGCCAGGTCGTCCCGCTGCTGATCGGCGCGGCGGAGCGCGGCAACGGCGTGACGCGCCTGCTGAAAGCGCTGCGGCATGAAACGCCGGGCATCGCGGCGGCGCGCGCGAGGCTTGGCATTTCCCATGAGGGGCCCGCGCTGGCGCAGGTGATGCGCACCATCCACACCGCGCACGGCGGCAAGCTGTCGCTGGCGCGCGTGCTGCGCGGCGCTTTCGCCGATGGCGGGGCGGTCGTCAATTCGCGCGGCGCGGAGGAGCGCATCGCCGGCCTGTCGCGGCTGATGGGCGCGGGCTCGTCCAAGCAGCCGGGCATCACAGAGGGGGATACGGCCGCCTTCGGGCGGCTGGAGAAGACGATGACGGGGGACGCCATCGGGGCGGTCAAGCCCGCCGCCGCCGGCTTGCCGCGCGGGGCGCCGGTTGCCGCGCCGCCGCCGCCGGTCCATGCGTTTTGCCTCGCGGTGAAGGACCGCAAGGATGAGACGCGGCTGGCGCAGGCGCTCGGCAAACTGATCGACGAGGATTTCTCGCTGGTCTTCGAACAGGACCAGGCCAGCGGCGAATTGAGGGTGGCGGGCCAGGGCGAGATGCATCTGCGCGTGGCGCTGGAGCGGCTCGCGGCGCGGTTCGGCGTCAGCGTCGAGGCGCGCAGGCCAACGGTCGCGTGGCGCGAGACGATCCGCGACGCGGTGAGCGCGCGCGGCCGGCACCGCAAGCAATCGGGAGGCCACGGGCAGTTTGGCGATGTCGCGCTGGACGTTTCGCCGCTGCCGCGCGGCGCGGGTTTCAGCTTCGCCGACGCGGTGCATGGCGGCTCGGTGCCGCGCAATTATTTTCCCGCCATCGAGGCGGGATGCCGCGATGCGCTGGCGCGCGGGCCGCTGGGTTTTCCCGTCGTCGATGTCGCGGCGGTGCTGACCGACGGCTCGTTTCACACGGTGGATTCCTCGGACATGGCGTTCCGCACGGCGGCGCGCATCGCCATGCAGGATGCGCTGGCGCGGGCGCGCCCGGTGCTGCTGGAGCCGGTGCTGTCGGTGACGCTGCATGTGCCGGGCGAGGCGATGTCGCGGGCCGGGCAGATAGCGGCGGCGCGGCGCGGCCAAATTCTGGGCTTTGACGCGCATGAGGCGTGGGAGGGCTGGGACAGTCTGCGCGCGCTGATCCCGGAGGCGGAAATGGGCGATCTCATCATCGAGCTGCGCTCGGCGAGCGCGGGGGTGGGGGCCTTCAGCTCCAGCTTCGATCATCTCGCGGAAGTCACGGGCAAGCCGGCGGAAGCGATTGTGAAACAGGCGGCGCAGGCGCGGGCTTTGGCGGGGGCGCATTGATTATTGGCTTGCGCCGGCCCGCCGCGCGGGCGATCAAGGCTGTCCGCAAAGGGGGGATGGCATGGGCTTGAGACTATGGATCGCGGCGCTGGGGATGATCGGCGCCGGCGCGGCGCCGGCTCAGGACCAGGCCCTGCGCGGGCAGCTTTTTCCGACCGGCAAATTGCGGGTCGCCATCGCCGTTTCGCCCTCTGCCTCGGCGCTCTATGTGCTGAAAGACGCTTCCGCGGCGGCGGGGTACCGCGGTGTCAGCATCGATCTCGGCGCGGCCATGGCAGGGAGGCTCGGCGTCGCTGTCGAATATGTGCCCTATCTTGCATCCGGCGAAATCACGCAGGCGGCGGATCAGAACATCTGGGATGTGACATTCATGCCGGTGGACGCGGAACGCAAGAAATCCGTCGATTTCGGCAAGGCTTATCACTTGTTGCAGAGCACTTATCTCGTCGCGCCGGGCGCGGCGATTTCGACGCTGGCGGAGGTGAACCGGGAGGGTGTGCGCATCGCCGGGGTCGCCAACACAGCGACGGGCCGCGCCTCTGCGGCGGCATCGCCCAAAGCCAGCGTCGTCACTGTGGCCGGTGTTGATGAGGGCGTCGCGCTGATGCGGGCCGGCCGCGCCGATGCGATTGCGCTGTCGCGCGAGTCGCTGGCCGGGCTGTTGCCGCAATTGCCGGGCGCGCGCGTGCTGGAGGGCGGTTTCATGAATTCAACAACGGCGGTCGCCGTGCCGAAAGGCAAGCCGCTGGCGCTGGCATGGGTCAGCGATTTCATCGAAGGGGCCAAGGCGTCGGGCGGGGTGCGCCGCGCGCTGGACGCCGTGGGGCTGACAGGCTCGCAGGTCGCGCCGGCGGGCATGGAGCCTTAACGTTTTCAGGCGAAGCGGAATCCGCTCCGCGACAAAAACCGCGCCAAATAAAAGCCGGCGCCGGGAAAGGATTCCCGGCGCTAAACTAGGGTCCAGACTCATAACCAGTAGCTTACGGCGGCCGCGATGCAAACGGCGGCAAGGAAGTTGACGGCGTTTCGGT
>JANYFM010000322.1 GCA_025362655.1 Hyphomicrobiales bacterium | reverse complement strand
CATCAGGCAGTCGCCGATGTTGCACACAAAGGCGCCGCGGACATAAGGCACGGCGATCAGGCCGTGTCACCGCTGCAACATCCCTTCCCGCAGCGCGGCGGCAAGGCGCTTTAGATGGGATTGACCGCGCGATGCGCCGTCGGCCGTCCCGCTGAAGATTTTCCGGGTGCCGGCGGCCGCGAGCTGATCCTTCCGCGCCGTGAGACTCTGACCGTCCATCGAAACGCGCGCGCAGCCATGGATCATGGCACACGCCTCATAGGACGTGCATGGCCGGCGCGGCGCTCTTTCCGCGATGCGGCTTGATGATGATTTCCACATCCTGGCCGAGCGCCACCAGAAAGCGCATCAGACGTTCGACCGAGAACTGACGGAAATCGCCGCGCAGCATTTTTGATATATCGGGCTGCTTCACACCGAACAGGCCGGCCGCTTGCGCTTGCTTAAGACCGCGCTCTTTCATCAGCCGGTCGATTTTAAAAACGAGCTTGGCCTTGATGAGATGTTCGTCCGCATGGGGCAGCCCGATGTCAGCGAACACATTGCCGCTGCCGTTTTCAAATTCGATTGCTGCCGTCATGCCGGTTTCCTTTTTTCTAAATCCTCTGCTTCACGCAGTCGCCGCTCAATCATCTTGATGTCGGGCTGCGGCGTTGCGATGCCCTTCTTCGACTTCTTCTGATAGGCGTGAAGGACATAGACCGATGATGCAAAGCGCACCGTGTAGACGGTGCGATAGGTATCGCCCCGATGGTCGTCCGCGATTTCCACCACGCCCGCGCCGCCAAAACCTGACAAAGTTTTTGCATTGCGGTGCCTCGCGCCAAGCTGGGCTTGAAAAAGCCCATAGCCCATTTCGGATTTCACCTCGTCGGGAAAATCACGAAAGTCTTTTTTGCTCGAACCAATCCAGACGAGCGGCTTTTCGGTCTGTGTATCAATCATTCAGGTACCAAAAATTATAGTGAATTCACTATAATGTCAAGTTTCATTTTTCGATACCATTCTCGGACCTGATTTATGCACATAAAAACGGCTTTTCGTTCAATGTGTTAGGTCTGGCGCAACAATCTTAATTTTAGCACTTGTGGAAAGCTGGACGCGCTCCCAAGTCAGGGAAATGGGGGCCAGGCATGCCGACTGATCGACGTTTATTCCAGGATCGAGCGCCTCCGCCCGCAATCCGGCGTAACCGCGATTATCGCTTTGCGCGGAAATCTTCAGCGCATCTTTTTGCGGCTGGGGAAGCGTGAAAAATCGCCGCGCCGCCGCCATGACGCTATCAAGATAATCCAGCGAAAGCCCGTGGCCCACGGCTTGGAAAAAGCCCGCGCCGCCGCAGGCGGCGCCGATTTCGCGCGCGAGGCGCGCAAACGCCTTGGGACCGCCCTCCGAAAGCCCGGAGACATCAATGACGGGAATCGCTTCCATGAAACTCTCCTGGCCAATGCGGCGAGGCGCGCAAGCCATATTGGCATGAGCTTCGGGGGCTGTCAGGCGCGCGCCTTCAAGGCCGGGAACGGCGCGGCCCAGCCGACAATCGCTCCCTGGGCGGTGATCATTTCAATCGCGGCGGCTTTGAATTGCGGAAAGTAGCTTTCGGTCGCATCGGTGATCAGCAGGCATTCGTAGCCGCGGTCGTTGGCCTCGCGCATCGAGGTCTGCACGCAAACCTCTGTCGTCACCCCGGCGGGTCTGCAATACAGCTTCGATCTGCCTTACAAAGGGCACTTCAACATTTCGCCCCTATTCTATAAGGAATGGAACCACAATACGTTCCTGATCCCCGCCCTGTTCGGTGGCCCGTTTGGCCACATTGATGGCAATACCAACTTCAGCGGCACTTGGGCGCTTGAGATGAACTATGCCCTGCTGACGAAAAAAAACGGCGCAGGGCCTGAGAGAGGCGCCAGCGGGCCTTTTTTGGTCGGCAAATCCGCGGCAAGCGCGGGGGACAGCCCCAGCGCCAGCGCCCCCGCCATAAAAAACTGTTTTATTTGCATAACGACACCCCTTTGCCCGCGTCAAAGCCGGAACCCGCGTTGCGCGGGGCCTTCGCTTTCGAGGTAAATTATTTTCATCGAATCAGTGAAAACGCGAAGGTCAAAGAAACGTCACAATGGTCCGAACGGCGGCAAAACGGCCAAGCTTTTGGGCATCTGCATAAGCCTTCATCCAGCCATTCGGAAAACCGCGGGCTGTTGCGCTCAAGCCACACCTTGGGCGGCTGCCAACCCGCGCGGAAGGCGTTGCCGCGCCGGCAAAAATCGGAGCGGCCCTGGAGTTCTTTTTTCACCACCATCTGATAGACAGCGCCGTCGGACACGGGTTTTCCCGCTCCGTCATGAAAATGTCCGGATGCCCAACGAAAAGGCGGCGCGCCGGAAATGGATTACACCCAATTCTGGGACCTCCCGGCGGAATGAATGGCCCTGCCCAAGCAGATCAAGCGTGAACCCGATATGGCGTTGAGCGGCCCGGCGGTTGCCGCGCCGCAGCCCGCCCCGGGCAGCCGCCGCTTTTTGCGCTGGCTGGGCGTTGCCTTCAGCCTCGGCATCCTCGCTCTCTCGATTTTTGTGCTCGTGCGGACTATCGCCGAGGTCAACTGGGCGGATTTGCGCGCGGCTTTCGCGGCGACGGGCTGGAATCAGATATCCATCGCGGTGGCGCTGAGCGCGGTCTCCTATCTGACACTGACCGGCTACGATGCGCTGGCGCTGCGCCAGCTGTCCCTGCGCGTGCCTTACCGCAAGACCGCGCTCGCCTCTTTCGCCAGCTATGCGATCTCCTTCACGCTGGGGTTCCCGCTGATCACCGGCGGCACGGTGCGTTACTGGATATATTCGCAATCGGGCGTCTCCGCCGCGAAAGTCGCCAGCCTCACGCTGATCGCCGGCGTCACCTTCTGGCTCGGAATGGGTCTCGTGATCGGCGCTGCGCTGACGTTCGACCCCGCCGGCATCGCCGAGATCAATCAACTCAAAGCATGGGTCAATTTGCTGATCGGCGCCGGCGTCCTCGCCGCCATCGCCGGCTATTTTGTTCTGGTGGCGGGCGGCCGGCGGCGGCTGCGCATCCGGGGCCTCAATCTGGAATTGCCCGGGCCCGGCCTGACGCTGGCGCAAATGGCGCTTGGGGTGGCGGACCTCTGCGCCGCCGCCTCCGTCCTCTATGTGCTGCTGCCGGCGGGACACGCCACGCAATTCATCCATTTCCTCGCGGTCTATGTGTTCGGCTGCCTGCTCGGCATCGCCTCGCATATTCCCGGCGGCATCGGCCCCTTTGAGATGACGATGCTGAAATCCCTCACGACGCCGACGCAGGAGGGCCTGCTCGCCTCGCTGCTTCTGTTCCGGGCGATTTACTATATCATTCCTTTCGTGCTGGCGCTGGCGCTGATGGGCGCGCAGGAGGGCATGCGCCGCTGGACGGCTTTGCGCGAAGCAATGGACCGCGGCGACGACGCCGCGCCTTGAGGCTGGGGAAACAGAATGAAACGGATCATCGCGGCGTGGATCATGACGGCGGGCCTCGCCGCCGCGGCGCAGGCCCAAACCTATCCAACGCGCCCGGTGTCGGTCACTGTGCCCTTCGCCGCCGGCGGAAACACCGATGTCATCGGACGCATTATCGCCGACCATATGTCGCGCACGCTCGGCCAGACGCTTGTCATCGAGAACGTCGCCGGCGCCGGCGGCACGATAGGGGCGGCGCGGATATCGCGGTCCAAGCCCGATGGCTACACGCTGCTCGTCGGCCAGGTCGGCACCCATGGCGCGAGCGTCGGCCTGTTTCCCAATCTGCCTTACGATCCGCTCAGTGATTTCGAGCATATCAGCCAGCTTTCGGACACGCCGGTCGGACTGATGGCGCGCAAAGACTTCCCGGCCGCGAATTTCCAAGACTTCGTCGCGCTGGTGAAAGCCGATCCGCAGAAATACACCTCCGGCCACGGCGGCATCGGATCGACCAGCCACGCGTCGTGCCTGCTGCTGTCAAACCTGATCGGGGCCAGCCCGCCGATGGTCGCCTATGGCGGATCGGGGCCGACGCTGATCGATCTGCTGGGCGGGCATTTTGACTATATGTGCGATCAGATTCCGCATCTTGTGCAGCATGTGCGCGCCGGCAGCATCAAAGCCTACGCGCTCGCCATGCCAAGCCGCTCGCCGGCGCTGCCGGACGTGCCCACCACCACGGAGCTGGGGATGCCGCTGTTCCAGGCCTCGGGCTGGAACGCCCTGTTCGCGCCGAAAGGCACTCCGCCGGAAATCATCAAATTGCTGAACAGCGCCGCCAACAAGGCGCTTGATGATCCCGCGATCCGCGCCCGCTATGCTGAAATGGGCGCTCTCATTCCGGCGCCCGGCCCCAGAACGTCCGAGGGGCTGCGGCTTTTCATCGGAGCTGAAATCGCCCGGTGGACGCCGATCATCCGCGCGTCGGCGCAGCGAGGCAATTGACGCAGGCTATTCCTCTTCGCCGCCGGCCCCAAGGAAGGCGGCGGCGGAAATCGCTATTTTGCGGTCGGGAACGCCGACGCCGGACGCATCCTTGCCATCATACGGGAGGCTGTCGAGAATGTGGCGGATCGTCTCCAACCGCGCCCGCTTCTTGTCATTGGCGCGGATGACGGTCCATGGCGCGGCGGCGCTGTCGGTCGTTTGCAGCATCCGCTCAAACGCGGCGGAATAGGCGTCCCATTTGATGATCGCCGCCGCATCAATGTCGGATATTTTCCAGCGGTCCAGCGGATCGTTCCAGCGGTCAAACAGCCGCTGGGCCTGCATTTCCCTGCCAATGGTCATGAAAAACTTGAACAGGCGGACGCCGTCGCGCGCCAGCATGGCCTCGAACCGCGGCGCCTCGTCTAAAAAATGATCCGTTTCGGCCGGCGCGCAAAACCCGAACACCGGCTCAACGGCGCCGCGGTTGTACCAGGAGCGGTCAAAAATCGCGATTTCGCCGCGCGACGGCATATGCGCGGCATAGCGCTGGAAATACCACTGGCCCGCCTCCGTCGGCGTCGGCTTCGTCAGCGCCACGATCCGCGCCTGGCGCGGATTAAGATGCTCGGTGAGGCGCTGGATGGCGCCGCCCTTGCCGGCGGCGTCGCGGCCCTCAAACACGATGACGATGCGCTCGCCCTTCGCCTTTGCCCAATTGGCGAGCTTGACGAGTTCAATCTGCAGCAGGCGCAATTCCCGCTGATAGGGTTTGTTCTTCAGTTTCCGGTCATAGGGAAAGCCGCCGGAGCCAAGCGCCGCATCGGTGACCGATTTAGGCAGTTTCGATACCTGAAAATTAAATTCCTTGAAATTAAACGCCTTCGCCGGCGCCGGGCCGGGTTTCGCCGCGGGCTTGGCCGCGGGCGCCGCAGGTCGTTTCGCCGCGGGTCGTTTCATCGCCGTCTCCCCAAAGCATCAGCTTGGGAGCGCGCTCCCTCCGCGTCAAGCGCGCGGGGCAAAGTATCGGGCAAGTTTGAAACAGAGGCGTGTTGACGGCCTGATGCCAAGCATATCGATCCCCGCTTTTTTGCGATATATTCGAACCGGCGACGGCGCATGCGGCGCGGATGTCGATTACGCCATGCTTCTGAAAATGTTCGGCGCATTGCCGGAAAGTTCAAAGGGTCGCTACAGCCCTGCGGATTGATCTTCACATGATGTATGATAACGACGTCAATCCGCATACGAAGTTGCGCGTGTCCCCGGCGATGGCGGCAGGTGTTTCTGATCGGCTCTGGGAAGTTTCGGATATCGCGGCGCTGATCGAAGCCGAGGAAATGAAGGTGGAACGAAAGCGCGGACCGTATATCAAACCAGTAAGATAATCTGTGAGAAGACCGGAGGAATCAGTGGTGGAAGTCGTCTACATACTAACAAATGAAGCGATGCCCAATTTGATAAAGATCGGTCGCACGAACGGCGATGTTGCCGACCGGATTCGGCAGTTGGATACCACCGCGCTTCCCCTTCCCTTTGAATGTTTTTACGCTGCTGAAGTTTCCGATGCGAACCGCGTTGAGCGAGCTATTCACGAGGCCTTCGACGACCACCGCATCAGGAAAAACAGGGAATTTTTCAGGCTCTCGCCTGAGAAGCCCAGGGCTATTATCGAATTGCTTTGCCTTAAGAACGTAACACCCGGTGCGGAAATTTTCACGGAGCCGGATGATGAGGCCGCGGTTGCGGAAGCCAAAAAGCGGCGCGCAAAATTCAGTTTCGTTAGGGCCGCCATAAAGCCCGGCGCAATTTTACAATCACTGTTTGATGAGAATATCACATGCACGGTGAGTGACGACAAAAAGGTCATTTTTCGTGGCGAGGAACAGAGTCTGTCTGCATCCGCGCTCACCGTTGCCCATGAGAAGGGGCATCAGTGGTCAACTATAGCAGGTCCCAGCTATTGGAAATTTGAAGGCAAGCGGCTGACAGACCTAAACGACGCTGATGTCGAAGAAGAGTGAGAAGCTGAATTTCAAACTGACCACTACCCGGCGCTGGACTTAGTTGAAAACCTTGGCGCCGTTCGCCCGCTGGGGCCGGCGGCGGTCCTGCGCCGGCTGGTAGGCGACCCGCGAATGGTATGTGCAATAGGGCACGCCGACCGGCGATTTGCCGCCGCAATAGCGGAACTCCGGTGTCTGGGGATCGCCCAGCGGCCAGCGGCACATGGCCTCCTTGAGCTCCATAATTGTCACCCGTTCGGACATGGGGATCACCACCTCCTCCTGCGGGCGCTCGATGGGGCGGGCTTCGATGCGCGGCGCCCAGGCCAGCGCATTGTTGCCCTGGGTGCGAGGCCCTTGGGAGCGTTGCTGCATGGCGCGGTGCGAATGCTGCTGGGGCTTGGGCGCGCGCTGGCGCGGGGCGTTCTGGCTGGGCGCCTTGACGCGGCCGGACAGACCGAGCCGGTGCACCTTGCCGATCACCGCGTTGCGGGTGACGCCATTGGAAAGGACGGCGGCGATCTGGCTGGCGCTTTTGCCGTCCAGCCACAATTGCCGCAATTGATCGACGCGCTCGTCTGTCCAGGACATGAGTTCCCCTTCGGTCCGTCTAAAAGCGGCCGCCGCCGCGGAATCCGGGAGTCACCGCTGCGACGGCCGCCGCCGTCGTCGTTAAACGCAACGAACTCTCGGAAAGGTCCACCACACGATGTCGTGGTCGACCGGGGAGAACCTACACTAGCCCTTGAATCCCGCGCAAGAGTCACAAGGCGGCGGCAGGCGTTTTCAACAGCGCATTCGCGGCCAAAGCCTAAAAGACAGGGGATATCTCCGCTTCAGGCGCGGCGGGGGCGGGTTTACGAAGGGTTAATCCTGTTCGGGCAAACTCGCCGACTTCTAGGAAATGTTGAGCGCAGCCATGGCTTTCGAAAGACGTCACTCCCTCGCAGTCGCATTTGTCGGCGTGGTAACTTTCGCCGCGGCGAGCGCGGCGACGGAATTCGCCTGGTCGACCCGCTCGGGCGAGGTGGAACAGCAGCTGACGCAGATCGGGGAAATCTATCTCGATGGCCTCGTGGCCAGCCTCCAAGCCAGTATCGAGCGCGACGCGGCGGGCGATATCGACCGGCGGCTGCGCAGCGCCATGAACGAGCAAAACGGCATAGCCGAACGCGCCATTATGGTGTTCGACAATAACAGTGTCGCGACAAACCGCGCCGGGTCGCGGGCCCTGTTTTCCGACAAGCGGATGACGCTGAAACCCGGCTCGGTCGTCATCGACCGGCAGGAAATGACGATGTTCGTCGCCCGCCGGTTTCGCGACACCGAGACCCATGCCGCCGTGGCGCTGAACATTGAGCCTATACTCAAAACCTACGCGGCGACCCGCAATTCCACGGTCCTCGGCAACATCCTTGCGGCGATGCTTGCCGCCATTGCCGCCGCCGCCGCGCTGGCAGCGGCGAAGCGCGGGCCGCCGGCCCAAGCCGCGGTCCCCAAAGCCTCCGCGCCCCGGCTGGTGGCGTAAGCGGCGCGCTTCATCGCCCCGCTCGTTTTTTCAGCGTTTTAACTTGCCCGGCGGACCCAAAACCGCCATGTTCCCGCGCGACTTTAGAGCGGCCCGCCCGCTTGGGCCGGCCAGACCTGAAAGACGGAACACGTGCCGCCAAAAAACCTCCTCCAACTTGCGCTCCGCGGAGCGGCTGCCCTCGGTTTTTCCATTGCGGCCGGGACCGCCTTCGCTGAAGCCAAACGGCGTTCCGCGGATGTTTCCGATCCATTCGAAGTGAGCGCCAGCCCGGCGGGCAATTATCTCGCCGCGCTGATCGCCGGAGCCGACCGCGACACGCTGGCCGCCGCCACTTATTCACGCGAGGCCTTGCGCTTCAACCCGCGAAACCGCGAGCTGATTGAGCGCGCCTTCGTCTCCTCCCTGTCGAACGGCGACATGCCCCAAAGCTTCGCCCTCGGCGAGCGTCTCGCCAAAGCCGATCCCAAAAACGGCATCGTGCATCTGGCGCTCGGCGTGCGCGCCTTCAAGGCGAAGCAATTCGCCGGCGCCCGCGCCGAAATCATCAAGGGCGGCGGGGGCCGCCAGCGCGATCTCACGGTCAGCCTGCTGACAGCCTGGTCTTATGCGGGCACAGGGGATTTCCGCCGCGCGCTGGAGACGCTCGATAAAATAAAGGACGAGCGGCTCAGCGGCTTTCGCGACTATCACATGGGGCTGATCGCCGATCTCGCCAAGAACACGCCGGAGGCCGCCAAGCGCCTGAAAGCCGCTTATGAGGCGGAAAAGACCGGCCTGCGCGTTGTCGATGCCTATGCGCGTTTCCAAGCCCGCCGCGGCGAGCGCGACGACGCCAAAGCCATCTATCAGGCCTTCGATCTGCTGGCCCCGCGGCATCCCCTCGTCCTTGCGGCGCTGGCCGATCTCGCCGCCGGCAAGCCGCTCGAAACCAATGTGCCGAACGCGGCGGCGGGCGCGGGCGAGGTTTTCTACCAGCTCGGATCGCTCGGCAGCCAGCAGAACGATTCCTTTGCCGCGATGCTTTATTTGCGCATGTCGCTGTTTCTCGCGCCGGACAATGCGCTGGCCACGATCACTCTCGCCGACATCTACGAGCGGCTCAAGCAATATGAGCGCGCCATCGATGTCTACGAGACGGTGCCGGCGCGCTCGCCTCTGCGCGGCAATGCCGACATTCAAACCGGGCTTATCCTCGAAGCCATGGGCAAGTCCGATGACGCGCTGAAACATCTGGAGGCGCTGGCGAAGGCCAATCCCGGCGACGTCGAAGGCCTCACCGCGCTGGGCAATCTCCAGCGCGCCCGCAAGCAATTCGCCGAATCGGGCGAAACCTATTCGAAGGTCATCGCGGCCATCGAGCGGCCGGCGCGGAGCGACTGGGTGACCTATTATTTCCGCGGCATAGCCTATGAACGCTCGAAGCAATGGCCGAAGGCGGAAGCCGATTTCAAGAAAGCGCTGGAGCTTTCGCCGGACCAGCCGATGGCGCTTAATTATCTCGGCTATTCCTGGGTCGATCAGGGACTGAATCTGGATGACAGCTTCAAGCTGCTGCGCCGCGCGGTCGATCTGCGCCCCAACGACGGTTATATCATCGACAGTCTCGGCTGGGCGCATTACCGCCTCGGCCAGTATGACGCGGCGCTGCGCGAACTCGAAAAAGCCATTGAGCTGAAGCCCGGCGATCCCGTCATCAATGATCATCTCGGCGATGTCTATTGGCGCGTCGGCCGCCGGCTCGAGGCGCAGTTCCAATGGAACCATGCGCGCGATCTCAAGCCCGAGCCCGACGATCTCGTCAACATTTTGAAAAAGATCGCCGGCGGGCTCGAAGAGGAAAAGACGCCGGCGGCGGCGGAGGCCCAGCCGAAAAAAGACGGCGGCTAAGGACGGCGCGGCCCCGCATGCACCAGCCCGTTCATTTCAGACAGAACGACCGCGAAGCGATGTTCGCGCTGATCCGCGCCAATCCTCTGGGGCTGCTGATCCATAACGGCGGCGGGGTGCTCAGCGCCGACCCCGTCCCGTTTCTGATTGATGCGGAACGCGGCCCGCACGGCGTCCTGCGCGCCCATGTGGCGCGCGCCAATCCGCTGTGGCGCGCGGCTGACGGCGCGGACGTGCTCGTCGTGTTTCAGGACGCCGGCGCTTACGTGACGCCGTCGTGGTATCCCTCCAAACGCGCGCATGGCAAAGTCGTGCCGACATGGAACTACGCGACGGTTCACGCGGCGGGCACAGCCCGCGCCATGGAGGATCCCGCGTGGATCCGCGCGCAGGCTGAGGCGCTGACACGCGCGCATGAGGAGCCGCGGCCAAAGCCCTGGCGCGTGGATGACGCGCCCGCCGATTACCTCGCGCAAATGTTTTCCGCCATCGTCGGAATCGAAATTCCCATCGCGCGCCTCGAAGGCAAATGGAAAGTCAGCCAGAACCGCCCGGCCGCGGATCGCGATGGCGTGTCGAAAGGCCTGCGCGAAGAAGGCGGCGCGGCGGGGGCGCGCATCGCCGACCTCGTGGACGGCGCGCGACGGCCGTGAGCCCCCTCATCGAGCGCGCCCGCGCCAAGATCAACCTAACCCTGCACGTCAAAGGCCGCCGGGCCGACGGCCTGCATGATCTTGAAAGCCTCGTCGCCTTCGCCGGCTGCGGCGACACGCTGTCTTTTGCCCCCGGCGGCGGCGCGTGGTCGCTGACGGCGGAGGGGCCGACCGCGCGCGCGGCGGGAGCGGGGCCCGACAATCTCGTGCTGCGCGCGGCGCGCGAACTGGAGGCGCGCATTCCCGGTATCACGCCAGGCGCGTTTCACCTCGTTAAAAGACTGCCGGTCTCGGCGGGCATCGGCGGCGGCTCGTCGGATGCCGCGGCGGCGCTGCGGCTGCTGGCCCGGGCCGGCGGCATCGATCCGGGCGATGCGCGGCTGTATGAGGCGGCGCGCGCTGTCGGCTCCGATGCGCCGGTGTGCCTCGGCGCGCGCGCGCGCATGATGAGCGCCGCGGGGGAGATTTTGGGGCCGCCGGTGAAACTGCCGCCGCTGTTCGCGGTGCTGGTCAATCCCGGCGTTGCCTTAAGCACGCGGGATGTTTTCAGCGCGCTGGGGCTCGCGCCCGGCGCTGGCTACGGCTTCAGCGCGCACCCCGCGATTTCCGCCGCGCCCGCGGCGGCGGAGTTGCTGCCGCTGCTCAAAAAAAGCCGCAACGATCTCGAAGACCCCTCCGGCGTGCTCGCGCCGGTCATCGTTCACGTGCTGGCTTCCATCGGCGCGGCGCGCGGCTGCAAACTGGCGCGCATGTCAGGTTCCGGATCGACGTGTTTCGGCCTGTTCGAATCCCGCCGCGCGGCCACGGCCGCAGCGAAGGCGATCCGCCGGGATCACGCGGATTGGTGGGTGAAGGCGACGGCGCTGCGGTGAGCCGCGCCCTCAGGGATGCAGCCGATCATCGGCGGCACGCACCAGAAATCCCTCGCGACGCGCGATGAAATCGCGGATCAGGGAAGCCACCGCTTCGGGCCGCTCCGTGTCCATGGCATCGCCGGCGCCGTAGACGTAGACGAGATGGCCTTTGCCAAGCGCGCGGCGCCATTGCGTGCCCGGGGTCCCGGGATGCGCGGACATCGCCGCGCCAAACAGCACGAGCGTTGGAACCTCCAGCGCTTTCAGTTTTGCGGCGAGCCCCGCATCCAAGCTGGAGATTTCCGGCGGAGCCAGCAAAGTCAGCGTCTCAATGTTCGCGGCATGCTCCAGCGCCAGTGCCAGCGCGTCCGCGGCCCGCGGGCCCATGGCGGCCAAATGGCAACGCGCGTCCGCGCCGCGCAAAAACGCCGCCGCGCCGGCGGCGCTGGCATGCTGGACCGGCATTTCGCGCGCCAGCAGCGCGGCGGCGCCGCCATCCCCGCCGCCGCCGAGCCACATCAGCGGCATGGTCTTTGTATCAGCGCTCATGGCACAGCCCTGGTTTCACGTGTTTCACCAGCCGCGGATGCGCGGCAGTATTTTCTCGCCGGTCAATTCAATCGAGCGCAGTGTCGGCGCGCCCATCTGGTGCATCACCGTGAGATCCAGCACGCCGGCGCCGAGATCACGCTGGATGACCTCGATCTGTTTGACGATGGAATCAGGGCTGCCGAGCAGCAGCCTTCCCTCATCAATGCGCTCGCGCAAAGTCGAGGGCATCAGCCGCTTGCGCTGGTTGTCGACATCGCGCCCGTAATAGCCGGTCGCCGCGATATTGCTCTCCAGCGCGCGGTTGGCCATGGTCAGGCTGTTGGTTGAGCCCAGCGCGGCGGCGCGGGTGAAGTCCTCTATGGCTTCCTCATCGGTGCGCCCGGCGTGAATGCCGACGCGGTAGATGATGTCATCGGGCTCGGGCGTCCAGCCATAACGCGCCGCCTGTTCGCGGTAATGTTTCGCAGCCTTTGCCGCCAGCGGCACGTTTGTCACCGCGAAGCCAAGGCCGATGCGGTGCTTGGCGGCGAATTCGCCGGACTCGGGGCTGGAGCCGGACATGTAGATTTTCGGCCCCGGCTTTTGCACGGGGCGCGGCCAAATTGAAATGGTGCGGTACTCGTAATAGCGGCCCTGCCAGCCGAACGGCTCTGTCTCGGTCCAAGCCATCTGAATGAGACGCATCGCCTCCTCAAAACGCCCGCGCGATTCCGCCGGATTGATATTATAAGTGACATATTCATTGGGAGTGCCGCGCAGCATCCCGGCGATCACCCGTCCGCCGGTGATCGTGTCGAGCATGGCGAACTCCTCGGCGACGCGCACCGGATTCAGAATGGGGATCGAAGCGCCGAGCAGCGCGATTTTGGCGCGCTTGACGATTTGGGTCAGCGCGCCGGCGATCACCATGGGATTGGGGGTCAGCGAAAACGGCGAGTAATGATGCTCGGCGACAGAGACCCAGTCGTAGCCAAGCTGATCGGCCATGGCGAACTGGTCCAAGCTGGCCTGCAAAGACTGCTGCGCGTGTTCCGCCGAATAAACGGTGCCCCCCACCGGCCAGCTCACATCCTCGGCGGGGCCGTGATAACGCGCGGCGGAAAACAGGGAGGCTTTCATGGGTGTCTCGCGCGAAGGCTGAATTTATAGCGCAGAATACGTCGGGGCGGCGCGCGCCACAAAGTGTTTTTGCGGCTGCGCTGGCCGGTTGACCCCATGCGCCCGCGGCAGTAGCTTGCGGCGGCCTTTCACGAAATAAGATTTGCATGATCCGCTTCGCTATATTGGTTTGCGCGGGCGCCGGGCTCGCGGGCTGCGTGGCTGATCCGTCCGGCCCCATCGCCGCCGCTGTGCCCGCGCCATCCGGGGATCGCGCGCAAATCGCGTTGCATCCGGGCGAGCCGGTGACCCGCACCGTCTCCGCGCCCGCCGCAGCGGCCAAGCCCGCGCGGCCGGCCCTCGCGCAGGCTCCCATCGCGCCGGCCCCCGCCGACGAGCGGACCGTGATAGCCGCCGCCGTCGTTCAGCCCGAGGTTATGTCCGCGCCGACGACCGCGCCCGCCCCGCAGGCTTATGCCGCCGCGTCCCCGCAGGACAGCCCGGCGCTGACCCGCGTGGCTTTTGCGCCGGTCTCCACGACGCGTTTTGACACGGCGCGCGGCGGCTACGGTTATGCGCTGCCCGCGCCAAGGCCGGCCCCCCAGGCCGCGCCGAAATCCGCGCCCGAGGAGGACGAAAGCCAGCTGATCACGCCGGAGGGCGGCGCGCGGCCAACGACACGCCGCTCGGCAACGCCGGGGCAATTATATTATGCGGCCTATGACAACACGATTGTCTCGTGTTTTCCGCAGGCCCTGCGCGAGGCGCTTAACACCATCGCGGAGCATTACCGCAAAGAAGTTGAAGTGACCTCGGGCCTTCGCCACAATGGCCGGCGCGGCTCCTACCACCGCAAATGCATGGCCGCCGACATCCGCGTTCCCGGCGTCTCGCCAGGCGAGCTTGCGTCCTACGCGAAATCCATCGATGGCCTCAACGGTGTGGGCACTTACCGGCACAACAACGTGACGCATATAGACGTCCGTGATTACCAAATGTCTTGGCGTTACTGAGAGGTCCTGGCGTTATTAAATGCCGCCGGCGCTTGTTTTCGGAACTTGGAACCGCGCCGCGCCGCCTTGACGATTTCCGCAATCTCCGCTTACAGTCAGCGTCTAAAAACCGCTGATTAAACGGCGGTCCGCGCGTCTGGGCAGGAGACTCCAATGACCGAATCCGCAATCGAACCGTTTCTGCGCAACGGCTGGTACGTCGCCGCTTGGAGCGAAGAGCTCGACAAAGGCATGGTCACCCGCGTCATTATGAACGAGCCTTTGGTGATCTACCGTGATCTCCAGGGCAAAGCCGGCGCGATGGAAGACCGCTGCTGCCATCGCGGCGCGCCGCTTAGCGAGGGCAAGGTGGTCGAGAACGGCCTGCAATGCGGCTATCACGGCCTCGTCTTCGACGCCTCCGGCAAATGCGTGGAAATCCCCGGCCAGGCCAACATTCCCGCCGCCGCCAAAGTGCGCGCTTACAAAGTCGTCGAGCGCCAGCAATTCGTCTGGATATGGATGGGCGATCCGGCGCTGGCCGATGAGAGCCGCATCATCGATTATCCCTGGCACGACCAGCCCTCGAAATGGCCGCACCGCAAAGCCGTGATGAATATCAAATGCAATTATATGATGCTGGTCGACAATCTAATGGACCTGACGCATCTCGGCTATGTCCACACCAAGACCATCGGCGGCAATCCCAAGGCCCATGTCGATGCGCAGATGGACGTCACCCGCACCGACCACGGCGCGCATTACATCCGCTGGATGATGAACAGCAAGCCGCCGCCGACCTACGTGAAAGGCGCGGGCTTCACCGGCAATATCGACCGCTGGCAGGAGTTTGAGTATTTCCTTCCCGGCAGCATTATCCAGTGGTCGGGCGGTTTGCCCGTCGGAACGGGCGCGAAGGAAAACCGCGAGCAGGACGGGTTTCACCTGCGCATCTATCACGGCATGACGCCGGCCACGGAAAACACCTGCTATTATTTCTGGTCGACCGCCAATGGCTACCGCCAGGATGATCCGCAGGCGACCGAAGAAATGTACAACGAGGTTTACCCGACATTCGTCGAGGACATTTCCATCCTTGAGGGCCAGCAGGACCGCATCAGCAGGGAGCCGGGGCGCCCGCTCGTCGCCATCAAGGCGGATGTCGCGATGACCCACGCCCGCCGCGCCATGCGCGCCGCGCTCGACGCGGAGCAGGGGCATCGGGCGGAGGCCGCGGAATAGGCTCAGCCGGCGGAGCAAAACGAGGTTCGGGCGGACAGCGCGGCCGCGTTAATGACCGGGCAGCGGATCGTCGCCGATTCATTGTCCGCTTACCCCGCCATCCCATAAACCCCGCGCTCGAACGTGTCGTAAACCGCCAGCGCGCGTTTATCGGCGAAGGGCAAAAACTGCATCAGGATCACGCCGGTGATGCCGCGCGCCGGATCGATCCAGTAATAGGTGTTGTTGATGCCGCCCCAGCTGAGAGTCCCGGCCCCGCGTTTGCCCGGCACAGCGTCGGCCGTGATCTGGAAGCCGAGGCCCCATTTGTCGCGGCCGTCGGCGATAAAGGAGAAATCCTCGCTGCGGTCGGGCAAAGCGGTTTGGATCGCGCGCACGCCGAGCGCGCCGATCTGGTTCTGCCCCATCAGCGCGACGCTCGCCGCTGAAAGAATGCGCGCGCCATCGAGTTCTCCGCCGTTGAGTATCGCCCGCGTGAATCGGATATAATCGCCCGCGGTCGAAGCCAGCCCGCCGCCGCCGATGGGCGTGAAGCCCGACACGGGCGGCTGCACAGGCTCTTTGCCGAGCCCGCCGTCGGCGAGCCTGCGGTTGTTGGTGACGAGCCGCGCCTGTTTTTCCTTCGCCACCCAATAGGATGTGTCGCTCATGCCAAGCGGCGCAAAAATATTCCGCCGGAAATAATCCTCAAGGCTCAGCCCTGAGACCTTCTCGACCAGCTTTCCCACCCAGTCCGTGCTGGTGCTGTAGAGCCAGCGTTCGCCCGGCTCAAACACCAGCGGACCCATCGGGTAGGTCTCTCCGGCGCGCGGTTTGAAATCCCGAGTGGTCGGGTCCGTGAAGCCGTAGCCGAGCCCGGACGTGTGCGTCAGCAGATGCCGGATGGTCAGCGTCTTGGCGGCGGGGCGCAGGCGGTAGGCGCCGGTGGCCGCGTCGAACGATTCGATGATCTGGGGTTTGGCCGCCTCCGGCAGATATTTCTCCACGGGGTCTTCGATGGCGAATCGCCCCTGCTCCACAAGCTGCATCGCGGCCGCGGAGGTGACCGCCTTCGTCATCGAGGCGATGCGGAACATCGAATCCATTTTCAGCGCGCTGCCCGTGTCGATATCCGCAAGGCCGTACGCGCCCCCGCAGATGATGCCTTTGCGGTTCGCCGCCATGACAACAATGCCCGCGGCGTCCCCGCGCTCCACCGCGCGCCGCATGGCTTCGTCAATCGCCGGGTTGGACATTATCGGTGTTTCCTGTTGCGCATGGGCGCTGAAGGACGCGGCCGCCGCGCCGCCGAGCAAAGTCATGAAACCGCGCCTGCGCATGGGGCCTCCCGTTTGCTGATTGACGGACAGTCTTTCACGGCGGGCGGCTGTCAGCAAGACAGCCCTCAGCGCCGCATCCATTTCGCCAGCCGCGTCACGGCCTCGCTCACGCTGCGCGGATCGCGCGCGAAACACAGCCGGAAAAACGGCGCGCCCCCTTCGCCAAAAGCCGTCCCCGGCGCCAGGCCGACATTGGCCTCATCGACGATGCGCAGCGCGGCGGCGCGGCTGTCCTCCACGCCGTCGAGGGCAAAGAACAGATAGAACGATCCGGGCGGCTTGGCGAAGCGCGCGCGGCCTGTGGCGGCAAGCCCGGCGCAAACAATGTCCCGGCTTTCGCGCATGCGCTCCAGCTGCGAGCTAAAAAAATGCCCGCCGTCCGTGATCGCCGCAATGGCGGCGCGCTGGGCGGGCGCGGGAACGCCCGACGTCGAGAACTGAATTAGATTTTCAATAACCTGGCCCAGCGCCGGCGGCGCCTCCAGCCAGCCGATGCGCCATCCCGTCATCGCCCAGTTTTTCGACAGGCTCTGCGCGAACAGCACGCGGTCATGCTCCTCCATGACATCATGGAACGAGGGGGCGCGGACGCCTTCGAAAACAATGCGGCCGTAAATCTCATCGGCGATGATCCACAGGCCATGGCGCCGGGCGAGCGCGAGGATGGAGACGAGCTCATCGCGGGCCGCCGTCCATCCCGCGGGATTGCCGGGCGTGTTGACAACGATGGCGCGGGTGCGCGGCGTCACCGCCTCCGCCATTCGCCCCATGTCGAGATGCCATTGCGGCCCGCGCGGCGTTTCCCGCATTTGCATCGGCACGCTGACGGGCCGGGCGCCGGCGATGGCGAGGGCGCCGGCGAAATTCGGCCAGGCCGGCGTCGGCACAAGAATTTCATCGCCCGCGCCCGCCGCCAGCCGCACCGCGATTTGCACCGCGTGCATGCCGCCGGCGGTGACGAAGAAACGCTCCGGCGAAAACGCCGGCGAGGCCGAGGCGAAAGGCGCGCCGTAATGCCGGGCCATATAACGCGCGATGGTTTCGCGCAGCTCCGGCAGGCCGCGCTGGAAGGTGTAAAACGTCTCCCCCGCATCGAGGGAACGCCGCGCCGCCGCGCAAATAAACGGCGGCGTCGGCACATCGCCTTCGCCGACCCAGAGCGGAATGAGCCCCTCGCGCCCCCGCCCATAGTTGAAGACTTCCACAATGCCGCTTTCGGGCGCCGCCAGCGCCTCCGGGCGCAGCGCCGCGAGAAACTCCGCTCCGGCGCGGGGCCGGGCTTCGCGCGCTGCCGCATGGCTGACGGGCGGTTTCACTTCGGGTCCCTGAAAACGATTGGCCCGCCCGGCGGGAATTGCATAATCGCGCGGGCAATAACCCGGCTATGCGCCGGCGGGCAAGCGCTGCCGCGAAAACGGCCCGGACGCGCGGGCGCCCGGGCCGCGGTTGGAAGTCACGCCGGCAATCAGCGTTTGGCGAGCGCGTCGCGGATCTGCTCCAGCAGCACTTCGCTGCGCGGCGGCGGCGGCGCGGCGGCGGCCGGGGCGGGAGGAGCCTCTTTTTCCATTTTGTTGATGGCTTTCACGATCAGGAACAGCACAAAAGCGATGATAATGAAATTGACGACAACGGTGACGAAACTGCCCCAGGCCAGCACAGCGCCCTGCTTTTGCGCGTCCGCCAGATTGGTGGCGGTGACGGCTTTGGAGAGACGAATGAAATAATTGGAAAAATCCGCGTCCCCGAACATGCCGATGATCGGCATGATGATGTCCTTCACCAGCGAATCAATAATCTTTCCAAACGCCGCGCCAATGATCACGCCTAAGGCGAGATCAACGACATTGCCTTTAAGCGCGAAATCCTTGAATTCCTTTAGCATGACCCGCCCCTGTTGAACTGTGGCGCCGGACAGTCCCACGGCCCGCGCTGGATGGGACCCGCCGGCTGGCAGCCCGCCTGTCATACACCACGCTTTTCATAGGGTATACAGGTGTTCGCTCGAATTCGCCGCGGTGTGTGCTAGACTGCTGCGTCCGTTGGAACCTCTGGAGGATGCCCGTGATCGCCGGCTGGGCCGTGATCCTGACCGCGCTTCTGTATCTTTGCGCGTTGTTCGCGGTCGCCCATTTCGGCGACACCCGCGGACGGCGTTTCGTTGTGGAAAGCGCGCGTCCGGCGATCTATTCGCTGACGCTGGCGGTCTATTGCACGTCGTGGACGTTTTTCGGCTCGGTCGGTATCGCCTCCCTGCACGGCCTCGATTTCCTGCCTATTTACATCGGCCCTATCCTGGTCATCGGCCTCGGTTATCCGCTTGTGCTGCGCGTGGTGCGGCTCGCCAAATCGCAAAACATCACATCGGTCGCCGACTTCGCCGCCGCCCGCTACGGCAAATCGGAAAAGGTGGCGGCGCTTGTCGCGCTGATCGCGGTCACCGGCGCGGTGCCCTATATTGCGCTCCAGCTCAAAGCCATCTCCAACTCGCTGACGACGGTGCTGAGCTCGCTCGAAGCCGGCCATGCCATCGCAGGCGCGGCTCCGACGGGAGCGGTGGCGCTGGGGGTCGCGTTGGTCCTTGCGGGTTTCGCCATGGCTTTCGGCACGCGCCATATCGACGCGACGGAGCATCACGACGGGCTCGTGCTGGCCATCGCGGCGGAATCCGTGGTCAAGCTGCTGGCATTTTTATGCGTCGGCGCCTTCGTCACCTGGGGCATGTTTGACGGGCTTGGCGATCTCGCGGCGCGCGCGGTGGCCGACGATGGCATCCGCGCCATGCTGTCCCAGCCGCCCGATATCACGGCTTGGCTGGTGAATATTTTTCTGTCGGGCTGCGCGGTGCTGCTTCTGCCAAGGCAGTTTCATGTCGCGGTCGTTGAAAACCGCGATGAGCGCGATGTGAAAACCGCCGCGTGGGTTTTCCCGCTCTATCTCGTGCTGATCAATCTGTTCGTCCTGCCGCTGGCCATCGCCGGGCGGCTGGTTTTCGCCGAGGGCGCCATCGACCGCGACATGAGCGTGCTGGCGCTGCCGTTGCAGGCGGGCGCGGATATCGTCGCGCTTTTCACCATGATCGGCGGGCTTTCCGCCGCCACCGCGATGGTGATTGTGGCCTGCGTGGCGCTGTCGATCATGGTGTCCAATGATCTGGTCATGCCGGTTCTGCTGCGCGGCCAAATCGGCCGCCGCGCGGTGGAGGGCGGCAATCCCGCCTCGGTGATACTGACGATCCGCCGTCTCGCGATCGTGCTGCTGCTGGCGCTCGCATGGATTTACGCGCTGACCTCCAGCGACCGCGCGCTGGCATCGATCGGCCTGCTGTCTTTCGCAGCCATCGCGCAGATCGCCCCTTGCTTTGCCGGCGGCCTGTTCTGGAAGCGGGCCAACGCGCGCGGCGCGGCGGCGGGCCTCGCCTGCGGGGCGCTGCTTTGGGTTTACACGCTGCTGCTCCCCACGTTCGACACCGTCTCGCAAACCATCGCGCTCATCGTCGCGCAGGGGCCGATGGGCATCTCATGGCTGCGGCCGACGGCGCTCTTCGGCTTCGAGGCGGAGCCGCTGGTTCACGGCGTCATCGTCAGCATCGCCGCCAATATCCTCGCTTTCGCGGGATTTTCGATGACGCGCGCGCTGACGCCGATTGAGCGTTTGCAGGCCGGCGTTTTCGTCGGCGCGGATTCCGCCTCAATGGGCCATAGCTTCCGCCTGTGGCGCAGCAACGTCACCTCCGCCGAGGTGGAATCGGCTGTGGCGCGCTATCTTGGCGCGGAGCCGACGCGCCGCGCCTTCGACAATTTTCACGCCGCGCGCGGTCTGGAGCGCAGCCCCGCGGCGGAGGCCGGCATCCATCATCTGCGCTTCGCCGAGCACACGCTCGCCTCCGCCATCGGCGCGGCTTCCTCGCGCCTTGTTCTGTCGCTGCTTTTGCGGCGCAGAAACCTGTCCCGCGATGCCGCGCTGAAACTTGTCGATGACGCCTCCTCGGCGCTGCAAAGCAACCGCGACATGCTGCAAACCGCGCTCGATTTCGCACGCCAGGGCATAACAGTTTTTGACAAAGACCTTCGCCTCGTCGGCTGGAACCGCGAGTTCCGCGACCTCTTTGAACTGGCCCCCGACAAAATCCGCATCGGCATCGGACTGGATGAGCTGCTCCGCTACAACGCCCTGCGCGGCATCTACGGCTCCGGCGAAATCGATGAACATGTGACGACGCGGCTGGAGCTTCTCATCAACGGAATGGAGCCATCGCGCCTGCGCCTTAAGCCCTCTGGCCGGGTGGTGGCGATACGCTCGGCGCGCATGCCCGACGGCGGGCTGGTGACCACCTACACGGACGTGACGCGCGCCGTCGTGGCGGAGGAGGCGCTGGCCGCCACCAATGAAACCCTGGAGCAGCGCGTGCGCGAGCGCACGATTGAGCTGGAGCGCCTCAACGGAGAGCTGGCGCGCGCCAAGGCCGAGGCCGATGAGGCCAATATTTCGAAGACGCGCTTTCTGGCGGCGGCGAGCCACGATCTGCTGCAGCCGCTGAATGCCGCTCGCCTCTATGCGTCAAGCCTGGTGGAGCGCTTTCCGGCCGGCGGCGGCGCCGGCACAGAGGGCCGGCTTGCCCGCAACGTGGAGGCATCGCTTGAAGCGGTGGAGGAAATGCTGACGGCGCTGCTCGACATTTCGCAGCTCGACGCCGGGGCCATGAAAGTCGAATTGTCGGGCTTTCGCGCCGAGGACCTGTTCGCGCCTCTGCGCATCGAGTTTGAGCCGCAGGCGCGCGAGCGCGGCCTCGATTTCCGCATAATGGCAAGCTCGCTCGGCCTGCGCTCGGACCGGCGGCTGCTGCGCCGCCTGCTGCAAAACCTGATTTCCAACGCGGTCAAATACACGCCGAAAGGGCGGGTTCTTGTCGGCGCGCGCCGGCGCGGCCTCAAAGTGGAAATTCAGATCTGGGACACCGGCATCGGCGTGCCCCAGGCGATGCAAAAGCAGATTTTTCAGGAGTTCGAGCGCCTTGCTCCCGCCGTCAAGGCGGCATCCGGGGCGGGTCTCGGCCTGTCCATTGTCGAGCGCGTCAGCCGCGTGCTGGATCACGAAATCATCCTGCGCTCGCAGCCAGGCAAGGGCTCGATGTTTTCGGTCACGGCGCCGCGCGCCGCGCTGCCGAAACAGAAGGCGCGGGGCGATCCAGCCGCGCGCGCCCAGCCGGCAATCCTCGACGGGCTTGTGGTTGCCGCCATCGACAATGAGCCGTCGATTCTGGACGGCATGCAAATCCTGCTGGAGGGCTGGGGCTGCGCCGTGGTCACGGCCGCCGATTCAGGCGGGGCCGCCGCGCTGCTGGCGGAACAGGGGCGCGCCCCCGATGTCATCATCGCGGATTTTCATTTGGACGAAGGCGACGGCTTGGCGGCCATCGCGGAATTGCGCGCGCGGTTCGGCGACGCGGCGCCGGCCGTTCTCGTCACCGCCGACCGCACGCCCGCGCTGCGCGAAAGGGCGGCGGCAGAAGGCATCCGCGTTCTCAACAAGCCGCTGAAGCCCGCCGCGCTTCGCGCCCTGCTGTCGCAATGGCGCGTGACCAAAGGCGCGGCGGAATAGGCGCTCTCAGAGTCCGGGAACGCCAAGCTCGCGCAGGGCCTTCGCATCGCGCGGCGTGACGCCGGGATAACCTGGCGCCGCCGACGCGGGATCGAAATATTTCCACGAGCGCGCGCATTTGACGCCGGGGGCGCGCGCGGGGACCACCGCGACGCCTTTCACGTCGTCAATGCGCAGCGCGTCCGCGGGGCCTTCGCCTTTTTCCACGCGGATGCCCGAGGTGATGCAGACCTCCGCAAAATCGACGCTGGCCGCGGCGGCGTACACCGTGTCATCGCTGATGAAGACCGCCGGCGCCGCCTCCAGCGAGGAGCCCAGGCGCTTTTGCGCGCGCTCAAGCTCCAGCGCGCCGGTGACAGCCGCGCGCGCGTGGCGGATGAGGCGCCATTTGGCGGCCAGCGCATCATCGCGATGAGCTTCAAGGCCGGCGGGAAACAGCGCCAGATGAATCGATGGCTCGGCGCCGGGGCGGAATTCCCGCCACGCCTCGTCGCAGGTGAAAACGAGAATCGGCGCGAGCCATTTCAAGACGGCATCGCAGATGATATCGATGGCCGAAAGCGCCGCCTTTCGCGCATGGCTCGACGGCGGATCGCAATAAAGCGTGTCTTTGCGGATATCGAAATAGAAGGCGGAAAGATCGGTGTTCATGAACTGCGACAACAGCGAGACGATCTTTTTGTAGTCAAAATTTTCGTAGGCTTCGCGCGCCGGCGCGTCGATCTCCGCCAGGCGGTGCAGCATCAGCCGCTCCAGTTCGGGCATGTCCGCCGCCGCGACACGTTCGGCGGGCGTGAAATGGCCGAGCGCCCCCAGCATCCAGCGGAGGCTGTTGCGCAGCTTGCGGTAGGTTTCCGAGAAGCTCGTGAGCACGTTTTTGCCCATGCGCAGATCGTCGGAATAATCCGACGCCGCAACCCACAGGCGCAGAATGTCGGCGCCGGAATCCTTGATGATGGCTTGCGGCGCCACGACATTACCAAGCGATTTTGCCATTTTGCGGCCGTTCTCGTCGAGCACGAAGCCATGCGTCAGCACGACATCATAAGGCGCGCGGCCGCGCGTGCCGCAGCTCTCCAGCAGGGAGGAATGGAACCAGCCGCGGTGCTGGTCCGAGCCCTCAAGATACATGATCTCGTCGCGCCCGCCGTCGCGGATGCGGTGGATGCCCTGGAGACCGGGAAAGTTTTTGGCATCGCCGAACGTGAACGCATGGGTGCAGCCGGAATCAAACCAGACATCGAGCACGTCGTCGATTTTATCATAATCCGCGGCGCTGCGCGCGGCGCCCAGAAAACGCTGGGCGGCGCCGGGAGCGTACCACGCGTCGGCGCCCTCGTTCTCAAAGGCATCGGCGATGCGCGCGTTGACCTCATCGTCGAGCAAAATTTCATGGCCGCCTTTTTTTACAAACACGCAGATCGGCACGCCCCAGGCGCGCTGGCGCGACACAACCCAGTCGGGCCGGCCCGCGATCATGCCGGTGATGCGGTTCTCTCCTGACGGCGGCACCCAGCGGGTTTCCCTGATGGAGGCAAGCGCGATATCGCGCAGAGTGGGCGCGTTGTGCCGGCGCGTGCCGGCCGGCCCCGCATTTTCAGGCGATGCTGAATGGCCGCCAACCTCAAAACCCTTGTCCATCGCAATGAACCATTGCGGCGTGTTGCGGAAGATCACCGGCTTTTTGGACCGCCAGGAATGCGGGTAGGAATGTTTCAGCCGCCCGCGCGCGATGATATTGCCGGCATCGGCCAGCGCCTTGATGACGGCATCGTTGGCATTGCCCTTGTTGCCTTTATCATCTATCACGCGCTTGGCTCCGCCCTCGGAATCCGGACCGAAGCCGGGGACTTCCGTCGTGTAAAA
>JANYFM010000284.1 GCA_025362655.1 Hyphomicrobiales bacterium | reverse complement strand
CCCAATTGCTTCAGCCGCGCCGCCGCCTCGCTGGCGAGGGTGCGAAACCGCTCGAACGAGACCACTTCGGCGGCGAGCCTGGCCAGGATTGCGGTGGCGTAACCGGAGCCGGAGCCGATTTCGAGGACGCGGTGCCCCGGGTCAATCATCAGCGCCTCCATCATCCGCGCCGCCTGAAATGGCTCGGGCATGGTCTGGCCGCAGGGGATGGGAAGCGCCACGTCGCGCCAAGCGAGGTCGGCATAGAGATGCGGGACAAACAGATGGCGCGGCACGGTCTCCAGCGCGCGCAGGACCGCGGTGTCGGCGATGCCGCGCGCCCGCAGGCGCAGCACAAAGGCCATCGTCGCCTCGCGATCCGGCGCCGCGAACCCGAGCGCTTCGGCGCCGTTCACGAAAACAGCCCTGTCAGCGATTTTTGCAGCGCCGTATCCGTGAGATCGAGCTGCAACGGCGTGATGGAGATTTTGCCATTGTATATGGCGTCGAGATCGGTCCCTCCGGGGGGAATGGCGCGTGTGCGGCCATAGCGAATCCAGAAATAGGGCTTCATCCGCCCGTCCTGACGCTCCTCCAGGCTGACGACGCTCATATCGCGGCGCCCCTGCCCCGTGACCGCGACGCCCTTTGCTTCAGCAGGCGCGCAGCCGGGAAAATTGAGGTTGAACAGACGGTCGCGGGGCACGCCATGCGACAACAGTTTTTTGATGATGGCCGGCGCGAGGGTTTCCGCGCAATCCCATTGCACGCCCTCGCGCATGCCCGGCGCATAGCCCTGCGAAAGCGCCATCGAGGGGATGCCGAGGATCGCCCCCTCGCGCGCGCCCGCCACGGTGCCGGAATAGAATACGTCCTCCGCGAGATTGTGGCCGTGGTTGACGCCGGAGAGGATCAGATCAGGCCGGCGGTCCGCCATGATTTTGTGAATACCCATCAGCACGCAGTCGGTCGGCGTGCCCTTGACCGCGAAATGAGAGGCGGAAATTTCGCGCAGCCGCAGGGGATCGTTGAGCGACAGCGAATGGGCGACCCCGGACTGATCGAACTCGGGCGCGACGACGGTTACATCGTCAGAGATTTGCCGGGCGATGCGCTCCAGCACGCCCAGCCCATGCGCGTGAATGCCGTCGTCGTTGGTGATGAGGATGCGCATCAGGGGGCGGGGCTCTCGGTATGCCGGCAGTCTAGGCGCGCGGGGGGATTTTCTCCATCCCCCCCATATACGCCCGCAGCGCTTCAGGAATCATAACGCTGCCATCCGGCTGCTGATAATTCTCCAGCACCGCGATCAGCGCCCGCCCCACCGCCACTCCCGAGCCATTGAGCGTGTGGACGAAACGCGTCGCTTTCCCGCCGGCCGGGCGGCAGCGCGCGTTCATGCGGCGCGCTTGGAAATCGCCGCAGACCGAGCAGGAGGATATTTCGCGGAAACGGTTCTGGCCGGGCAGCCATACCTCGATATCGTAGGTTTTTTGGCTGGCGAATCCCATGTCGCCGGTGCAGAGCGTGACCGTGCGGAAATGCAGGCCGAGACGTTTCAGCACCTCTTCGGCGCAGGCGGTCATGCGCTCATGCTCGGCAAGCGATTGTTCCGGGGCGGCAATCGAAACCATCTCGACCTTGGCGAACTGATGCTGTCGTATCATGCCGCGCGTATCGCGCCCGGCGGCGCCCGCCTCGGCGCGGAAACAGGGCGTCAGCGCGGTGACGCGCATGGGAAGCTGTTTTTCGTCGAGGATGGATTCGCGCACGAGATTGGTGAGCGGGACTTCGGCGGTGGGGATGAGCCAGAAATCAGTCCCCGCGCGAAACTGATCCTCCCTAAACTTCGGCAATTGCGCGGTCCCGAACATCGCCTCGTCCCGCACCAAAATCGGCGGGTTGACCTCGGTGTAGCCGTGCTGGTCCACATGCAAATCGAGCATAAACTGGCCGAGCGCGCGCTCCAGCCGGGCCAGCGCGCCTTTCAGCACGACGAAACGCGCTCCCGACATTTTGGCGGCGGCCTCAAAATCCATCATGCCAAGGGATTCGCCGATTTCGAAATGCTCTTTCGGCGCGAATCCCGCCGGGAATACCGGTTTCACGCCAACGACGCGCGCCTCGACATTGCCGTGCTCGTCGGCGCCATGCGGCACTTCCGCCAAAGGAATATTCGGCGCCTCCGACAGAGCTTTATCGAGCGCGGCAATGGCGGATTTCTCCATGCCGGCGGCGCCCTCCATGTCGTCTTTTAGCTGGGCGACGCGGGCTTTGAGAGCTTCGGCGAGGGCCGCGTCTTTGTTTGCCATGGCCTGGCCAATTTCCTTCGACAGGCGGTTGCGCTCCTCCTGGCCGCCCTGCGAAAGCGCGATCATCCGGCGGCGCTCGTCGTCGAGACCCAGCAATTCAGCCACAAGTCCCGCGGCCGCCGCGGACGCCATGTTGCGCGAAACCAGCGCCGCCTCAAAAGCGGCGGCGTTGTCGCGTATCCATTTTATGTCATGCATGGCGGCCGGCTTTTTGCGGGAGAAAAAACAACACACGCCATAGCAGACCCCGCCTCAAAAACTCAATCGCAGGCGCGCCAGCGCCTTTGCGCCCAACACCACCCAGGTCAGGCCCGCCAGCACCAGCAGCGCTCCCCAAAACTCCCGTGCGGTGGTCGGCTCGTCGAAGAAAATTTGCGCCGACAAAAACCCGAACACCGGCACCAGCAGGGAAAACGGCGCCACCATCGCGGCGGGATAGCGGCTGAGCAGGTTGGCCCACATGGAATAGCCAAAGAGAGTCGCTACCCAGGCCAAAAAGACGGCGGATGCAAAGCTCGGCCAGCCCGGGCGGATAAAGGCGCCGGCCGATGCCGGCCCTTCGACCAGCATCGACAGCGCGAACAGCGGCACGATCGCCGCGAGACTCGACCAGACGGTGAAGCCGACCATATCGACGCGGCCCGCGAGTTTGCCGATCATATTGCCCGCCGACCACGAGATTGCCGCGCCGATGACCAGCAGGAACGGGAACAGTTCCGCGCCCCCTGCCCGCTCGGAGGCTATGACAATCACGCCGGCCATGGCCACCAGCCCGCCGGCGATCCGCGCGCCGCCGGGCTTCTCGCCCATTGCCGCCCAAGCGAAGAGAATGGTGAAAAAAACCTGGCTTTGAATGACCAGCGACGACAGGCCGGCGGGCATCCCCAGTTTGATCGCCGTGAAAACGAGGCTGAACTGCATCACCCCGATGGCGAAGCCATAGGCGATGACAATCCATGGTTTGGTCTTCGGCATGGCAATGAAGAAGACCGCGGGGAACGCCGCCAGAGTGAAGCGCAAAGCGGAGAACATAATCGGCGGCACCTCGCGCACGCCGATTTTCATGGCAACGAAGCCGGCGCCCCAGACGATGGCGATCAACAGCGCGGCGAAAGCGTCCCGCAAAGACATCGGCGGCGCCCTAAACGCCGGCGGCCGTTGTTGCCGCCTGCCTCTTCTCGATCATCCGCACAACGATCACAGCGCCCTCATAAAGCAACAGCATGGGAGCGATCAGCGTCAGCATGCTGATCACGTCGGGCGGTGTCAGGATCGCGGCGACCGCCGAAATGATGACGATGGCAAAGCGGCGTTTCTCTTTAAGGAATTTTGAATCAATAATGCCGACATGGCCGAGCAAAGTCAGGATGACCGGAAGCTGGAAGGCGATGCCGAAGGCAAACACCAGCGTCATTATCAGTGACAAATATTCGCTGACTTTCGGCACAAGATCGATTTCCGCCTGGCCGGCGGCGGCGCTCTGCTGAAAGCCCAGCGAAAAATTGATGAGCATGGGCATCACCGCGAAATAGACGAGCAGCGCGCCGAGAGTGAAGAAAACCGGCGTCGCCATGAGGTAGGGCAGAAAGGCGCGCTTCTCGTGCTTGTAGAGGCCCGGCGCGACAAATTTATAGATTTGCGTCGCGATGATCGGAAAAGCGATGAAGCCGGCCCCAAACATCGAGAGCTTCAACTGGGTGAAAAACTTTTCGAGGAGATGCGTGTATTGAAGCTTAAAGCCCGCCCCGGCGATCCACACCAGAGGCAGGGTGAGAATATCGAAGATTTGCTTTGAGAAATAAAAGCACAGCACGAAGGCGATCAAAAATGCCGCCACCGCTTTGATCAGCCGCGAGCGCAGTTCAATCAAATGCTCCATCAGAGGAGCCTTGGAGGCTTCGATCTCGGCTTCGCCGTCGTCTTTTACCACGCCCGCTGTCATGACGCCGCGCCGCTCCGGGAGGGGCTGTGCTCCGGCGGGCCGGCGTGGACGGAACCCGTATCCGCGGCAGCCGCCTCCAGGGCGTGAACCGCCGGGGGAGCCTCGATGACGACTGGAGCCGGCGGTTCGATGGATTCGGCGAAGGAATGCTCGATGGAGTTCGCCTCCAGCGAGGATTCAATCTCGGTTTTCGTTTTGGCAATCTGGTTTTTGACCTCGCTGAAGGGGTCGAGCCCGTCGAGGTCGGTCATTTTCGCCATGTCTTTTTTGAGATCATCCAATTCCGCCTCGCGCAAAGCGTCTTTGAACTGGCCTTGAAATTCGCCGGCCATGCGGCGCAATTGCGCGATGGTCGCCCCGATTTGGCGCATGACGCCGGGCAAATCTTTCGGCTTGATCACGATGAGCGCGATCACGCCGAGAATAAGAAGCTTGCCGCCGTCGATATCGAACATTT
This sequence comes from Hyphomicrobiales bacterium, assembly GCA_025362655.1. Lineage (GTDB taxonomy): Bacteria > Pseudomonadota > Alphaproteobacteria > Rhizobiales > Beijerinckiaceae > Terripilifer. The sequence goes on along the minus strand of JANYFM010000284.1, from coordinate 2,821 downwards.
CAGCCGGTCTGCGTCAGATGCGTGGGGGCGCCGGGGCGGCAAAGCCCGCGACAGCCCGGGAAAGTGCCGGAAGCGGGGCGCTTTAGCCGACTTTGGCCTTGTCCGCGTGGACGGTGTCGGCGGCTTTTTGCACAACGGGGGCGGCCGCCTGGTCCAGTGTTTTAGCGTCAGCGGCGGCGGTCTTTTCGGTGTCGTCGTCGGCGAGGCCCTTCTTGAAGGATTTGATGCCCTTGGCGAAGTCACCCATGATATCGGAAATCTTGCCCTTGCCGCCAAACAGCAACAGCACGATGGCGCCCAGAATAATCCAGTGCCACAACGAAAAACCACCCATGATATCCGCCTCCGGGAAGGCCGCGCGCGCAGCCAGAATATACCGGGGAACCTATGCGCCTCCCGCGGCAAAAACAAGGTGGAGCCGCGGCTAAGGTTATCTGGCTCCGTGGGCGTTTCTTCCGCGGTCAGCCCTAGGGCTCGGGCATTTCGGCGGCGGGCTCCTCGGGCCCGCTGTCGAACAGGTCGCTATCGCCATCCTCCAGCGGGTCTTCGTCCTCGCTTAAGCCCGCATCGTCTGTGGGCTGGGGCACGCCAAAGCCGGGCGGCAGGCGCCCGTCGAACAGGCCGGCGCCCTTCAATTCCTCAAGTCCGGGCAGATCGGAGAGGGATTCCAAGCCAAAATGCAGCAGGAAAGCGTCCGTCGATCCATAGGTTACAGGCCGCCCCGGCGCGCGGCGGCGCCCGCGCAGGCGCACCCAGCCGGTTTCAAGGAGCACGTCCAGCGTGCCCTTGGAGATCGCGACGCCGCGGATATCCTCGATTTCGGCCCGGGTCGTGGGCTGGTGGTAGGCGATGATCGACAATGTTTCGAGCGCCGCGCGGGAGAGTTTGCGCTGTTCGGTCCTCTCGCGGGACAGCAGCCAGCCCAAATCCGGCGCGGTGCGGAAGGTCCAGCGTTTGGCAACCCGCACTAATTGGATGCCGCGGCCCGAGTAAATTTCGCGAAGGGCGGCCATTGTCTCGGCGGCGCTGACGCCATCCGGCAGGCGCTTGCCTATATCGCTCTCCTCGACGGGCTCAGCCGAGGCAAAGATCAGCGCTTCGGCGATGCGGGCCGCCTCGCGCAGGGCCTCCGTCCGGAGGTCCATTGCGGGATCCTCGGGTTCGTCAAACAATAAGGCGGCTTCAGCCACGATGGCTCCTGTTTACACGCGTTTTATGCTGCTTTTTCATCAACTTCCGGGCTGCCGGGCGGCGGTCCCATCTGTTTTCGTATCCAAAGCGGCGAGAATGGGCGGTCTTGGCGGATATCGATCGAACCGTCGCGGACCATTTCCAGCGAGGCTGAAAACGACGATGCCCGCACGGTTTTGCGCAAGTCCGGCGTGACGCAATATTCGATGAGATAATGATCCATCGCCGTCCATTCCAAGGCGACGCCCGCCAGCCGCTCCAGCGCGGCGCGAGCCTCGGGCATCGACCAGACGACGCGGTGCTTGACGGTCACATGGGAGAGCGCCTGAATCTGGCGCTGCCGGGAATAGGCGGTCAGCAGATCGTAGATCGTCGCGGTGAATTTCGAATGGCGCTCGATGGAAATGCCCTCGGGCGCGCCGTGAAGAAAAGTGTCGCGGCCGATTTGGGGGCGGTTGACCAGTTTCTCCGCCGCCGCGCGAATTGCCTCCAGCCGGCGCAGGCGATGAGCGAGCGCCAGCGCAAGATCGGCTGCCAGAGGCTCCTCGCCCTTGGGCTGGTCAGGCAGCAGCAAACGCGATTTGAGATAGGCCAGCCAAGCCGCCATGACGAGATAATCGGCAGCAAGCTCCAGGCGAACCTTGCGCACGGCTTCAACAAATTCAAGGTATTGATCGACAAGGGCGAGGATCGAGATTTTGGCGAGATCGACCTTTTGGCGTCGGGCAAGCTCCAGCAGCAGGTCCAGCGGACCCTCGAAACCATCGACATCCACGAGGAACGCCGGTTCGGCTTCTTCGCCGTCCGCCTCGAAGGCGCCTTCAAACGGCAGTTCGCGACTCACGAATCACTCTCCGGACAACCACCTGATCAGCCGGCAGACTAGCCGCTCACGCGCCGCCCGCAAGTGCCAAGTCAATCCGGGCGCGCGCGTCCACAGGATTAAAGTCCGGGGCCGGCTGGCCCAGCAAAGCCAGCGCCGCACCCGCCCGTTCAAGGCTCAGCCCTTTCAGAACCGGGGAAGCGCCGGCGACAGCGACCGCCTCTTGAAGGTCGCCATTGCAATGGAGGGCGATATCCACTCCGGCGGCGAAGGCGGCCCGCGCCCGCTCGGCAAACCCGCCTGCCAGCGCTTTCATGGAGAGATCGTCGCTCATCAGCAGGCCCTCAAAGCCGATCAGGCCGCGAATGACTTCCTTGATAACATAAGGCGATGTTGTCGCGGGATGGCCGGGGTCCAGCGCGGTGTAGACGACATGCGCGGTCATCGCCATCGGCAGATCCCGCAGGGCCCGGAACGGCGCGAAATCGCTTGCCTCGAGGCTGGCGCGGCTGGCGCTCACCACGGGCAGTTCAAGATGGCTGTCAGCGCCCGCTCGTCCGTGGCCAGGAACATGTTTCATGACGGGAAGCACGCCGCCCTGCATCATGCCCTCGCTGACCGCCCTCCCGAACAGCGCCACTGTGTCCGCATCCTCCCCATAAGCGCGGTCGCCGACGATGGCATGGCTTCCCGGCACGGGGACGTCGAGCACCGGCAGGCAGTTGACGGTGATCCCGGCTTCCGCAAGGTCCGCAGCCATCAAGCGCGCGGAAAGTCTCGCAAGCTCCAGTTGCTCCGCCAGTTCCA
>JANYFM010000095.1 GCA_025362655.1 Hyphomicrobiales bacterium | reverse complement strand
CGTTCATCGATGATGGGGCGGCGGCGGCAGCGGCCGGCGCGGGCGCGGCGGCAGCAGCAGGCGCCGCGGCGGCTTGCGGAGCGGCGGGAGCCGCAGCTTTGGCCGGCGCCCCTGCCCCGGCGCCAATCGCCTTCGCATCCTCGCCCTCGGCGGCAATGATGGCGATGAGCTGATTGACGGGCACATCCTGCGTGCCGTCGGGAACGAGGATTTTCGCGAGGACGCCCTCATCGATGGCTTCCACCTCCATGGTCGCTTTGTCGGTCTCGATTTCCGCCAGCACGTCGCCGGATTTAATTTTGTCGCCGACTTTTTTCAGCCAGCGCGCCAAATTGCCTTTCTCCATGGTGGGAGACAGGGCGGGCATGAGAATGTTGACGGGCATGGGGTGTCCTCGGGCGGTGTCAGGAATTGGGCTGCGCGTTGGGATCGATGGGCTCGTCGAACGGCCACAACAGGCCGAGGGAAAAGGGCGACGCGGTGAAAGGAGGCAGGGCCACGGGATCGGCGCCGGCCACTGTCCTCGTCAACAGCCATTGCCCGGCGGTCAGCTGGAGGCCTTCGAGAACCTGAACCCTGGGATCGACAAGCCAGAGATGCGGAACGCCGGCATCCGCGTAAATGCGGCGCTTGGGCCCGCGGCCAAAGTATTCCGTCGCAGGTGAAAGCACTTCGCAAACCCAGTCGGGCGGCGTCTCGATCCACGCGGTTTTCGGAAGCGTGTTCAGCCTCTCGCGCCGCCAGCCCGCGAGGTCAGGCACAACAACATTCAGGCCAAAGTGCAATTCAGGCTCGACGAGAAACACCCAGCCTCCGGGTCCGCCGCGCCCTTTTTGATAGGGGCCCGCCAATTCGCCCCCCAGCGATAACGCCGCCGCCGCATGCCTCGGCACGGGCCGGGGATGCGTCACCAGCGCGCCATCGATCAGCTCCGCGACCAAGCGCGGCGGCGCGGAAAGAATGTCCGCGTAAGTCGCTGTCCTGGCGGCGGGCTCGGCCATGCGGAATCAGGTCCTGAATGCGCGCGTGTCGCGGGCGGCGCTCATCGATAAAGCGTCGCCTTCGCCGCCGCGATGACCTCGCCGACATTCGGCAGGGCCAGCTTTTCGAGATTGGCGGCATAGGGCATCGGCACATCCTTGCCGGTGACGCGCATCACGGGAGCGTCGAGATAATCGAAGGCGTGCTCCATGACGCGCATGGCGATCTCGGCGGTGACGCCGCATTGCGGGTAGCCCTCCTCGACGGCGACGCAGCGGCCGGTTTTTTTCACCGAGGCGATGATGGTTTCGGTGTCCATCGGGCGGATGGTTCTGAGGTCGATGATCTCGGCCTCGATCCCCTCTTTGGCGAGTTCGTCCGCCGCTTTGATGCAATAGGTAATGCCGATGCTGAAGGACACCAGGGTCACGTGGCGGCCCTCGCGGTGAACGCGGGCCTTGCCGATGGGCACGGTGAAATCATCGAGTTTGGGAACCTCGAAACTCTGGCCGTAGAGAATTTCATTCTCAAGAAAAATCACCGGGTTGGGATCGCGGATGGCGCTCTTCAACAGGCCTTTGTAATCCGCCGCCGTATAGGGGGCGACGACCTTTAATCCGGGAACCGCCGAATACCAGGCGGCATAGTCCTGGCTGTGCTGGGCGCCGACGCGGGAGGCCGCGCCGTTGGGGCCGCGAAACACGATGGGGCAACCCATCTGGCCGCCGGACATGTATAGCGTCTTGGCGGCGGAATTGATGATGTGGTCGATGGCCTGCATGGCGAAATTGAAGGTCATGAACTCAACAATCGGGCGCAGGCCCGTCATCGCCGCGCCGACGCCAAGCCCGGCGAAACCGTGCTCGGTGATGGGCGTGTCGATAACGCGGCGCGGCCCGAACTCGGCGAGCAGCCCCTGCGTGACCTTGTAGGCGCCTTGATATTCAGCAACCTCCTCGCCCATGACGAAAACCGTCTCGTCGCGGCGCATTTCCTCGGCCATGGCATCCCGCAGGGCCTCGCGCACGGACATCGAGATCATTTCCGTCCCCGCCGGGATTTCCGACGAGGCGGGGGCGCTGGCGGCGGGCAGCGCAGCGGGCGCTGTGACCACGGCGGGCGCGGCGACCGGCGCTGGAGCCGCGCTGGCGGCCTTTGGCGCGGGGGCGGCGGAGGCATCCTCGCCGTCGGCAAGGATCACCGCGATCGGCGTGTTGACCGGGACATTGTCAGTGCCTTCGGCAATGAGAATGGAGCCCAAAACGCCTTCATCGACGGCCTCGACCTCCATTGTCGCCTTGTCCGTCTCGATTTCGGCAATGACGTCGCCGGAGCGGATGCTGTCGCCGGTTTTTTTGAGCCATTTGGAGAGCTTGCCCTGCTCCATGGTTGGAGACAGCGCGGGCATGAGAATGTTTATTGCCATTATGTCGGTCCCTGCCCCTAAAGCGTGATGTCGGTCCAGAGCTCCGAGGGATCGGGCTCGGGATCATGGCTGGCGAATTCGGCGGCCTCGTTGACAACGGCGCGCACTTTGGCATCGATTTCCTTCAAATCATCCTCGGTGGCGATCTTGCCGCGCAGCAGGCGCCCGCGCACCTGCTCGATTGGATCATGCTCCTCGCGCATTTTCTGCACTTCCTCCTTGGAGCGGTATTTGGCGGGATCGGACATGGAGTGGCCGCGATACCGGTAAGTCTGCATTTCGAGGATGTAGGGTCCTTTGCCGGAGCGGGCGAATTCGAGCGCCTTCGCGCCCGCCGCCTTCACGGCGCGCACATCCATTCCGTCGACCTGCTCGCCGGGAATGCCATGGGCAAGGCCGCGCTTGGAAAAGTCCGTCTGCGAGGAGGCCCGGCTGACTGACGTGCCCATGGCGTAACGGTTGTTCTCGATCAGATAGACCACCGGCAGCTTCCACAGCTCCGCCATGTTGAAGCTCTCGTAGACCTGTCCCTGATTGGCGGCGCCGTCGCCGAAATAGACCATCGAGACAGAGCCGTTGTTGCGGTAATGATTGGCGAAGGCCAGCCCGGTGCCGAGCGAGACCTGCGCGCCGACGATGCCGTGGCCGCCGTAAAAATGCTTCTCCTTCGAGAACATGTGCATCGAGCCGCCTTTGCCGCGGGAATAGCCGCCGCCGCGCCCGGTCAGTTCCGCCATGACGCCGCGCGCGGCCATGCCGCAGGCCAGCATATGCCCGTGGTCGCGATAGGCGGTGATGACCTGATCGCCCGGTTTCATCGCCATCTGCATGCCGATGACGACCGCCTCCTGGCCGATGTAGAGATGGCAGAAGCCGCCGATCAGGCCCATGCCGTAAAGCTGGCCGGCCTTTTCCTCGAAGCGGCGGATGGCGAGCATTTCCCGATAGGCGGAAAGCTCCTGATCCCGGCTGAATTCCAACGGCCCGGCGCTGGATTTTTCTATGGGTTTCGGGGCTGTTTTGGCGGAAGCCGGTTTGGAACGAATCGCAGCGCTGCCTGCCATGGGAATCCTCGGGATTGGCGCCCCCTCGGGCCCCCAAGCGCGAAGCTATCCCAAGACGCCGCCGAAATCGAGTGCCGGCGGACGTGATATTCATCTTGCCAAAGAATTGATTTTCTTTGGACCGCCTTTATGTTGCGGCGCAAGAGCGCGGCGCTGTTATACCAAAGGGCATGAGACTTGACTCATGACCTTTGGCAAGCGCGAACGCGCGCCCGCGCTGACGCGCGGAACTCTATGGATTGACAATAGGTCAATCCATAGAGCCCTTGGTATTAATTGCCGCCCGGCGCCGGCAGCAGCACGACGAGTTCGTTTTTATGCAAACGGCCCAGTGACAGGCGCGCCTCCTCATCCAGCAGGTCGCGGTCGACCGAGGCGGTTTGCAGCATGCCGACGCGCCGCTCCAGCGAGGCGCGCTCCAGGCGCAGCTCCCCCAGTTCCGCGCCGAGCGCCTGGATTTTTGCTTTGTTGACGACGCGGGTTTTCATGCCGCGCTCGCCGTTGACGGCGTGCCAGATGAAATAACCGCCCACACCGGCGGAGACCGCGTAAAGCGCCAGCGGAAACATAAAAGCGCGAAGGCGCGTTCGAATGACCATGCCCAAGGCTGGCGCGGCACGGTTAATTTTTCGTTAAAGCGCGCGGGCGGCGCCTGCGCGGCGTCCGGCTTTTCCTTGACGGAGTTTTCACACGTCGGGGACAAGCTGCATTTCGACAATCTTTCCCGCGCGGCGCCCCGCGCGCGATTTCGCCGGAGAGGAGGGCAGGTTGGAAAACACCTTGGCGGCTCTCAAAGCCTTGGGGGGCTTCGCGGTCTTCGCGTTCGGCATTACCTTTATACTAACCCGTCCGCCCCAATCTCCCGAAAACTTTCGCAAATACCTTGAGAAAGAGGGTTATGCGGATGTGCGGAATATCGCGCCCAAGATGGGATACTGCACGAAAGGCGCCGTCATGTATTCATTCACCGCGAGGAACGCTGAAGGCCGCGCTGTCGCCGGACAGGCCTGCATGACGTATTCCTTCGTCTATGTGACCGGGGAACAGCTGCTTTGAGCCGCCGGCGCGGCGGGATTCAAATCGCCTCCGGATAATCCGTGTAGCCCGCCGGCCCCTTGCTGTAGTGGGTCTTGGGATCGTCGGCGGCCAGCGCCAGCCCGCTGCGCAGCCGGCGCGGAAAATCGGGATTCGCGATGAACGGCTTGCCGAAGACGATGGCGTCAGCGCCGCCGGCGGCCAGCAGCGCGGCGGCGGTCATTGCATCGTAGCCCGAGCCGGCAAAATACGCGCCTTTGAAAGCCGGGCGGACGTGGGCGTGGACATCGTAGCCGGCCTGCCGGCCGCCGTGGAGATATGCGATGCCGCGGGCGGATAGCTCACGCGCAAGGGCGGGATAGACCGCCTCCGCATCGGGATCGGCGGCGTCGTTGAATTTGATGCGCGGCGATATTTTTATGCCGACGCGCACTGCCCCGGCGGCGGAAATCATGGAGTCTATGGCCTCAAGGGCAAAACGCAGGCGGTTGGCGACTGAGGCGCCGTAGCGGTCGGTTCGGCGGTTGATAGACGCGTCGAGAAACTGATGCACGAGATAGCCGGAGGCAGCATGCAGCTCGACGCCGTCAAAGCCCGCCTCCAGCGCATTTTTGGCGGCGGCTCCAAACTGCGCGGCGATGGCCGGTATTTCATCGGCCTCCAGAGCGCGCGGCACAACAAAATCGACCGGCCCCCCGTCGGTGAAATTTTTGCCCTTGGCGGCAATCGCCGATGGCGCGACCGGCAGCGCGCCGCCGGGCTGGAACGCCGGCACCGAAACGCGCCCGGTGTGATAAAGCTGCGCGAAAATCCGCCCGCCCTTCGCGTGAACCGCGCTCGTCACCGCGCGCCAGCCCGATATCTGCGCGCTGTCGTGCAAGCCGGGCGTGCGCGAATAGCCTTTGGCCTCAGGCGATATGAAGGTCGCCTCTGAAATAATAAGCCCCGCCGAAGCGCGCTGACCGTAATATTCGGCCATCAGTTCGCCGGGCGCGCCATGGTCATCGGCGCGCGAGCGGGTCATCGGCGCCATGATGATGCGGTTGGAAAGCGTCAGCGGGCCAAAGGCGAGCTGGTCAAAAAGATCGGGCATGAGACCTGAAGGGTTTATTTGAAATACGACGGGCTCCGCCGCAAGGACGGAGCCCGAGGATTTTTCGCCCGCGCTACTGCGGAACCTTGTCGTCAATACCCTTGACGTACCAGTTCATGCCCAGAATCTGGCCGTCGTCGAGGGCCGTGCCGCCTTTGCATTCGGCGGCTTTGCCGGCTTGGTCGAGCACCGGGCATTTGAAGGGGTTCAGCTTGCCCGAGGCGATATCAGCGGTGGTCTGCTGCGCCATTGCCTTCACCTCGTCGGGCATATTGGCGAAGGGCGCCATGACCACCATTTTCGCGCCGAGGCCGCCCCAGGTGTCGGTGGCTTTCCACGTGCCGTCCAGCGCCGCTTTGACGCGCCCGGTGTAATAGCCCGACCAATCGTCGATGATCGAGGTGAGCTGGGCTTTGGGGGCGAAGCGCGACATGTCCGAGGCTTGGCCAAAGCCAAGTTTGCCGGCCTTTTCAGCCTCCTGCAACGGCGCCGCCGAATCCGTGTGCTGGCTGATGATGTCAGCGCCCTGGGCAAGCAGCGCTTTCGCCGCGTCCGCCTCTTTGCCGGGATCGAACCATGTGTTGGCCCAGACGATCTTGACCTTTATGCCAGGGTTAACCGACTGCGCGCCGAGCATGAAGGCATTTATGCCCGAAACCACCTCGGGAATCGGAAAGGAGGCGACATAGCCGATGATATTCGACTTCGTCATTTTGCCGGCGATCTGGCCGATGATGTAGCGGCCCTCGTGGAATTTGGCGGAATAGGTGGCGACATTGTCGGCGCGCTTGTAGCCGGTGGCGTGTTCGAATTTGATATTGGGGAATTTCTTGGCGACTTTGAGGGTTGGCTCCATAAAGCCAAACGAGGTCGTGAAAATCAGTTGATGGCCGGTGCGGGCCAGCTGCTCGATGGAACGCTCGCTGTCGTTTTCGGGAATGCTCTCCAGAAAAGTGGATTCCACAGCGTCGCCGAGCGCCTTTTGCATGGCGATGCGGCCCTGATCATGCTGATAGGAGTAGCCGAAATCGCCAACCGGGCCCACGTAAACGAAACCGGTTTTCAGCTTGTCGGCGGCCATGGCGCCGGTGGCCATTCCCAAGGCAATCGCCCCGGCGAGCGCCAGTTTTGTCGTTGAATCTAGCATTCTCATCTTCCTTTCCGTTGGATCGTCCGAATAAGCGGAAGCGATGTTACCGCGCCGCAAAGCGTGTGCCAATCGCGGCCTCATCGCGGGGCGACAAAAGTCTGGCCGAGCGCCGCCGGGGCGGCGGCATTGCGGCGCGTGCCGGCCGACAGCGCCATCAGCGCCAGAATCGTCGCGAGATAGGGCACCGCCGACATAAGCTGGCCCGGCAGGCCCAGAGAGGCCGCCTGCGCGTGCAGCTGCAATACCGTCGCCCCGCCAAACAGCAGCGCGCCCAGCACGACGCGCCACGGCCGCCAGGACGCGAAAACCACCAATGCCAGCGCGATCCAGCCGCGCCCCGCCGTCATCCCCGGCGACCAGAACGGCGTATAAGCGAGCGACAAATACGCGCCCGCCAGCCCGGCGCAGGCTCCGCCGAACAAGACCGCGAGAAACCGCGTCCGGCGCACCGGCAGGCCCAGAGCATGAGCGGAATGGGGATTGTCGCCGACGGCGCGCAGCGCGAGGCCGGCGCGGCTCCGGCCTAGAAACAGCGCGGCAAGCGCGACGAGAAGAAAGCCGGCGTAAACGAACCCGTCCTCGCCAAACACCAGCTTGCCGATCAGCGGCAAATCCGAAAGGCCGGGAACATAAAGATGCGGCGATCCCTCGCGTTTCAGTCCGACAAAGTCCGAGCCCAGCAGGCCCGACAGGCCGACGCCGAAAATGGTCAGCGCCAGCCCGGCGGCGACCTGATTGATCGCGAGGCCGATGGTCAGCAGGCCAAACAGCGCCGCCATCGCCATGCCCGCGGCGATCCCCGCCAGCGCGCCGATGAACGGCGAGCCGCTGAGATAGGCCGCGGCGAAGCCGATGGCCGCGCCCATGATCATCATGCCCTCGACGCCGAGATTGAGCACGCCGGCGCGCTCGGCGACGAGTTCGCCCAGCGCCGCGATCATCAGCGGCATCGACGCGGTGACAATGGTCAGCAGCACCAGTTCGAAAACCTGCGGGCTCATGCGCCGCTCCCGCTGACAAGACGGATTTTGTAGCGCGCGGCCGCGTCCGCCATGAGAACGCACATCAGCAATATCCCCTGAAACGCCCGCGTCATGTCGTTGGGCAGTTTCAGCGCCACCTGCGCCGCCTCGCCGCCGATATAGGTGAGCGCCAGCACGAGACCCGCCAGCAATATGCCGAACGGCGACAGCCGCCCCAGAAAGGCAACGATGATGGCGGTGAAACCATAGCCCGGCGAAATCGTCGGCACGAGCTGGCCGATCTGGCCGGATACCTCGCAAATGCCCGCGAGGCCCGCGAGGGCGCCCGAAATGGCGAAAACCGCGATGGTCAGCCGCGCGTCGCTGAAGCCGGCGAAACGCGCGGCGCGCGGGGCCTCCCCGACCAGCCGCACCTCAAAGCCAAAACGCGAGCGGGCGAAGACGAAAGCCGCGGCAGCCACCGCCAGAAGAGCCAGCGCCACGCCGGCGTGCAGGCGTTCGCCCTCGGCGAGAAACGGCAGGCGCGCCGCGTCGTCGAAAGTGACGCTCTGCGGAAAGTTAAAACCCTTGGGGTCGCGCAGGGCGCCGCGCACGAGATAGTCGAGGCCGAGCTCGGCGATGTAGACCAGCATCAGGCTGGTGAGGATTTCCGACACGCCGAGCCAAACCCGCAGCAGCGCGGGCAGCATCGCGTATAGCGCGCCGCCGAGGGCGCCTAGCAACAGCATCGCCGGCACGATCCACCAGCCGCCGATCGCGCCCTGCCCGGCGCCGCCGTGCGTCACAACGCCAAGCCAGCCGCCGCAGAGGCCGCCGATGACGAATTGTCCCTCGGCTCCGATGTTCCAGACATTGGCGCGGTAGCAAAAGCTCAGGCCCACAGCGATCAAAACCAGCGGACAGGCCTTGACCGCCACTTCCTGCAGCGACCAGCCCTCCATCAGCGGCTGAACGAAATAGACCATGAACGCCTGCGCCGGCGATTTGCCGAGCAGCCAAACAACGATGCCGCCGAGCAGGATTGCGAAAGCCAGCGCGCCGGCGGGAGCGCCGATGTCGAGCGCCAGCGAACGGCCAGCGCGCGGCTCCAGGTCAATGCGCATGGGATGGCGTCTCCCCTGGAGCCGCGCCCGCCATTAGCAGACCGATCTCCTCGCGCGTCGTCCCGCGGACCGCCAAGGGCGCTGAGAGCCGCCCCTGCCGCATGACGGCGATCCGATCACAGATTTCGAAGAGCTCATCGAGGTCCTGGCTGATCAGCAGAACCGCCGCGCCGCGCGCCGCCAAATCGACGAGCGCTTGGCGGATCGCGGCGCAGGCGGCGGCATCGACGCCCCAGGTGGGCTGATTGACGACGAGAACGCCTGGCTGCGAAAGTATCTCGCGCCCAATGACAAATTTTTGCAGATTGCCTCCCGAGAGCGTGCGCGCAGCCGGGTCCGGCCCGGCCTTGCGCACATCAAAAGCGGCGATCACAGCCTGCGCCAGTTGCCGCGCGCGGTCATAGTCAATCAGGCCGCGGCGGACGATGCCGGCTGTCGCGTGGCGTGACAGGACGAGGTTTTCCGACAGGGAAAATTCCGGCGCGGCGGCGTGGCCATTGCGCTCTTCCGGCACGAAAGCCGCCCCCGCGAGGCGCCGCCGGGTGATATCGAGAGCGCCGCAAGGCACGCCATCAATGCGGATAAAGGCATCCCCGCCGGCAAGCCTTTCGCCGGACAGGATTTCGAAAAACTCCGCTTGGCCATTGCCCGCGATGCCGGCAATCCCTACCACCTCGCCGCCGCGCGCGCTCAGCGAGACATGATCAAGACCAACGCCGTGAATTTCACCGGAGAGGATGCTGACATTCTCAACGACAATCCGCTCCGGCCCGGGAGCGCGTTCGCCCGGCGCGCGGATTTCGGCGATCTGCGCGCCCACCATCAACGCTGCCAGCGAGCGCGGACTCTCCGCGCGGGGGTCGCAGCCGCCGACCTTTTTGCCCAAGCGAAGTATCGTGGCGCTTTCGCACAGCCGCCGCACCTCCTCAAGCTTGTGCGAGATATAGAGCAGCGCGCGCCCCTCGCCCTTCAGCCGGTCCAGGGTTTCGAACAGACGAAGCGACTCCTGCGGTGTCAGCACAGAGGTCGGCTCGTCGAGAATGATGAGGCGCGGGTCCGCCAGCAGGCAGCGGGCGATTTCGATGCGCTGGCGCTCGCCGGCCGACAGCGACCAAACCTCGCGGTCAGGCTCCAGCGGCATGCCATAGCGCTCGGATACCGCGGCAATGCGCGCCCGCAATCCCGCCATCCCCTCGCGCGGCGGCAGAACCAGCGCGATATTTTCGGCGACAGTTAAATTGTCGAACAGCGAGAAATGCTGAAACACCATGCCGATGCCGCGCGCGCGCGCCTCCCGGGGGCTGGCGAGGCGGACTTCCTCGCCGGCGACCGCGATCGTGCCTTCGGTCGGCTGCAACAACCCATAAATCATTTTGACAAGAGTCGATTTGCCCGCGCCGTTTTCGCCGATCAACGCATGGGCCTCGCCTGAGCGCGCGTCGAGATCGATATGATCATTGGCGGTAAAAGCGCCGAAACGCTTGACGATGCCGCGCATCGACAGCAGCGGAATGCTCGTCTGGCCGTTCAACACGTCCATGCCCCGATCCCCGGTCCCGCGACCTTCCGGCACGATCCGCGCCCGCCGCGGGCCTCCCCGCCGCAAAGCGCGCAAAACGTGATTTGACTGCGATGCGGATATCACCGCGAATACTGCGGGGACGCAAGCGGGGGGAAATCAGGCGGGCGCGAACGCGGGACCATCATGACAACCTTCACGGTGACGACGTTCAGAACAAGCCCGCGAATTCCGGGGGTTGCGTTGGTCAGCGGCGAACCCGCTTGCGCCGCGGAGCCTTTCGAAGTCGTCGTCGATGACGGCGGCGAAATTCCTGTTGCCGCATTCGGCGCCATGTCAGGGGATCATGCGCGGATGATCGCCGGCGCGCTGGTCATGCTGCTGCCGAAACTCGATCCGCGCCGCTGCGTTGTGCTGGACGCCTCGATCCACGGCAGCGGCTGGAGAACTCCCAACGCGGCCTCCTAACCGGCGAAGCCGCGCCAGTACGCAAAACGGGCCGCCCTCTGGCGGCCCGTCTGCCTTGCAAACCTCGGAAAATCAGCGCTTCGAGAACTGGAAGCTGCGGCGGGCTTTCTTCTTGCCGTATTTCTTGCGCTCGACGATGCGGGAATCGCGGGTGAGGAAGCCTTCGCGCTTCAGCGCCGGGCGCAAGTCCGGCTCAAAATAGGTCAGCGCCTTGGCTAGGCCGTGGCGCACCGCGCCGGCTTGGCCGGAAAGGCCGCCGCCGGCCACTTTGACCATCAGGTCATATTGAGTGGCGCGGTTGGCGATATCCAGCGGGCGGCGCAGGATCATGCGCAGCACCGGCCGCGCGAAATAGACCTCAAGCGCGCGGTCGTTGACAACAATCTTGCCCGAGCCGGGGCGGATCCAGACGCGGGCGACCGCGTTCTTGCGCTTGCCGGTGGCATAGGCGCGGCCGAGCTTATCGAGCTTCTGCACGTATTTCGGCGCTTCGGGCTGGGGCGCGGCGGTGGCGGCTTTAAGGTCGGCGAGCGAGGAAAGAGTGGTCTCGGCCATGATCAGGCGCTCCGCTTGTTCTTGGCGTTCAGGGCGCCGATGTCGAGAATTTTGGGGTTTTGGGCGGCGTGTGGATGGTCGGCGCCTTTGTAGACCCGCAGATTGCTGAACTGCTGGCTGCCGAGGGGGCCGCGCGGCAGCATGCGCTGCACGGCTTTCTCGACGATTCGCTCGGGAAAGCGCCCTTCCATGATGGAGCGCGCCGAGCGCTCCTTGATGCCGCCGATGAAGCCGGTATGGTGATAATACATCTTCTGATTGAGCTTGCGCCCTGTCAGCACCACTTTGTCGGCGTTGACAACAATGACATTGTCCCCGTCATCGACATGGGGGGTGAAGGAGGCTTTGGTCTTGCCGCGCAGGCGGAGCGCGATCAGCGTGGCGAGCCGGCCGACGACCAGATTGCTGGCGTCAATCAGCACCCACTGCTTCTCGACCTCAGCGGGTTTCGTAACTGTGGTATTGCCGAACATGGAGGGACTTCCTAGGAATTGTGTGGCTGAGCAGTTCTTTCGAAACGCTCCGCGAAGCCGTCCTATAGGGGGCGGGGGATGCCCCGTCAACGATAATTTGGCGACCAACTGCCCTAAAAGGCCGACAAAATAGCGAAATTATTGATGCGGTATTATAATACCACTGATTTGCAGTTGAGCTGTCAGTCCGCATCGGGACCGGCCCCATGTCAAATGGAAGGCGAGCCCCTCATGGATGTCGCGGCCAGCCAAAACCGGCTGAGCGGCTCCTAACCCGGAAAGCGCGCCTCCGCCAGCGCCGGAACCGCCTCAATCAGACCGCCGAGATTGCCTGACGTGAGAAGCAGCACCGCGTCATTCGCCGCCAAAACCTTGCCGATTTCGGCGACGCCCTCTTCGCGCGTGCTCACCGGGACGACATCCGCCCCGGCGGCGCGCAGCCGCGCCATGATGTCGTCCAGCGTTATCTGATCGTGGGTGGCGGCGCCTTGCGAGGCCGGCTCGTAAACGAAAACTTTTTCGCAGCCTTCAAAAACTGTGTCGTACCAGTGCAGCGTCGCGCGGTTGCGCCATGAGAACGTGTGCGGCTCGAAAACCGCGAGCAGGCGGCGTTCCGGGAAATGCTGACGCATCGCGGCGATAGCGCTGCGGGCTTTGTCGTAGGAGGAGCCGAACCCTTCGAAAACGGGCAGGCTGGTCTTCTCCGATTTGCGGTCGAGGCGGCGCAGTATGCCGCGGAAAGAGGCCATGGCGCCGGCATATTGCGCGGCGCTGACGAGGCCGCGCGTCAGAACGAATGCGCCGACGCCGACCATATTTTCTATATTATGCAGCCCGAGCTGCCCGGTCTCAACGCGCGTCACGGGTTTGCCGAGATGGGTCAGGGTGAAGCGGGTGCGCCCGCCCCAGAGGATACCCGCCGCCTGCCATTCGCCGCGCTGAATCCCGTAGGTGACAATCGGACGGGTCTGTGTTTCCAAAAACCGCGCACTCAGCTCGCCGCCGGTGGAGGCGGCAATCAGTCCGTCTTCGGGAACCATCCGCAGCAATTGTTCAAACGGGGCGAGATATTCGCCCACGGTGGGAAACACATTGACGTGATCATGCGCCAGCGGCGTCAGCAGAACATGGGCGGGGCTGTAATGCAGAAACTTCGAGCGGTCATCGGTGTTGGACGAGGGATACTCGTCCCCTTCCAGCAGAAATTGCGCGCCCGTCCCGATATGCGCCGCAGCGGGCGGCGACAAGGGAACCGCGCCGATCATCCATGAGGGATCGAGGCCGGCGCCATGAAGGCAATGCGCCATCATCGACACGCTCGTGGTCTTGCCAAAGGAGCCGGCCATGACGATGGCCTCGCGGCCGGCCGACAGCAGCCCGAGCACATCGGCGAAAGAGAGGATTTTAGCCTCCCCCCTGCCCGCCCGCGCGAAGGCCTCGGCGACTTCGGCGTTTGTCGCCGGCACCAGCTTGGCATTCTTGCCGATAACGATGAGGTCAGCGCCGTCGGGAATATTAGCCGGCGCATAGGGCGTGCGAAAATCCAGTTTCTCCGCGCGCAGCACTTCGGAAATCGGCGGGTAGACGGCCTCGTCGGAGCCGGTCACCGCGACGCCGGCATCGCGCAGCAGGGTCGCTGTCGCGCTCATGCCGACGCCGGCGATGCCGATGAAATGCGCTCTGCGGAAAGGAAACGAAATCATGCGCGCCCCGTATGGCCGCGCTGCGAATCAAAAAGCGGGCCCCGCGCCAGCATAAAGAAGCCGGCGCGGCATTTCACCGGGGCGGAATCGAATAGGTGCCCGTGGCATGGGCGAGCGGCTCATCGCGCCCCGGCGCATGAAGCCAAACCTCGCCCACCGCGAGCCGCTTGCCCAGTTTCAGCAATTTGCAGTCGCAGACGAGATCGCCCGGCGGCGGCCTGCCAAGAAAATTGATGTTGAGATTCGTCGTCACCGCCAGCGCCACCGGTCCGATCTGCGCGAGAATCGCCACATAAAGCGTCACGTCGGCCAGCGCGAACATGGCGGGGCCGGAAATAGTGCCGCCCGGGCGCAGGTTTCGGTCATGGGCTGCAAGCCGCATCCGCGCGCTCATCAGCCCCACCGCTTCCAGAATGAAATTTTCGCCGATGCCGATCTGCGGGAATTCGCGGGCCAGAAACACCTCGACCTCGTCGCGGGTCATCACGGCGGCGGCGCTGGTCATGCGGGGTCCGGTGCTGGCGGGCAGGAATGGGCTTGAAGCACAGGCCGGCGCGGACAGCAAATGAAGCCGTTTGATTTCACTGCCTGATATAGCCGCTCATTTGTGTGAACGCGCGGTCAGCGGTCTTCGCTTTATTGACGGTGATGCCTTGGGTAACTTCAAATATCTTCGTCTGAAGCTTTTGCATCGTTTCAAACCTTTCGGCCTGCCTTTGCTTGGCATCCGACTGAAGCTTTGCGAAGAGAGACCCGTCGCCGACAGGCGCGAGAAAGGGATTGCCCCTGGAAGCACCCGCGCCGCCGGACGAGCTCTGCCCGAGGGAGCGCGAGGCATAATCGAGGCGGACGGAAATCAGTTCGACGCCATTCACCGAAGGCAGGCACAGCAAATCCAGAACCCGGGCGTTGACGAACACCACTCTGTCAGCCCCGATGGACAGTTCGAGCGCCGGCTCCGCCGCGCCGGTGCGCAACAGCCGGTCCAGAAGGGCAAGATTT
The DNA here is from genome assembly GCA_025362655.1 of Hyphomicrobiales bacterium. Lineage (GTDB taxonomy): Bacteria > Pseudomonadota > Alphaproteobacteria > Rhizobiales > Beijerinckiaceae > Terripilifer. The sequence goes on along the minus strand of JANYFM010000095.1, from coordinate 8,091 downwards.
TGCGGCTCAATGGCAAAGCTGTCTTCTCCGGAAGGCGGAATTATCGCGGACATGGCGCGCTCTCCTGGCGGCGGGATTTGGAATTTCACAACCGCCCCCGCCGGCTTGCACGGTGATTCCGGGGGGCGGGAGGGTCCCAGCCCAAGAGCCGGAGCGGCGGTTCACTCGAGAACACTACCGCATAAATTACCACAATTCCGCCGCATCTCAAAATCCCGGCCCGGAAATCCGCCGGCGCCAGGGTTGCCACAGGGAGAAAAACCCTTATCGTTTCTTTTGGCGCGCGGAACAAGCGCGGACCGGGGCGAGGCCCGGGCTTAAGGGGGAAAAACAGCGATGGCAAATCTTGCTTGGCTCAAGCCGGCCCGGAACAAGCGCGGCGCAACAACCCTGATCGCCGCGGCCCTTGCCGCGCCTTTGGCGTTGGCGGCGGCGGATGCGCGGGCCCAGCAGCCGCCGATAAAAATCGGCGTGATCGTGCCGACATCGGGAACCTTCACCGCCAACGGCGAGGACGCGTTGGCGGGGATGCGCATGTATTTCGACGAAATCGGCAACGAGATCGCGGGCCGCAAAATCCAGCTGATTGTCGAGGATGACCAAGGCAAGCCCGACGTCGGCCTGACCAAGGCGCGCAAGCTCGTTGAGAGCGACAAAGTGCAAATGCTCGCGGGCTTTGTCTCGTCCGCGGTGACGCTGGCGGTCAGCGAATACGCCCGCGACAAAAAAATACCGATGATCATCAATGCCGACGGCGGCGCCAACGAATTGACCATCCCCGGCCCGCTGTTCAACCCGACGCTGGTCCGCTTCTCGCAGAACGGGCGCACGCCGTCGGCGGCGGCCGCCGCGTTTATTTACAAGCAGGGCTGGCGGAAAGTCGCCACCATCACCTCCGATTTCGCCGGCGGCTTCGACACGATCGGCGGCTTCGCCCAGGCGTTCTGCAAACTGGGCGGCACGATCACGCAGGAGCAGTATCCCCCGCTGACCACCAATGATTACGGCCCTTATATCACCAATCTCGACCGAAGCGCCGAAGCTGTTGTCACCTTTCTGCCGGGCGCGGGCGGGCTGCGCTTCGTCAAACAATTCGTCGAACTGGGGCTGAAAGACAAATACCCAATGATGGATATTTTCGGCCAGGCGGTTTACGAGCCCAACCTGCCGCAGCTCGGCGATGCGGCTCTCGGCATCTATTCGACCCTGCATTACACGCCGATGATCAAAACGCCGGAGAATGAGCGTTTCGTCAAAGCCTATGTGGAGCGCAACAAGCGCCTTCCCAGCGACAACGGACCCGACGGATGGGCCGGCGCCAAGGGCATCGCGGAGGCCGCCAAAGCTGTCGGCGGCAAAGTCGAAGACACCGAAAAATTCATCGCGGCGATGAAGGGGGTGAAATTCGCCTCCGCGAAGGGCGACCTGTCCGTCGATAAATACGGCCAGGTGATCCAGGCCATGTATGTGCGCCGGACCGAAAAGGCCGGCAATGACTACGTCAATGTTCCCATCGCGTCCTATGAAAACGTTGATCAGTTCTGGCCGTTCAGCCTGGAGGAATTCGAATCCTACAAGTACCGCTATGCGGAGCTTAAGGGCTCGACGACAAACTGCGCCAAGGTACTCGAAAAGAAATAGCGCGGGCGGGAATCACGGCGATGATCTGGGTGATCCACACGCTCAACGGCGTGTCTTTCGGGATGCTGCTGTTCCTGCTGGCCGCCGGCCTGTCGCTGATCTACGGGCTGATGAAAATACTGAACCTGACGCACGGCTCGTATTATCTCATCGGCGCCTATGCCGGTTCGACCATCGTGGCGAAGACCGGCAGTTTCGCGCTGGCGGCGGTTGCCGCGCCGCTGCTGGTGGCGGGGCTGGGCGCCATTATGGAGCGGTTTTTCCTGCGGCGTTTTCATCTCGACGAATTGCCGCAGACGCTGCTGACATTCGGCTTTCTGTTCATTTTCGCGGACCTGTGCCTGTGGATATGGGGCGGCGACCCCGTGCTGCTGCCCAAGCCCGTCCCGCTCGCCTCCTCGATTTCCATCGGCGGGTCGAGCTATCCGCTTTACCGGCTGTTTCTGATCGCCATCGGGCTTGTCATCGCAGCGGCGCTGTGGGGCCTTCAGGAGCACACGCGCATCGGCGCGATGCTGCGCGCGGGCGTCGATGACGCGGAAATCGCGCGCGCCATGGGCATTGATGTGTCCCTGCTGTTCACGCTGGTGTTTTCGCTGGGCGCCTTTCTCGCGGCGCTGGGCGGCGTGTTGGGCGGGCCGATCATCGGCGCGAGCCCCGGCGCTGATTTCGAGGTGATGCTGCTGGCTTTCGTTGTCGTGATTGTCGGCGGGCTCGGCAGCCTGCGCGGCGCGCTCGTCGGCGGACTGCTGATCGGATTGCTCGATAATTTCGGCAAAGTGTTCTTTCCCGAATTCGCGCTGTTCACCATTTTCGTGCCGATGGCGATCATTCTCTCATTCAGGCCGACGGGCCTGTTTGGGAGGGCATGATGGGCCGCGCGCTTCTTATCGCTCTCATTGGCGCCGCGGCTTTCGCGGTTCTGCCGGCGCTGCTGCCATCCTATTATCTCGGCCTCGTGACCAAGATGATGATTTTCGCGCTGTTCGCCATGAGCCTTGATCTGATGGTCGGCTATGCCGGCCTCGCTTCGCTCGGGCACGCGGCGTTTTTCGGGCTGGGCGCCTACACCGTTGGGCTGCTGATTGTGCGGGCGCACGTCAGCGAGTGGATCGCATTTCCCGCGGGCGTGCTTGCCGCGACGGCGGGCGGAGCCCTGTTTGCGGCGCTGGCGCTGCGGGCGCGCGGAAGTTATTTGCTGATGATCACGCTGGCGCTGGCGCAGGTCGTGTGGGGCATCGCTTTTGGCTGGCGCACGCTTACGGGGGGCGACGACGGCCTGCCGGGCATACCGAGGCCGGTGTACTTCATTTCGCTGGCGGGAGAGACGGCGTTTTTCTATTTTGTGCTGCTGTTCACGGGCATCTCGGCGCTGCTGCTCGCCGCCATCGTCCGCTCGCCCTTCGGCCGGGCTTTGCGCGGCATCCGCGAAAGCGAGACGCGGATGCAGGCCCTCGGCTTCAACGTCTGGCGCCATCAGTTCACGGCTTTCGTCATTGCCGCGGGCTTCGCGGGCCTCGCGGGATGCCTCTATGTTTACCACAACCGTTTCGTCAGTCCCGATTTCCTCCATGTGGTGGTCTCCGCCGAGGCGCTGATCATGGTCATTCTGGGCGGCGTCGGCACGCTGCTGGGCCCCGCCATCGGCGCGGCGCTGATCATATTTCTTGAGGATTTCATCAGCTCGCAGACACAGCGCTGGCTGCTGATCCTCGGCATCATCTATGTGGCGACGACGCTCTACGCGCCGCGCGGAATTATCGGTCTTTACAAAGAATATACCGCCCGGAAAAAGCAACGATGAGCGCGCTGGAGGTCCAAAACGCCGCCAAGAATTTCGGCGGGGTGCATGCGCTCCGCGGAGTGTCGCTGAGCCTTGAAGAGGGCGAGCGGATGGTGCTGCTCGGTCCCAACGGCGCGGGCAAGACGACGTTGTTTCACACGATTTCAGGCAATATCATCGCCACTTCAGGCTCTATCAAGCTGTTCGGCGCGGATATTACGCGGCTGGCGCCGGACGCGCGGGCGCGGCTGGGCGTGGCGCGGACGTTTCAGATCACCAATCTCTTCGCCAATCTGACGGTGCTTGAAAATATCCTGCTGGCGGTCTGCGGCGCGGATAAGCTGACCTTCCGCTTCATCCGGCCATTGGAGGGATACAGCGGCATTCAAGCGCGGGCGCGCGGCTTGCTGGACACCTGGGGCCTGAGCGCGGCCGGCGACACGCTGGTGCGCAATCTTTCCTATGGGGAACAGCGCCAGGTTGAGGTGGTGATGGCGCTGTCGGGCGAGCCGCGGCTGCTGCTGCTCGACGAGCCGACGGCGGGCCTCTCGCCGGCGGAAACGCTCCGTGTTGTCGAAATGGTGCGCAAACTGCCGCGCGGCATGACCATATTGATGATCGAGCACGATATGGATGTGGCCTTCGAAATCGCCGACCGTATCGCCGTCATGCACCAGGGGCGGATCATCGCCGAGGGCGACGAAATTGCCATCCGCGGCAACAAAGAGGTCAGCGACATCTACCTCGGCGTGGAAGAAACCGATGCTTAGGGTTGAGGACATTCACACCAACTACGGAATGAGCCAGGTTCTGCAGGGGCTGTCGCTGGAAGTGCGGCCGGGCGAAATCGTCGGCGTGATGGGGCGCAACGGCGTCGGCAAATCCACGCTGATGCGCTCGATCATGGGCCTGACGCCGGCCAAAAGCGGGCGCATTCTGTTTGATGGCAACGATATCTCCGGCATGGCCACCCATGCCATCGCGCGGCTCGGCATCGGCTATGTGCCGCAGGGCCGGCGGGTGTTTCCCTCGCTCTCCGTGCGCGAGCATTTGCAGGTCACGGCGCGGCGCGGAGCGGGGGGAGCGTGGACTTTCGAAAAAATGCTGCAAATGTTTCCCAATCTCGCCGAGCGGCTCGATCAGTCCGGCGCCAAGCTTAGCGGCGGCGAACAGGAAATGCTCGCCACGGGCCGGGCGCTGGTCGGCAATCCCCGGCTGATGCTGATGGACGAGCCGACGGAGGGATTGGCCCCGTTGATGGTGCGCGAGCTCGGGCGGATCGTCGGCGCGCTGAAGCAGGAGGGCACGTCCGTGCTGCTTGTCGAGCAGCAGCTGGCCTTCGTGCTCAAATACGCCGACCGCGTTTACATCGTCGCCAAGGGCCGGGTGGTTCACCAGTGCCTTCCCGCGGAGCTGGCGGCGGATGCTGAAACCAAAGCGCAATATCTGGGCGTGTGATCGCGCCCGGCGGCGCGCTCTGTTATGTATGCGCCGCAAACCGCACACGGAACCCCCGCCCATGGCAGCCGCCGAAAATCCTCCGCAAGCCGCGGCCTCCCTTCTCAACGCGCAGATCGGGCCGGGCGGCGTCGTCACCCTGCGCATGAACCGGCCAAACGCGCGCAACGCGTTGTCGCTGGCGATGATCGATGCCTTCGAGCGGGCGCTGACGCGGATCGCGGACGACAAAGAGGTTCGCTGTGTGGTGCTGGCCGGCGAGGGTCCGGCCTTCTGCGCCGGTCATGATTTGCGCGAACTGACGGCGGCGCGCGCCAACGCTGACGGCGGCCGCGCTTTTTTCGAGGAGACAATGCTGCGCTGCTCGCAGGTGATGCAAGCGCTATCCGCCCTGCCCCAGCCGGTGATCGCCGCGGTCGAGGGTGTCGCCAGCGCGGCGGGCTGCCAGCTTGTCGCCGCATGCGATCTCGCCATCGCCGGGCAATCTTCGAAGTTCTGCACGCCCGGTGTCGATATTGGCCTGTTCTGCTCGACGCCGGCAGTGGCGCTGACGCGAAACGTCGCCCGCAAACATGCGATGAGCATGTTGCTGACCGGCGATATGCTGGGCGCCGACGAGGCCTTTCGCATCGGCCTCGTGAACAGCGTGGTTCCCGCCGGCAAGGCGCTCAGCGGGGCCCAGGCTCTGGCGCGGCGCATCGCTGAAAAGCCAAGCGCAACCATCCAAAGCGGCAAGCAGACGTTTTACCGGCAAATCGGGCAGGACATCGCCAGCGCCTATGCGATTGCCGGGGCGGCCATGGTGGAGGGCCTGCTGCGCGCGGATTCGCGCGAGGGCATCGGCGCCTTTATCGACAAGCGCCGGCCAAAATGGCAGGAGGAGTGAAATTCATTCCCGGCGCTCCCATGAATCATGATTCCTATTCCGATGAATTGATCCGCGGCATTCTCAAAGCCACGAAAACCATCGCGCTGGTCGGCGCCTCGGGCAATGACAACCGCCCCTCGTATTTCGTGCTGAAATATCTGCTGGGCCGCAATTACCGCATGTTCCCTGTAAACCCCGGCCTCGCGGGCAAAGACATTCTCGGCGCCAAAGTTTATGCGCGCCTCGCTGATATCCCCGAACCCATGGATATGGTGGAGATTTTCCGCAATTCGCAAGCCGCCGACGGCATTGTCGATGAGGCGCTGGCGCTGGATCCCCTGCCGAAGGTCATCTGGATGCAGCTCACCGTGCGCAATGACGAGGCCGCCGCGCGGGCGGAATCGAAGGGCGTGACCGTCATCATGAACCGCTGCCCGAAAATCGAATACGGGCGTTTGTCCGGCGAGATCGGCTGGACCGGCGTCAATTCGCGGATCATTTCGTCCAAGAAGCCGGTGATGTCCAAGGGGTTTCAGAAATTTACGATTGACAGGCGGTGATAGCTCACACGAGCGCCCGCGGCGCAAAACTCTCCGCGTCCGCCATGGCCCACAGCCGCCCATAGGCGCCGTCGCCGCCGCGCAGCAATTCGCCCGGCTTTAGCTCCGGATACAATTCGTCGAAACTCTGCACCTGCGAGGCGGACAGCCGCTTCATGATGCGCTCGCGCGTAATGTCGGCGGGATGGGTGACGCCGGCGGCGGCGATCAGCTCGGCCAGCGCCTCCAGCGTGCTGTCGTGGAAATTACTGACACGCGCGGCTTTGTCCTCGACGACCAGCGCTTTTTGGCGGAGCGGATCCTGCGTCGCGACGCCTGTCGGGCATTTGTCGGTGTGGCAGGACAAGGATTGCACGCAGCCCAGCGCGAACATGAACCCGCGCGCGCTGTTGCACCAGTCGGCGCCCAGCGCCAGCACGCAGACCATGTCGAAAGCGGTGATGATGCGGCCCGACGCGCCGATGCGCACGCGCTCCCGAAGGCCCGCGCCGACGAGGCAGTTGTGGGCGAAGACGAGGCCCTCGCGCAGCGGCGTTCCCAGATGATCGGTGAATTCCAGCGGCGCGGCGCCGGTGCCGCCCTCCTTGCCGTCGATCACAATGAAATCGGGCGAAATGCCGGTCTCGATCATGGCTTTGCACAGGGCCATGAATTCGGATTTGTGGCCGATGCAGAGCTTGAAGCCCACGGGCTTGCCGCCGCAGAGCCCGCGAAGGCGGGCAATAAAGCGCATCATCTCAACCGGCGTCAGGAATGCGCTGTGCCGGGCCGGCGAGATGCAATCGACGCCTTGAGGCACGCCGCGCGCGGCGGCGATCTCAGCCGAGACTTTCGCCGCCGGCAACACGCCGCCATGGCCGGGCTTGGCGCCTTGGGAGAGCTTGATTTCAATCATTTTGATTTGCGGATTGACCGCCGCGGCGGCGAATTTTTCATCGTTGAATGTGCCGTCGGCGTTGCGGCAGCCGAAGTAGCCGCTGCCCAGTTCCCAGATGATATCGCCGCCGTTTTCGCGGTGATGGACGCTGTAGCCGCCCTCGCCGGTGTCATGGGCAAAGCCGCCCAGCTTTGCGCCCTTATTGAGCGCGCGGATGGCATTGGCGGAAAGCGAGCCAAAGCTCATGGCGGATATATTGAACAGGGAAATCGAATAGGGCTGGGCGCAATCGGGGCCGCCCACTTTGATGCGGAAATCGTGCGACCCAACCGCCGCGGGCGCCATGGAATGGCTGAGCCATTCGTATTGCGCGGCGTAGACATCCTCCTGCGTGCCGAAGGGGCGCTTATCCAGCTGCGATTTAGCGCGCTGGTAAACGATGGCCCGCTGCGAGCGGTTGAACGGGCGCCCGTCCAGCTCACTTTCCAAAAAATACTGGCGGATTTCCGGGCGCACCTCCTCCAGCATGAAACGCAGATTGGCGAGGATGGGATAATTGCGCCGCAGGGAATGGCGGGTTTGCAGCATGTCGAACACACCCACGGCGGTGAGGCCCGCGCCAACAATTGCCAGCCATACCGCCCAGCCATGCCCGGCCAGCGCCAGCCCGCCGAACAACAGCGCGCCCGCTGCCGCGAGTATCAGGGCGAGGTAGCGCATGCGTTTTTCTCCGGGCTTTTGCGCGAGTGTTGCAGACAACGCCGTGATTGACTAGACCGGACTTACCTTCACCATGAGTAAATCCCATGACAGACGCTGCCCAACAGGAACCCGGCTTCGCGACACTCGCGATCCACGCCGGCGCATCGCCCGATCCGGCCACCGGCGCGCGGGCCACGCCGAT